>NZ_JBHSQS010000003.1:0-492406 GCF_042658605.1 Micromonospora vulcania | reverse complement strand
GGCGCGAAACGCCCATAGCACCACCAGACCCCAGGCGCGGTGGCCCTCCCCCCCCCCCCCCCGCCCCCTCCCCCGTCGATCTAGGGCATATCGTCGCTAGTTGATCTACGAAAGCAACGATATGCCCTAGATCGACGGGGCTGCGCGGCGCGAGGCGCTTGGGGTACGCGCGGCGCGACGCGCACGGGGGGCGCGACGCGCGCGACGCGCGCGCGGGGACACGCGCGGGCGCGCGCGGGGAGCACGGGGGCGCGACAGCCCGCGCCAACATGCACCGCACCAACACAGCGCGCGCGAACCGAGGCGCACCGCGGCTAGCGCTTGTCTCCGGCCCACGAACCGCCCCGGTACAGCGTGCCGCGTCCGTCCGGATCGGGCACGGCACGGTCCGGCCCGACCTGCTCCGAGGGGGCGGTGCCACCGGAGGCTCGCCGGGCACGTAGTACGCGGGACCCGACGAACCAGGCGACGGCGGCCACGCAGGCCACGATCACCACGTTCTGGAGAATGCCGACGTACCCCTCGACGAGGTGCCAGTTGTCGCCGAGCAGGTAACCGGCCAGCACGAAGGTGGTGTTCCAGATCAGGCTGCCCAGCGTGGTGTAGAACAGGAACGTGGTCACCGGCATCCGCTCCACCCCGGCCGGGATGGAGATCATGCTCCGGAAGATCGGGATCATCCGACCGAAGAACACCGCCTTCACACCGTGGCGGAGAAACCACGCCTCGGTACGGTCCACGTCGCTGAGCTTCACCAGTGGCAGCCGGGACACGATGGCGCGCGTCCGGTCCCGGCCCAGCGATGCCCCGATCAGATAGAGCGCCAGCGCGCCCAACACCGAGCCGAGCGTGGTCCAGAAGATCGCGCCGACCAGGCTGATCCGGCCCTGGGCGGCCACAAAGCCCGCCAGCGGCAGGATCACCTCGCTGGGAATCGGCGGGAACAGGTTCTCCAGCGCGACCGCGAGGCCGGCGCCCGGCCCGCCGAGTCGTTCCACCAGGTCGCTGACGTACCCGACGATCCCGCCCTGCGGCGGCTCGGCCGCAACCGCGGGTCTTCCGGTGGCGAGCACGGCGTGCGACGTTCGCATCATGTTTCCACGCTACGAAGTGAACCTGAGAGGTAGCCAAGAGGCGGACCGCCCGGGCGCGCGGGACGAACGCGCCCCGCTGCGGCTCGCGGTGGCGCAGCCGCCGTGCGTACCCCTGGATGTCGCGGCGAACGCGCGGGCGCACGCCGCCGCGGTCCGCGCGGCGCGCGCCCGGGTGGTGCTCTTTCCGGAGCTTTCCTTGACCGGGTACGAGTTGGAAGCCCCGGTCGTGCCGGTCGACGATCCCCGGTTGGCGCCGCTGGTCGAGGCGTGCGCCGAGGCGGGCGCGCTGGCCCTGGCCGGCGCACCGGTCGCCGGTGACCACATCGCGATGCTGGCCGTGACCGGCGAGGGGGTACGGGTGGCGTACCGCAAGGTGTGGCTGGGTGACGCGGAGGCCCGGCGGTTCCGGCCGGGCGACGCGCCGGCGGTGCTCGATGTGGACGGTTGGCGGTTGGGGCTGGCGATCTGCAAGGACAGCGGCGTTGCCGCGCACGCGGCGCAGACCGCCGCGCTCGGGATGGACGTGTACGCGGCGGGTGTGTTGGAGTTCGCCAGCGATGCCGCCGTGCCGGACCAGCGGGCACACCGGATCGCCACCGGGCATCGGGTCTGGGTGGCGGTGGCGAGCTTCGCCGGATCCACCGGTGGCGGTTACACCGAGGCCGCCGGCCGGTCGGCCATCTGGACACCGAAGGGCGAGGTGTACGCCCGGGCGGGCACCGAGCCGGGCGAGGTGGTCGGCGCCAGCCTCGACTGAGCGTGGTGCGGGCGATCCGCCCGGCTAGGGTGGTCCGGTGATCTCCGGGCGGCTGGTGCAGGTGCGGCGTTATCCGGTGAAGTCGCTGCTGGGCGAGCGGCTGCCGGCCGCCGAGGTGGGCGAGACCGGCGTCGCGGGTGACCGCGCGTTGGCCCTGCTGGATCGGGAGACCGGTCGGGTGGCCAGCGCCAAGCAACCGCACCGGTGGCGCGCGTTGCTCACCCTGCGGGCGACCGGCGCGGCACCCGACCCGGCGCGAATCACCCTGCCCGACGGCCGGCAGATGTCCACCGCGGAGTCCGACATCGACGTGGCGCTCTCGGCGGCGGTGGGCCGCCCCGTGACGCTGGTCGACACCGTGCCGGCCGACGCCACGCTGCTGCGGTCCCACCCGGACGCGGTACTGGCCGCCGGGTTGGCGCACGAGGTCCCGGCGGACGAGAATCGGCTCGGGTCCCTGGTGCCCGGGACGTTCTTCGACTTCGCTCCGATCCACCTGGTCACCACCGCCACGCTGGACCGGATCGCCGCCGACCTGCCGCCCGGGGCCGGCACGGTGGAGCGTTACCGGACCAACCTGGTGCTCGACACTCCCGGCGACGCGTTCGGCGAGAACGACTGGATCGGCCAGGAACTGCGGATCGGTCCAGACCTGGTGCTCGCCGTGCTCGCCCCGACGCCGCGCTGCGCAGTGCCCACGCTGGCCCACGGTCCGCTGCCCCGGGAGACCGAGGCCCTGCGGGTGCCCGCCCGCCTGAACCGGGTCGAGCCGGTGCCGGGCGTGGGCGCGCAGCCGTGCGTCGGGGCGTACGCCCGGGTTGTCCGCGCCGGTCGCGTGGGCGAGGGCGATCCGGTCCGGGTCGGCTGACGTTCACAGTCGGATCGGGCATGATCGAAACCATGAGCACGCTCCCTCCACGACTGTCCGTGATCACCCTGGGCGCGCGGGACATCGCCGCGTTGCGCTCGTTCTACCGATCGCTGGGCTGGCCTGAGCTGCCGGCCAGCGACGACGGCTGGTCCGCGTTCCTGCTCGGTGGCGTTCTGTTCGCGCTCTATCCACTGCCGGAGCTGGCCGCCGAGGCGGGGCCCGGCGTCGCGGCGCCGGCCGGTGGTTGGTCCGGCGTCACCATGGCCTGCAACGTGGACACCCGTGGGCAGGTCGACACCGCCTTCACCGACGCCGTCACGGCGGGCGCGACCGTGGTGGCTGAGCCGACCGACCGGTCCTGGGGCGGGCGATCGGCCTACATCGCCGATCCCGAGGGCAACCGCTGGGAGATCGCGTGGGCGGGCACGGCCGTCTTCGACGAGCGCGGTGCACTCCTCTCCTTCGGGTGAGCAGGGCCGCCGCCGGCCTCGCCGCTTGACAAGCCACCCGTTCCAGAGTGGACGATGCGACGTGCGAATTCTTGTGGTGGGTGGAAGTGGTCTGATCGGCGCCCATGTCGTGGAGGTGCTGCGCGAGCGCGGCCACGAGGTGACCACCGTGGCGCGTACCGCCCGTGCGGGCGTCGACCACCTGGTCGATGTCGAGTCGGCCTCGATCGAGGAGCTCCGGCCGTTGCTGGCCGGCCAGGACGGCGTGGTGTACGCGACCCGGACGGACGAGCAGCGCCCGGTGCGTAAGCCGATCTATCCGGTGTTCCGCCGGGACAACGTCGAGCCCGTGGTGCGACTGTTCACCGCCGCGCGCCACGAGGGCCTCACCCGCGGGGTCATCATGGGCTCGTACTACACCTACTACGAACGGCTGCATCCGCAGTGGCGGCTCGCGGCCCGCCACACGTACATCCGCTGCAGGGTGGAGCAGGCCCGGGAGGGACGCGCGGCCGCCGGCCCGGAGCTACCGGTCGCCGTCATCGAGTTGCCCTTCGTCTTCGGCCGTGCCGGTGATCGGCTACCCAACTGGGCCGGCCCGCTGGACCGGTGGGCGCGGTCCCGCGCACCCCTGGTGGCCCCCGTCGGCGGCACCGCGGCGGTCTCGGCACGCAGCGTGGCCGACGTCGCGGTTGACGCTCTGGAGCAGCGTCGCGGTACGGATCTGCCGATCGCCGACGAGAACCTCACCTGGGACGAGATGCTCGCGCGCATCGCCGAGGCGGTCGGCCGCCGTCGCCGCGTCGCCCGTCTGCCCGCCAGCGTGGCGAAGGCCGCCCTACGACTGGGCGGCGCGCTACAGGCCCTCGGCCGGAAGGAGTCGGGCGTCAACCCGAGTCACCTCGCCGAGCTTCTGCTGGCCGACCTGTTCATCGAGCCCACCACCGGCCGCCCACTGGACCCGGCCCTCCGCGAGACCTTCCCGCACAGCGACGAACGCTTGAGCTGACACCCGACGAGCGATTCTCAAGTTCTCCTCAGTACTGCGGCTGTTCGGTCCGGTACGCCGAGATGGTTGCGATCATCGATGCCACCACGGATGTGGCACGAGGCGCGGTGACCGTGCTTCGGACGGGCACAAGGAGGATCCTGTGCGCAAGACATCGAAGAAGTCGTTAGGACTGCTGCTGGCCGCTGGCGCGGTGGCCGGGGCGTTGGTCGCCCCGGCTCCCGCGAGTGCCGCGGTCACCTGCGGCGTCACCGTGACGTACGGCCTCTGGAAGCACATCCCCGACACCGCGACCTGGAACCGGTCGTGGACCTGGAACTTCAAGAACTGCAGCTACAACGTCGTCAAGCGCAAGGTCGTCGTCAACAACGGGCCGGACAGCTCCTGCCGGTCGATCGCGTACGGCGTCATCTCCACCTTCAAGGCGACCGAGACCAACACGCTCGGCGTCCACACCATGCAGTACTCGAGCACCCCCGCCTGCTAGGAACGACGAACGGCACCGTAGCGGCGGCCATCCGGGTGGCCGCCGCCGCGGAGCCGCCAGTCCGGTACGGCTCCCCCTGGCCTCGGCCGCTATCGTCGCCACATGCCCGAACTGATCGCCCCGACCGTCCGCCTGCACACCGCCTGGCTCGAGTCGCATCACGAGTGGGGGCCCGGGGTCCACGAGGACGGCGCCGGGCTGCTGCCCTCGGACGAGGTGGAGTCGGCCGCCGGCTTCGCGGCCTGGATCGCCCGGCTGTCGGACGAGTCGGATCCGGCGAAGCCGTTGAGCGAAGGTCGGGTGCACTGCACGTACCGATGGGTCGTCGAGGGCGATCGCATCCTCGGCGCGATCGCGTTGCGGCACGAGCTGAACGACTACCTGCTGCGGGTCGGCGGCAACATCGGGTACGGCATCCGACCGTCCGCGCGCCGGCGTGGGCTGGCCACCTGGGCACTGGGCCGGATGCTCGACGAAGCGCGGGCGCTGGGCCTGGATCGGGTGCTGGTCACCTGCGAGGAGCAGAACATCGCCTCGGCGAAGACGATCGAGCGCCACGGCGGCGTCCTGGAGGACGTCCGGGACACCGAACTCGGGCCTGCGCGTCGTTACTGGATCACGCTCTAGCCCACCAGCCGGTGTCGTTGAAGCGCCGCAGCGTCCACCGGGCGGGTGGCCAGCGGGTGGTGTCGTCCTCGGTGGTCCATTCGGTGATGGACGCCGGGGCCACCTCCATGTCGAACGCCCGAAAGAGCGGCTGGGCGGCGAGCGCGTGGAATCCACTTTCGACGGTCTCGCTGTGGCCGACCAGGACGATCGTGCTGCCCTGGTGCCGCTGTGCGATCTCCACGATCGCCCGGCTGACGCGGACCACCAGCTCGGCCCAGCTCTCGTTGCCCTTCTCGAACGGCCGGAACACACCCCCGCCCTCGACGGCGTGATCGGCCTGGAAGGTGGCGATCGGCAGCCCGTCGGCGTACGACGGCGTGTGCCAGGTGCACAGGCCGCAGTCCGCGATTGGACGGATGCCGAAGGCGGCGGCGATGGGTTGCGCGGTCTCGACGGCTCGGCGCAGCACGGACGAGTAGACCACCAACGGCCGGTCGACCGCCAGGTTGCCGGCGAGCTGGCTGGCCAGCTTGTGTGCCTGGTCCTGGCCCCGGTCGGTCAGGCCCTGGCAGCCGTGCGGACCGCCCACGAAACCCTCGACCTGGTGCACCGACTCGCCGTGCCGTACGAAGATGAGCCGTGTCCGCATCGGACCATCATGCCAGCGGTGCTGACGGAGTGTCAGTCGTCGGTACGGCCGGTGGAGAAATCGACGGCCTGGGTAAGTAGTGCGTCGAGCTGAGCGCCCGTCCGCGCCGGCAGCCGACCCCGGTCGACCAGCTCGGCAATGCGCTCGCGCAGCTCGGCGACGTGCTTGGCGCGGTCCTTCGAGCGGCGGTTGAGGTCGGCCAGGTCGTCGCGCAGGTCCTCGGCGGTCTTGCGGTCGATCTCGCCGCGGGCCTGCGCCTGGGAGAGTATCGCGGCGAACTCGTTGCTGACCTGCCGGAGGCTGACCGGCACCTGCTGGCCGCCGGTCGACGGCGCGGCGCTGCTGGCGGTCGCCGGCGGCGAGGACGGCGCTGCGGGCGTCGGGCTCTTCGTGGTGGGCGCCGGTGCCGGGGCGCTGGTCGGCGTGGGGCCGGCGACCTGCGAGGAGTCGGGTGCGCCGAGCTCCTGGGCGAGCAGCGCGCCGAGGCCGACCAGCGCCGCGAGGCCGGCCGCGACCAGCACGGCCAGGGGTCGGCGCGATCGGCGGCGGCGCGGCGCGACGCCATCCGGGGCGGCGGGCGGGCGGGCCGCTGACCGGTCGATCAGGGTGGGCGGGTGCGCCGCCGGCAGGATGCGCAACAGCTCGGTGGGCGGCTCGACCGGCTGGCCGGCGCCGAACCGGGTGGCGAGCTGTGCCGCGGTCGGCCGACGGGTCGGGTCGGCGGACAGGCAGGCGACGGTCAGCTCGGCGATGTCGGACGGCAGGCCGGACACCCGCAGTGGCGCCACGGGGGTGCCGCGCCGGTGCACCTCCAACGCGTCCTCCCAGCTCTGCACCGGCAGCGGCGCCTGGCCGGTGAGGGTGCGATAGAGCAGCGCGCCGAGGGCGTACACATCGCTGGCCGGGTCGGGCGGGCCGGCGACCAGCCGCTCGGGTGCGAAGTATGCCGGAGTGCCCATCAGTGGCTCGCCGGTCTGCCCGGCCAGCGGGTGATGCGGCCCACCGAGCGCGGCGATGCCGAAGTCGAGCACCTTGGCACCGGTGTCGGTGAGCATGACGTTGCCCGGCTTGACGTCGCGGTGCACCACGCCGATCCGGTGCGCGGCGGCCAGCGCCGCGGCGATCTGCCCGGCCACCCGGACGGCCTCCGGCCACGGCAGCGGCCCGGCACGCAGCCGGTCGGCCAGGTTGTAGCCATCGACCAACTCCATGACCAGGTACGGCACCACGGCGCCGCCGGCCAGGGTCGCCTCGGCGTAGTCGTACACCTGGGTCACGTGCGGGTGGGTCAGCCGGGCGGCCGCGCGGGCCTCACGCTGGATGGTGGCCCGCAGCTGCGGGTCGGCGGCGAGCTGCCCGGCGAGCACCTTGATCGCGACCGGTCGGCCGAGCACCTCGTCGTCGGCCCGCCACACCTCGGACATGCCTCCGAGACCGATCCGCTCGTGCAGAACGTAGCGGTCGTGGAGACGGAGAGTGGGGGTGAACGGCGACATGGCCTACCCAGTTTGCCTGGCCGATCCCGTACCGACCACCCGCGCCGCCCGGTCCCGACCCACTCCTCCCCTGCGTACCGAAATGGCCGGTCGTGCGGGTGGCGGAGAGCGGGGCGCCGGGCCGACCGATGGCCGGCCCGGCCCGGTGGGTCGGTCAGGAGCAGCGTGGGACGGCGGGCAGCGGGCGCTGGCCGGGGCGGCCTCGGGGACGTCGTCGAAGCCGGTCACCGAGATCGGCCGGCGGGGGTGAGCGGGCCGGCCGGAGTCAGGGCCGGCGGGCGACCGCGCCGTACATGCTGACCTCGGCAACCGAGGGGCGCGGCTCCGGCTCGTCCTCGGCCCGCCACTCGGCGACCGAGGTGATGCCCGGCTCGACCACGTCGAGGTCGACGAAGAAGCGGGTGAACTCGCCCCGGGTACGCAGATTGATCAGCCCGTGCGGGCCGCCGCCCTTGGCCGCGGCCTTGGCCTCCTCGGCGATCTGCGGGGGCAGGTAGTCGTGCGTGGCGTGCGAGGCGGCCAGGTAGCTGCCCGCCGGCAGCGCGTCGAGCAGTCGCCGCACCAGCGCGTACGGGTCGTCGCCGTCGGGCAGGAAGTGCAGGACCGCCACCAGCATGAGCCCGACCGGCTGCGACAGGTCGATGGTGCGCAGCAGCTCCGGGTGGGTGAGGATCTGCTCCGGGTCACGCAGGTCGGCGTCGATGTAGGCGGTGGCGCCCTCGGCGGTGCTGCTCAGCAGCGCCCGGGCGTGGGCGAGCACGATCGGGTCGTTGTCCACATAGACCACGCGGGACTCCGGCGCGATGGCCTGGGCGACCTCGTGGGTGTTGTTGGCGGTCGGGATGCCGGTGCCGATGTCGAGGAACTGCCGGATGCCGACCTCGCGAGCCAGGTAGCCGGCCGCGCGCTGCAGGAAGCGGCGGTTCTCCAGAGCGGCGGTGCGGATGGTCGGGAAGCCGGCCGCTATCGCGTCGCCGGACTCCCGGTCGGCCTGGAAGTTGTCCTTGCCGCCCAGCCAGTAGTTGTAGCGGCGGGCCGGATGGGCGATCGAGGTGTCGATCCGGTCGCTCACGGAGCCGGTCGTGCTACCCGAAGCATCGGTGGTCAAGGCTGCCTCCACGACTCGGCGCACACCCGCTCGGTGCTGTCCGTCCACTGTCGCCGGTCGCTGACCATGCTAGTAGCAACCGCCGCGCGGCCGCCGCCCCGCTCGCGGTGTCAGCGCGCGTAGAGGTCGTCGAGCAGCCGGCCGAGAATCTCCGGCGTACGCTCCGGCGGCTCGGCCTCGACACAGAGGCGTTCCATCGCCACGGCGTAATAGTCCAGGTCGTCGCGCTTGTCGAGGTAGATGGCGCTGGTGAGCTGTTCGATGTAGACGATGTCCGGCAGCTCCTGGTCGCCGAAACGCAGGATGGTGAAGGCGCCACCGGCGGCGGCGTGGCCACCGGCGGCGAACGGGATGACCTGGAGCCGAATGTTGGGCGACTTGGTCGCTTCGATGAGCGCGGTCAACTGGCCACGCATCACGTCGACGCCACCGATCGGGCGGCGCAGCACCGCCTCGTCCACCACGGCCCAGAGCTGGGGCGGGTGCTCGCGACGGAGCAACTGCTGGCGCTGCATCCGCAGCCCGACCCGGCGGTCGATCTCGGCGGGGCCGGCCGCGCCGTGGCCCAGCAGGACGACTGCCCGGGCGTACTCCCGGGTCTGCAGGAGGCCGGGGACGAACTGCACCTCGTAGCTGCGGATCAGCGCGGCGGCCGCCTCCAGGCCCAGGTACGACTGGAACCAGGTGGGCAGCACGTCGCCGTAACGGTGCCACCAGCCGGGGCTGTTGGCGTCCCGGGCGAGCTTGAGTAGCGCCTCGCGCTCCTGCTCCTCGGTGACGCCGTAGAGGGTGAGCAGGTCGGAGACGTCGCGCTCCTTGAAGCCGACCCGACCCAGCTCCATTCGACTGATCTTGGATTCGGAGGCCCGGATCTCCCATCCGGCGCCCTCCCGGGTCACCCCGCTGGATTCCCGCAGGCGCCGCAACTGGGCTCCGAGCAGCATGCGCAGCACGGTCGGCCCGGTCGTCGGGCCGCCCTCGGCGGGAACCATCGTCACGTGCGGACCTCCGGAAACCGACCCTGGTGGTCGGGCGCCCCGGCCCGTCCGACGTGTAAGCATGCCATGAACCGACAGTGAGGTGAACATCCTCCGGACCGGTGTTTCAGTCCCACCGGCGGGACCGCATCCCGGGATGCTCAGTTGATCAGGTTGTCGAAGTCACCGTCGCGCGCGCCGAGCACGAAGGCGGTGATCTCGTCCACTGTGTAGATCAGTGCCGGCCCCTCCGGATGTCGCGAGTTACGGACCGCGATACCGGCGCCACCGGGGAGTTCGGCGAGTTCGACACAGTTGCCGCTGGGGTTGCTGCGGCGACTCTTCTGCCAGCTCAGCGGAGGCAACTGGTGGATCGGAACGCCGTTCGGCGGCTGCTGCATGAGGGTGTCTCTCTGCTCACGGAGCCCGCCGATGCCCGCGCGAGGGGCGCTGCCGGCGAGGGTGCGAATATCGATATCGGACGGTGCTGCACGTGCATCTGCTATTGCATCTGCACCGCACGGCGAGCATGATAACGCACGTGCACGGTGCCCATCCGTTCACAATGAGTTACCCCGAAAGGGGCAACGACCAGGGGAAAACTGGGCCCGACGCGGCATGCGCGCCGCGCCGGCCGAAGGCTGGAGGCGGTCGCCGCGATGGGAGGGCTGGTGCCGGATCCGATGAGTGTCGCCTCCGGCATCTGCGCTGCGGGCGCGCTGCTCTCCTCGTGGCAGCTACGCCGTCGGGCTGTGCGCGCCGAGGCCGAGATCAGTCACCTGCAGGCCGAGCTCGACGCCGAGCGGCACGCCGCCAGCCACGACCCGCTCACCGGGCTGCCGAACCGACGCGCCTTCTACCGTCTCGCGGCCACGCTGCTCACCGACGCGGGCGGGCAGCCACTGGTCGCCGTCGTGCTCGACCTGGACGACTTCAAGCAGATCAACGACCGGTACGGGCACGCGGCCGGCGACCAGGTGCTGATCAGCGTCGCCGATCGGCTGGCCGGGTTCGCCGGGGACAATCTCGTCGCCCGTCTCGGCGGGGACGAGTTCGCCGGCCTGCTCACCAGCCGGACCGTCGACCGACGCTGGATCGCCCACGCCACCCAGCGGCTCAGCGAGACCGTCGCCTCCCCGATCCGCCTCGCCGGGCGCAGCGTCCGGGTGACCGCGTCCGTCGGGCTCGCTCCGGTGACCGGCCCGGCTCAGCTCACCGAGGCGCTCAGCCGCGCCGACGCGGCTATGTATCAGGCCAAGAGCCTGGGCACCACTCGGCCGCCCCGGCAACTCGTCGACAGTGCTCGCCTGGCGGAGCGTTGAGCGAGCCCTCGCCCACGCCGCACCGGATCATCGACGTGCCGGGTCGAGGTTTCGCAGCGCCGCGTCCGCGAGAGTGATCAGTCCGACCGGTGACACCAGTCCCCGCACGATCCGGGCCGCTCGCGTTCGGTCGGCCGCGGTCGCGTCGGCGTCCAGTGCCTGGCTGGTCCAGTCGCTGAGGTCGTCGAGCGCACGGACCGCGAGGAACCAGGCCAACCGGGTCGGATCGATGTCGGCCGGACCGTAGCCGGCGAGGGCGGCCACCTCCTGCTCGGCGGTGATCGGCGCGAAGGCGAGCACTCCGCCGACGACGAACATCAGGTCACACTCGGCTGGGGCGAGCACCGCGTCGTCCCAGTCGATCAGCCAGACCTGCCCGTCCGGGCCGAGCAGCAGGTTGCCCAGGTGCGGGTCGCCGTGGCAGACGACCGACGGGCCGGGCCGCTCGGCGGCGAGCCGCTCGACCTCCTCGATCAGCACGGACACCCGGTCGGCCACCACCGACCAGACGCCCGCCAGGTCGGCGACCAGCGGATCGCCGAGGTCGGGGGCGCGCAGCCGCTCGGCCACCGCGCGGGTAGCGGCCACGATCAAGGGGTACGCCGCACCGCCCGGCGGCAGCAGCCGTCGCAGTTCGTCGGTCACCGGCACCGCGTGCACGGCGGCCAGCACCTCGCCGTACGAGCGCCAGTGCGCGTCGGTCATCGGACCGTCCAGTGCCCGGTGGTCGGACACCCACGGCACCACCGAGAGGCGGCGGCCGTCGCGCTCACTGCACAACCGCCCATCGGGGGTACGCAGCGGCGCCGGGATGCCCGGCACCCCCTGCCCGGCCAGGTACGCCATGACGACCAGGCCCGCCGGTGTGCCGCCACCGCTCAGCTTGACCGCGTACCGGGAACCGTCGGCCGCCTGGCCCAGCCACAGGCGGGCGTGCTGGTCGGCGCCGTGGGTCACCTCGTCCAGTGTGGCCAGGTCGAGGCCGAAGTCGGCCCGGACCCATCCGACCACCCACCGTGACGCGTCCTCGGTCATCCGGACACCATGCCACCGCCGGCGGTTCGGTCCAACGGGTATTCGGTCCCGGTCCGGACGCCGCCGCGTGCGACGCCCGGACCGGGCAGTTCAGCGCAGCGTGGCCAGGTGCCGGTCCAGTGCCGTGTAGGAATCGGCCGCGCCCTGCGCCATGCCGGACTCGGCCATGCCGTCACGCTGCTCGGTGGTGTCGAACCGGGTCGTGCTGGTGACCACGGTACGGCCGTCCTGCTCGTCGAAGACGACCGTCTCCACCGCGACCTGGCCGGGCATGCCCTCGAACTCGAAGGTCTGCACGATCCGCTCCGGCACGACGATCTCCCGGAACTCGCCGCGGAACGCGTAGTCGTTGCCGTCGTCGGCGTGCTCGACGTACCGGTAGTGGCCGCCCTCCCGGAAGTCGATCTCGACGTCCAGCGGGTTACCCCGACCCCACCAGTGCTTCAGGTGCTCGGCCTGGGTGTGCGCGGCGTAGACCAGCTCACGCGGGGCGGCGAAGGAACGGGTGAGGCTGATCTCCCGGTCGGACGGGAGGTCGATCACGAGGTCACGGAGCTCACTCATGGCTGTTTCCCTTCAGGTCGCTCAGGTAGTCGTCCAATGTGTCGTAACGGTCGTCCCAGAGCCGGCGGTACTGCTCGACCCACTCGGCGAGCGTGCGCAGCGGCGCGGGGTCGAGACGGCACCGCCGCCACTGCGCCTCGCGGGTCCGCACGATCAACCCGGCCCGCTCCAGCACGGTGAGGTGCTTGGAGATCGCCTGCACGCTGATCGGGAACGGCTCTGCCAGCTCGTTGACCGTCGCCTCGCCGGTCGCCAACCGGGCCAGGATGGCCCGCCGGGTCGGGTCGGCGAGCGCGGCGAACACGGCGCTGACCGGATCTGCTGTCATCGCCATCCCTCAACCATCCGGCTTATAAACCGATAGGTTGAATATACTGCTCAGAGCGCTTCTGTCAACCGATTCGGCGGCCGAAGGCCGGTCAGTCTCGGCGCGAGGTGTCGCGGTACGGGGCGTGGGTATGAAGCGGCGGACAGCCCGACCCCGTCCGAGAGGAACAGACGTGGCGAGCATTCGCGCCCTGGTGCTCAACTGCACCCTCAAGCCGTCCCCGGCCCCGTCCAGCTCAGAACAGCTCGGCCGGGAAGTGCTCGCCGAACTGGCGACGCAGGGCGTCGAGGGCGAGGTGGTCCGGGTGGTCGACCACGACGTGCGGTTCGGGGTGTCGACCGACGAGGGCGACGGGGACGGCTGGCCATCGATCCGGGCCAAACTGCTGGCCGCCCAGGTGCTCATCATCGCCACACCGATCTGGCTCGGTCAGCCGTCCAGCGTGTGCAAGCTGGTCCTCGAACGCCTCGACGCCGAACTCTCGGAGACCGACGCCGAGGGCCGGCTGCTCACCTACGGCAAGGTGGCCGGCGTCGCCGTCGTCGGCAACGAGGACGGCGCGCACCACACCATCGGCCAGGTGCAGCAGGCACTCAACGAGGTCGGGTTCACCTGCGCCGCGGCCGGCGCCACCTACTGGGTCGGCGAGGCGCTGCACAAGGTGGACTACCGCGACGCCGGCCCGAAGCCCGACACCACCGGCCGTACCACGAAGGCGTTGGCGCTGAACAGCGCCCACCTGGCCCGGCTGCTCGCGGAGCAGCCGTACCCGGCGCCGGACGCGCGCGACGCCGCAGTCGGTCCGAGCCGGTAGGTCAGCGCCAGCCGTAGCTGTGTCGCAGCGCCTCGCCGATCCGGTCGAACCGAGGCCGGTCCAGCACGGCGCCCTCGCGGCGGATGCTGTCCTCGCGCATGGTGAGCACCCGGTCCAGCCGGACCCAGCTCGGCCGGTTGTCCCGGTCCCACTCGCCGGGGCCGAGCGCGAACCAGTGCCGCTGCCCGTCGCGCTCGCTCTGGCTGGACAGCATCAGCCCGAACAGCGTCCGGCTGTGCCGTCCGACGACCAGCACCGGCCGGTCCTTGCCCTGCCGGGGGTCGTCCTCGTACGGCACCCAGGTCCAGACGATCTCCCCGGGGTCGGCCTGGCCGTCCCGCTCGGGGGCGTAGGTCAGCTCCCGCCGCTGCAACGCGCTCACCTGACGGCGGCGTGCCACCCGCGCCGGACTCGGCCCGGTACGCCGGGGCGATGGGATCACCGCGCCAACTCGGGTGATGCGTGCCGCCACGTTCCTCAACAGACCAGCCACGGCGGGCAGCCTACCCGTCGACCCACCGGCCGCCGGAGCGGGCGGTGCTACGGCAGACTGATGCCGGCAATCGGTACGACGGGAGGGTGCTGGGTGACCATCGAGGTGCGCACCAGGAGTCTGCCGGGTACGGCGACGGCGCTCGGCTCCACCGATGGTTGAGCTGCCCGACGACCTGCCGATCCTCGAGCGACGCGCGGTACGGGTGGTGGTGCTCGACGGGACCGACCGGGTGCTGCTCTTTCACACCCACGACCCGGATCATCCCCAGCTCGGCACCTGGTGGGAGCTGCCCGGCGGCGGCATGGACCCCGGGGAGACCTACCGGGACACGGCCGTGCGGGAGCTGCTGGAGGAGACCGGCATCGCCGTCACCGTCGACCAGGTGGGCATGCCGACCTGGCGGCGGCGGGCGAGTTTCCGGCACCGCCAGCTACGCCACGTCCAGGACGAGGTGGTCGTCGTGGTGCGGTTGGCCGGCCCAGGGCCGGACGTGGACGAGGCGCACCGCCTCGACTACGAGCGGGAGGACTACTTCGGGTTCCGCTGGTGGCCGCTGCCGGAGGTGGTGGCCAGCCGGGAACGGTTCTACCCCGGGCAGCTCCCCCGGCTGATCACGCCCCTGCTGGCCGGCCAGGAGGTCGACGAACCGTTCGAGCTGTTCTCGTGAGCCGGGCCGGCGGGGATGCCGGCCCGGGCGAGGGCGGGCAGAGTGGGGGCATGACGACCGACCTGCACGGGCCGCTCTCCGGGTACGCCGAGCGACTGCACGCCACGATCGGCGACCGGCATCACGTCGCGTCGCCGCTCGGCGCCTGGCTGCTGCTCGCGCTCTGCGCGACGGCGGCGACCAGCCTGGACCGGGACGCCCCGACCGTGGCCGAGGAGTTGGCCGAGGCCCTGGGGACCGACCTGGCCAGCGCCGTCGAGGTCACCCGCGCGCTGCTGGACGCGCCGCACCCGCTGGTCGCCGCCGCCACCGCGCTCTGGCATCGACCGGGCCAGGGCGACGGCGGGCCGGCCGGGTGGCGGGCCGCGCTGCCCGCGAGTACCGAGGTCGGCGTACTGCCCGACCACGCCGGGTTGGACGCCTGGGCGCGCGAGCACACCTACGGGCTGATCGAGAGGTTCCCCCTGCAGGTCCGCCCGGACGTGGTGTTCGCCCTGGCCAGCGCACAGGCCACCCGGATTTCCTGGGCCAACCCGTTCGAGGTCGCCGACGCCGGCTCCCTCGGCGCCGACAGCGCCTGGGCGGGTCGCCTGCGCCGGGTGCTGCGCAGCCCGAGCCACGGCCACCGGGGCGCCATCGTGACGACCACCCGGGCCGGTGACGTGATCGTGCACGCCGCGCCCGCCCAGGCGGCCGATGGCGCGGGCCTGGTGGTCCTGTCGGTGGCCGCCGCGCCCGACGTGCCACCCGCCGATGTGCTGGCTGCCGCGTACCAGCTCAGTGCCGGCGCGGCCGACGGCGCAGAACCGGCCGGTCGCCGCTCGCTGTTCGACCTGCCGCTCGGGGCGACTCCGCTGTGGACGCTGCGCGAGGAGCGGGTCCGGACCCGGGCCCGGAACGGGCGCGAGGAGCGGCACGAAGCCCTGCTCCCCTGCTGGTCCGCCCGTAGCGAGCAGGAGCTGACCGCATCGGCGCTGGGTTTCCCGGCCGCCACCGCGGCCCTCGCGACAGCGCTCGACCGGCCGGTGCAGGGCTTCGAGGCGCGGCAGGTGGCGATGGCCCGGTACGGCCGGTACGGCTTCGAGGCAGCCGCGGTGACCGGCATGTTCGGGGTGGTCAGCCTGCCACCGGAGGGCATCGCCCGTACCGCCGAACTGCGTTTCGGGCACCCGTACGCGGTGGTCGCGGTGGCCACCGACACCCGGGCCGACGGGGGCACCGGTCCCTGGCACGGGGTGCCGGTCTTCTCCGCCTGGGTCGCCGAGCCGGAGGAGCTGCCCGAGGCCGAGTCGATGTCGCAATGAGCCGCGTCTCGGACGATCAGGCGGCCCGGGTGCTCCGGCGGTGGATCGGCACGGCCGTGCCCAAGCTGCTGGGCGAGGGAATGGAGGGCGCGGTCTACGAGATCGACGACTCGCGTGTAGCGAAGATCTGGTTCGCCGGTTCGGTCGAGTCGTCGCGCCGGACGGCGACGTTCTACCAGGCCCTGGACGCGAAGCCGTTCGTGTTTCGCGTACCGAGGATCGTGCAGGTGGAGGCCGTCGAGGATCGAGTGGTCACGATCGAGCGGCGACTGACCGGTACGACGTTGGCAGCCGCCCTCACGGCCGGCGCCGTGCGACACGCGGACGCGTACGCGATCTTCGTCGATGTGGTCGCCGCGCTTGCCGCTGGCGGCGGGCTTGCGGCGGCCCGTGAGTTGCCGGTGTTGGGTGAGGCCTCGCCGCTGTTCGCGGCCGGCGAGGACTTCCCGGTGGCCCTCGCGCGGCTTGCCGGACGCCGGGTCGAGCGCTTCCGACCGGTGTTGAGCCGGGCAGTCGATGACTTCGAGCAGAAGGCCGGGGCACTCGCCAGTCGCCTACTCGCCGTCGACAGCGGCCGGCGAGCCGTGGTGCACGGTGATCTGGTTCCCGGGAACGTCCTGGTCGACGCCTCGGGCCAGCCGAGCGCGGTGCTCGACTGGGGCTTCCTGACGACCGAAGGTGATCCGGCGTTCGACGCGGCGATCGCGGCAGCGATCTTCGACATGTACGGACCCGACGCGCCACGGGTCGAGCACGATCTCCTTGCTCTGATCGAGGCCCGGATGGACTACGACCACACTGCGCTGCTCGTGTATCGGGCCGCGTACTCGCTGATCACGGCGACCGCGTACGACCCGACGGGCCAGGACGGCCACTTCGTCTGGTGCGCGTCGGCGCTCAACCGGCCCGACGTCACCCGGGCCCTCCTGGGCTGACGCGAGTGCCTGCTGTCAGCCCAGGGTGATCGTGCACGATCCTGGTTCCAGTGCCCTCGCTCGCAGGGCGAGGCCACTGTTTCCTGGATCGAGCACGATCATGGGTCCGTCAGCTCATCCCGCTCGGACGGAGTCCTCGCCGTGCTGGGCTGCCGTGCGTACCTCTTGGTTCGCGGTTGTGGGGTCGCAGCCGGTGGCGCGCAGGAGATCGCTGGCGGCGGTACGCAGTTGGGTCGCCGACCGGCGGGGCCGCGCATTCGCCAAGATGATCTCGGGCCGCCGCGACTGCCCTGAGACAGCGCGGCGGCCCGGCGTCGGTCACACCCCGACCGGCACCCGCTCCTCTTCGCGCTGCTCGGCGCGGGCCGCCAGGCGGCGTTCCCGCTCCTGCGCACCGATCAGGTCGTCCGGCAGCGAGTCCGGCACCTCCAGGTCGAAGCGGCGCAGCAGCCGGATCGCGAACCCGCCCAGGGTGATCAGGATCAGCGCGGCGCCGAAGCAGACGTACGCGAACCCGATGCCCCGGCCCGCGCCGGTGCCGATCACCGCGCCCACCGACCCGGCGAGCGCCCCGCCCGGGGCGAACATCGGCTCGAACAGGTTCGTCGCCCCGGGTGCGATCAGTGCGAAGCCGATCGGCAGCGTCGACCAGGAGATGGTCTGGTTGAGGCTGAACACGCGTCCGTGGAAGCGCTGCGGCACCTTGACCTGGACGATGGTGGCGTAGATCGACTGCGCCGTGGTCATCGACATGGCCAGCCAGAACGCCCCGACGCAGATCATCGCCACCGACGCGTCCAAACCGACCAGGACGCAGCCGACCGCGGTGCCCAGGTTGCCGATCAGCACACCGATCATGCGGCGGTGCCGAGGGCCGCCCCAGAGCGACATGAGCACACCGCCGGCCACCGCGCCGAGCGCCTCGGCGAGAGCGACCTGGGCCACCTGCGTGGCGTTGCCGAAGGAGAGCACCAGCGGGGTGGTGAGCACCAGCGCGGGGGCCAGGAAGATGTTGCCCAGCGCGAAGTAGCCCAGCATCAGCCGGAAGCCACGGTGCTGCCACGAGTAGCGCAGGCCGTTGGCGATCGCCACCAGCAGCCGCTCCTTGGGTCGCCAGCCGAGCAGGTCGGGGAAGCGGACCACGGCGAGGGTCAGCACCGCGACGAGGTAGCTGACCACGTCCAGCACCAGGATGCCCTTGAGGTCGATGGCGGCCAGCAGACCCGCGGCGAAGACCGGCATCAGCAGCATGGCGAAGCCGTTGGAGAGCTGGGTGATGCCCATCGCGTGCCCCAGGTAGCGCTTGGGCACCAGCTGCGGCACGGCCGACTGGAACGCGATCCGCTGGAAGGACCCGGCCACCTGACTCAGCGCCACCAGGACGTAGATGTGCCAGAGCGCCAGGTTGTCGGTCCAGAGCAATGCCGCGAGCACCAGTTGGATGGAACCGGCGCTGCAACTGGCGATCATCATGATCTTCCGGCGGCTGACCCGGTCGGTGATCGCGCCGGCGATCGGCAACACCAGCACGCCGCAGATCAGCGCGAGCGCCCAGAGCAGACCCAGGTTGGCCACCGAGCCGGTACGGGTGAAGAGCCAGATCGGCAGGGCGAACGCGGTCAGCGCGGAGCCGGTGGTGGAGACCAACTGCCCGGCGGTGACCGCCACGAACCGGGTCATGCTCGGCCGGACCACCGGCTGCTCCGGACCGGCCGTGGCCTCGACGCCCCGGGTCGCGGCCACCGCCCAGCCGGCGTCCGCGCCGCGCGCCTGCGGGGTCAGCGCCCCGACGTCGCCCGCGACGACGGCCGGGTGCACCTGGGTGACGATCTCGGCCAGCTCCTGCGCCCGGTACTTGAGGAAGAAGTGTCCGGCCTGGTCGAGCACCACCAGCCCCAGCCGGTCACTGAGGAACTGCCACTCGGCGTACCGCTCGGTGTGGTAGTCGGTGACCGGATCCTCCGAGCCGACGACCGAGATGATCGGGGCGCGCAGCTTCACCGCGCGCCGGCCGAGCAGGTCGGTGAAGTACTCCTCGGATGCCCGGGAGTCGGCCCGCATGTTGCTGATGATCCGGTCGGCCTGCTCCGGGTCGAGCTCGTCGGTGTCCACCCCCATCGACTTGAGCCAGCTCGCGTAGTGCCGGTTGCTCTTGAGCTTCTCGAGCCGGGTACGCACCGCCGCGAACAACCCCTTCGGACGGGCGAATGGGAACATCGCGCCGATGTAGAGCGCGGTCAACTCCCGGCCGGCGGCCTCCACCTTGCGGGCCACCTCGGCGACGATCGCGCTGCCGACGCCGCAGTGCCCGTACAGGGCCAGTGGGCCCTCGACGCGTTCCAGGATCTCGTCGGCGACCCGGGTGGTCAGCTCGTCGAAGGGCAGCGCGTCCTCGGTGAGCCCCACGTCGTGCCCGGGGATGGCCAGGGACCAGAGCGCGTGCCCGGTCGGCAGCGCGTCCGCCAGTGGCTGGTAGACGATCGCGCTGCCGCCGCCGTACGGCACGCAGACGTAGGTGATCACCCGCTGGGCCGTCGGAATCGGCTTGGTCAGCTCGTAGAGCAGCCGGCGTGGCCCGTCGCCCTCGCCGCCGCCGGACATGAACGTGGCCAGGTCACGGATGGTCCGCTGCTGGAACAGGTCCATCACACCGACCGGCCGCCCGCCGTGCTCGGCCTTGCGGATCCGTGCCACCACCTGGGTCGCGAGCATCGAGTGCCCGCCCAGGTCGAAGAAGTCGTCGTCGATGCCGAGGGTGTCCACCTTGAGCACGTCCGACCAGATGCCGGCGAGCAGCCGCTCGGTGTCGTTCCGCGGCTCGACCAGCGCCACCGACGCGGCGCGGGTCACCACCGGCGCGGGCAGCGCCCGGCGGTCCAGCTTGCCGTTCGGGGTGAGCGGCAGCGCGTCCACGGTGACGAACGCGGCCGGCACCATGTACTCGGGCAGCGTCTCCTTCAACGCGGCCTTGACCGCGTCGTGCTCGGCCGCGCCGACCAGATATCCGGTGAGCCGCTTGTCGCCCGGGGTGTCCTCGCGGACCAGCACCACCGCCTCGGTCACCTCCGGCTGGGCGCGCAGCGCGCTCTCGATCTCACCCAACTCGATGCGCAGCCCACGCAGCTTGACCTGGTGGTCGATCCGGCCGAGGAACTCCAGCACACCGGCCGGTCCGTCGGCCGCGCCGGCGTCGCCACCCGGCCGCACGCCGGGGGCGTGGCGCCAGCGGGCCAGGTCACCGGTGCGGTACAGCCGGGCGCCCGGCTCACCCGAGAACGGGTCCGGCACGAACCGCTCCGCGGTCAACGCGGCCCGACGGTGATAGCCACGGGCCAACCCGACCCCACCGATGTGCAGCTCCCCGGCGACGCCGACCGGGCACGGGTTGCCCCGGGCGTCCAGCACGTGCAGCCGCAGGTTGCTGATCGGCGCCCCGATCGGCACGCTGACCAGCTCGTCCAGCAGCTCCGGATCGCACGCCCAGGAGCTCACGTCGATCGCCGCCTCGGTCGGGCCGTACAGGTTGTGCAGGCCGCAACCGGGCAGCCGGGCGGCGAAGTCCCGGGCCGCGGCGACCGGCAGCTCCTCGCCACTGCAGATCACCCGGCGCAGGTCGCTCGCCGCGTCCACGCCGTCCTCGGCGAGAAAGACGGTGAGCATGGACGGCACGAAGTGCGCCGTGGTCACCCGCTCGCTGACCAGCAGGTCACGCAGGTAGCCGGCGTCCTTGTGGCCGCCCGGCTCGGCCAGCACCAGCCGCGCGCCCTCGCGCAGCGGCCAGAAGAACTCCCACACCGACACGTCGAAGCTGGCCGGGGTCTTCTGCAACACCGCGTCGTCGGCGCCGAGCCGGTAGGTGCGCTGCATCCAGTCCAGCCGGTTGACGATGCCCCGGTGGGTGTTCGGCACGCCCTTGGGACGGCCGGTGGAGCCGGAGGTGTAGATGACGTACGCGAGGTGCGCCGGGCCGGCCGTCGGCGTCGGGTCGCTCGTCGGCTGGTCGGCCCAGACCGTCGCGTCGTCCAGGGCGAGCACGGTGGCGTCGGTGGCCGGCAGCATGTCGCGCAGGTGCTCCTGCACCAGCACCACCGGCGCGGCGGCGTCGGTGACCATGAAGGCCAACCGGTCCGCCGGGTACTCCGGGTCCAGCGGCAGGTACGCGCCGCCGGCCTTGAGCACGCCGAGCAGGCCCGCGACCAGCTCCACGGACCGTTCCGCGCAGACGCCGACCAGGGTCTCCGGGCCCACCCCGGCCGCGCGCAGCCGGTGCGCCACCCGGTTCGCCGCGGCGTTCAGCTCGGCGTACGTCACCGAACGACCGGCGAACCGCAACGCCACCGCGTCCGGCGTGGTGGCGGCCCGCTCCTCGATCGGGGCGTGCAGGGTCTGCTGCCGGGGGAAGTCACCGGCGGTGTCGTTCCAGCCGGCCAGCAGCGCCCGCTCGGCCGGAGCGAGCAGGTCCAGCGCGGAGACCGGCAGGTCCGGTGCGGCGACCACGGCGCGCAGCAGCGTGGTCAGCCGGTGCGCCATCCGCTCGACGGTGGCCCTGGTGAACAGGTCCGTGTTGAAGACCAGCTTGCCCCAGAGCCCGTCGCCGGTCTCGACGGCGTGCAGCTCGAAGTCGAAGCGGGTGGCGCGCAGCTCCATCGGATGCCACTCGAAGTCGACCCCGGCGTCGTCCGCAACCCCGGAGAACCGGCCCATCTCGTAGTTCTGCAGCACGAACATCGACTGGAAGACCGGCGAGCGGCTGACGTCCCGGGGCAGCCCCAGCTCGTGCACCACCCGCGCGAACGGCACCTCGGCGTGCTCGAACCCGTCCAACACCGCCCGCCTGGTCCGCTCCAGCAGCTCGGTGAAGGTCGGGTCACCGGCCAGCTCGGCACGCAGCGGCAGCATGTTGATGAACATGCCGACCACGTTCTCCAGCTCCGGTGCGGACCGGCCGGCCACCGACGCGCCCACCGCGAAGTCGTCCTGCCCGGAGTGCCGGGCGAGGAACACCTGGTACGCGGCGAGCAACGTCATGAACAGCGTGCCCCCGTAGGAGCGGGTCAGCGCCGCCAGCCCCTCGGTGGCCTCCCGGTCCAGGGTGAACTCGACGAAGTCGCCCCGGTAGGTCTGGGTGGCCGGTCGGGGCAGGTCCAGCGGCAACTCCAGCGGGGTGATGCCGGCCAGCCGCTCCTTCCACCAGTCCAGGTGTCGGCGGGCACCCGGCCCGGCCAACTCCCGCGCCTCCCAGACGGCGAAGTCGCCGTACTGCACCGGCAGGGCGGGCAACTCCCCGTCGCGGTAGCGGGTGATCAGGTCGCGCAGCAGCACGTCCACCGACCAGCCGTCGCCGACGATGTGGTGCTGGCCGAGGAAGAGCACGTGCTCGGTCGGGGCCAGCCGGATCAGCAGGGCGCGCAGTAGCGGCCCGTTGGCCAGGTCGAACGGCTCGGCGGCGGCCGCGTCGACCAGCGCCTGCGCGGCGGCCTCGTCGGCGGCGTCCAGCACGGTCAGCGGCACCTCGACCACGTCGTCCAGCACGACGGTGGGCCGGCCGTCCGAGTCGGCCGGGAACCGGGTGCGCAGCGCCTCGTGCCGCCGGGTCAGATCCGCCAGCGCGCGGCGCAGCGCCGCGACATCCAGCGGGCCGCGGACCCGCAGCGGCACCGCGATGTGGTACGCCGCCTCGCCCGGCGCGAGCTGGTCCATGAACCAGACCCGCTCCTGGGCGTACGAGAGCGGCACCTCGGCGTCCGGCGGGCGGGGCGTGACCCGCGCGGCGGGCGTGCCTCCCGACCGGCGGCGCAGCCGTTGGGCGATCAACGCCTGTCGGGCGGCGTCGCGGGTCGGTTCCTTGACGTCGGTCATGCGGGGGTGTCCTTATCCGCTGCGAGCAGCGCAGCGACCTCGGTTTCGGAGAGCCCGTCGAGCTCGGCGGCGATCCGCTGCTCGATCTGGGCGGCCAGGTCGGCCACCACCGGGCTGCTGAACAGCGCCCGCATCGGCAACTCGACGTCCACCTCGGCGCGGATCCGGGCCATCGCCCGCATGCCGCGCAACGAGTTGCCGCCCAGGGCGAAGAAGTCGTCCAACGCGCCGACCTTCTCCACCTGCAGGATCTCGGCGTAGACCTCGGCGACCAGCGCCTCCGCGTCGGTACGCGGCGCCAGGAAGCCCTCGGGGGCGGCGGCCGCCGGGGCCGGCAGCGCGGCGGTGTCCAGCTTGCCGTTCGGGGTCAGCGGCAACACGTCCAGCCGGACGAACGCGTCCGGCACCAGGTGGGCGGGCAGGTCAAGGGCCAGCTCGGCGGCGAGCGTCGCCTCGTCCGCCCGGCCGACCAGGTAGGCGACCAACCTCGGCTCGCCAGCGTCGACACGGACCACGACCGCCGCGACGTCCACGTCCGGGCGGGCACGCAGCACCGACTCGATCTCGCCCAGCTCGATCCGCATTCCCCGGACCTTGACCTGGTTGTCCCGGCGGCCCAGGTACTCCAGTGCCCCGTCGGCCCGCCAGCGGGCCAGGTCGCCGGTGCGGTACATCCGCTCCCCCGGCGGCCCGTCCGGGCAGGGCAGGAAGCGTTCGGCGGTGAGCGCCGGCCGGCGCAGGTAGCCCCGGGCCAGCTGCGCCCCGGCGACGTACAGCTCGCCGACCACACCCGGCGGCACCGGGTTCAGGGCGTTGTCGAGCAGGTGCACCCGGGTGTCCCAGGTGGACCGGCCGATCGGTACCGGCCCGGCGGCCACCGGTTGCCGGGGCGCGATCCGGGCCGCCACGCAGCCGACGGTCGCCTCGGTCGGACCGTACTCGTTGATCACCGCCACCTCGGGATGCGCCGACCGCCAGCCGGCCAACTGCTCGCCGGTCAGCGCCTCCCCGCCGATCACCAGGTCGGTGGTGGGCGACAGCGCGTCGTCCAGCAGCGGCAGGTGACTGGGGGTGACCTTGAGGAAGGTCGGCGGTCCGCCGGCCCGGGCCGCCGGTGTGTCGATGCCGGCCAGCCGGACCGTACCGCCGACGGTGAGCGGGCCGAACAGCCCGGTCACGGTGAGGTCGAACGAGACCGGCGAGTGCAGCAGCGCGGTGCCGGCCAGGCCGGGGTAGGTGTCCCGGGCCCAGGCCAGGTAGGCGGTCACCGCCCGGTGCTCGACCAACACGCCCTTCGGGCGGCCGGTGGACCCGGAGGTGTAGAGCAGGTACGCCGGGTGTTCCGGGCGTAATGGCGCCCGGCGGTCGTCGTCGGTGAGGTCCGCGCCGTCCAGGTCGGCGGCGGTCGTCGGATCCAGTACCAGCGCGTCCGCCGGGGCGAGCGCGGCCGTCTGCGGGGTGGCCAGCACCAGCGCCGGCTCCGCGTCGGTCAGCAGGAACTCGATCCGGTTCGCGGGATAGGTGGTGTCCACCGGCAGGTACGCCGCACCGGACTTGAGCACCGCGAGCATCGCCACCACCAGTTCCACCGAGCGGGGCAGCAGCAGCGTGACGCGGGCCTCCGGGCCGGCACCGCGGCGGACCAGCAGTCGGGCCAGCCGGTTGGCCCGCGCAGCCAGCTCGGCGTAGCTCAGCTCCTCCCCGTCGCAGATCAGGGCGACCGCGGCCGGGGTGGCGGCGGCCTGCCGCTCCAGCTCGGCGACCAGGGTGGTGGACGTGACCGCCGGCCCGGTGCCGGTCCACGAGCGCAGCAGGGTGCGTTCGATGTCGGCGAGCAGGGGCAGCGCGGACAGCCGCGTCCCCGGGTCGGCGACGGCGGCGGTGAGCAGACGCAGGTAGCGGGCGACGATCGTCTCGGCCGTGGCCCGGTCGAACAGGTCGGTCCGGTAGACCAGGCGGCTGGTGCCGTCGGTGATGTCGAAGGCCAAGTCGTCCTTGGTGGTGCCCAGCGCCACCGGGTCCAGCCCGGAGTCCGGGATGAGGTTCAGCGCAGTCTGGAACACCGGCTGCACCGACGGGTCGCGGTGCGGGGCGACCGCCCCCACGATCCGCTGGAACGGGGTCTGCGCGTGCTCCATCACGTCCACCAGGCCGACACGGACCCGGCCGAGCAGCTCGGTGACGGTCGGGTCGCCGGTCAGGTCGCACCGCAGCGCCACCGGGTTGACGAACATGCCGATCAGCGGGGTCAGCTCGGCGGAGTCCCGGCCGGCGGTGGAGATGCCCACCACCACCTCGGGGTCACCGGAGAGCCGGGACAGCAGCGTGCCGAACGCGGCCAGCAGCACCATGTACGGGGTGGTCGAGGTCCCGGCGGCGAGCTGCCCGATCTCGTCCAGCAGCCCTTCGGGAAGGTCGAAGCGCACCTCGTCGCCGGCGAAGTCGAGCTGGGCGGGGCGCGGCCGGTCCAGCGGCAGGCCGGTGACCGCCGGCGCGCCGGCCAGGTGCTCACGCCAGAAGGCGAGCTGCCGGTCCACCTCCTCGTCGGTGAGCTGCTCGCGTTGCCAGACCGCGAAGTCGGCGTACTGGATGGGCAGCTCGGGCACGTCGGCGGGCGCGCCGGTCAGCGCGGCCCGGGCGAACGCGGCCAGTTCGGCGTCGAGGAGCACCACGGAGTGGCTGTCGAAGATCGCGTGGTGCACCACGAGCTGCAACCCGACCCGGTCCTCGGCGAAGCGGGCCAGCCGGGCCCGCCACAGCGGCGGGGCGTCCAGCGGGATCGGGGTCCGGGCCAGCTCGGCCAGCGTCTCGTCGTAGCGGACCGTCTGCTCGTTGGCGGGCAGGTCGGACAGGTCCAGCTCCGGCAGCTCCAGCGGCTCGGCGGCTCGGACGACCTGCACCAGTGCACCGTCGACCATCCGCAGATGCGTACGGAGCGACTCGTGCCGGGCGACCACCTGGCCCAGGATCTCCACGGCCTGCGCCGCGGTGATGCCGGTCGGGAACCGCCACAACACGGACACGTTGTAGACCGGTGAGTCCGGGTCGAGCTGGTTCGCCGTCCACACCCGCTCCTGGGCGAAGGACGCCGGAAAGGTCCACTCGCTGGTCATGACGCTTCCTCGCGTACCGATCGGGGTCGCATGTCGGTCCAGACGGTGTCGATGTGCGCCAGGCACTCCTCCCGGGTGCCGGCGAAGTCGGTGTCGTGCCACCCCGCCGGCAGGTCCCGCTCGGCCGACCAGATGGAGTACTGCTCCTCGTCGTTGCGCACGACCAGGAATCGGGGCTCGGCCATCACTGCTCTCCACTCTCGGGGTTGTGCGGTTCAGCCATCGCGACGGCGATCTTGCGGGGGCCGGTGAACGGCTCCCGACCGTGCGCGGCGGTCATGTTGTCGACCACCAGCACGTCGTCGCGCTGGTAGTCGAAGCGGACGCTGGCGGCCCGGTACGCGGCCCGCAGGTGGTCCATGACGTCGGCGGGGATCTCGCCACCGTCGCCGTAGTAGGTGTTCGACGGGAGCCCGTCGGCGCCGAACATGGCCAGCAACCCCTCCTGGAGGTCCTTGGCCAGGCTGCTCACGTGGAAGAAGGTGGCGTGGTTGAACCACCGGGGGGTGTCCGAGCCGGGCCGGTGGTGCACGGCGTCGCGGACCGCCCGGGTACGCAGCCCGTCGGCGCCCACCCACTCCAGCGTGATCCGGTTGGCCGCCGCGTACGCCTCGACCTCGGCCCGGTCGTCGGTGCCGAAGACGTGCTGCCACGTCGCGCCGAAGTCCTCGTGGAAGTTACGCACCAGCATCCAGCGTCGACGGACGAACTCCTCCCGTACCGCCGGGTCGATCTCCCGGTAGACCTGGCGGATGTCGGCCAGCGGGGTGGCCCCCAGCGTCTGCGGCGCGGTGATGCAGTAGAAGAACAGCGTCAACGGCCAACGCGCCTGGTACGAGTTCTCGTTGTGCAGGAAGATCTCCTCGTCCGGCGGGTAGTCGGTCGAGGTGTACACCCGACCCTTGATGGCGTGCCGTGGTGAGGACCGCTCGGTGTAGGTCAGCGGCTCCCCGGACAGCGCCCGGACCACCCGGTCGAAGCCGTCCACCCCGCCCACGTCGAAGCCGCGGAACAGCAGGCCGCCCTGCTCGGACAGGGTGGCGCGCAGCTCGGTACGGCGGTCGGTGATCAGTTCGGTCAGTGCCCGGCCGTCGGATTCGACGACCACGGGCAGCGTGGCGATCGTGTCGCTCATGCTCTCTACTCCGGATTTCTCGTCACGCGCGGGGCAGTCGCGGGATGGTGGGGATGGATGCCGGCGCGGCCGGCTCGTCGGTCGGGGCCGCGGCGCGCAGCTCCTCGATCCGGGCGGCCAGTCCGGCCACGGTGGGAGTCTCGAAGAGGCTGCGCATCGGCAGCTTCACCCCGGTCGCCCTGCGCATCGCGGCGATCAACTGCACCGCGACCAGGGAGTTGCCGCCCAGGGCGAAGAAGTCGTCGTCGACGCCGACCTCGGCCACCCCGAGCCCGTCCTGCCAGACCCGGGCGATGGTGATCTCCAGCTCGGTGCCCGGTGCGGCGCTGCTCGCGGCGAGACCGGAAGAGGTCGGGCCGGTGACGGCTTCGTCGTCGGCGAGGTTGTCGGTGGTGACCCGACCGGCGCGGTTCCGGATGTCGTCCACCGTGCGGGTGGCGATGACCACCTGGGCGCCGAGGCCGGCGGTGAGGCTGCGGCGGAACGCCTCGGCCCCGTCCACCGGCCGGATGTCCTCGGTCGACGCCACCGGCGCCGCGTCCGAGGTGGACGCCTCGGTGAGGCCGCCGGTGACCGCGCTCTGGTCGACCCGGCGCAGCACGAAGTCGCTGATCGCGACCAGCTCCCGCCCATCCGGGTCGCGCAGCGACAGGTCGGCGGTGACCACCTCGTCGGTGCCACCGGCGCGGTGCCGCAACTCGCTGGTGAACCGGGCCGGCAGCGACCCGCGCACCACGATCCGGCCGTACGACAGCGGCAGGTAGGTGCCGCTGCCCTGGCCCCGGCCGAACGCGGTCGCCACGTCCAGCAGCGCCGGGTGCAGACCCCAGGCGGACAGGTCACCGGACGCCGCCGCGGGAGCCTCGACGACCGCCACCTCGACACCATCGGCCAGGTGGTGCTCGCCCAGCGCGGCCCACCGCGGCCCGAAGGTGAGCATGCTGGTCCGACCCCGACCGAACGAGGCGTCGTCGTCGACCCGCCGACCGGTCGGGACGGACGGGCTGGCCGACGGGGCCGGCTCGTCGGTCCAACCGGCCGCACCACGCACGTGGGTCCGCAGCCGACCGCCGGCCAGGCTCCGCACGGCGAAGTCGGTGCCGCCGTCGTCGGCCGGCGTCAGCTCCACCCGGTACTGGGCGACGGTGCCGTCGGGCACCGCGAACGGCTCCAGGAAGACCACGTCACGCAGCTCCACGGCCGCGCCCGGTGCCGGCGCCGGCAGCGCGGCGGTCACCGCGGCCCGCACCGACTCCAGGTGGGCCGTGCCCGGAACGACCGGCACACCACCGATCCGGTGCTCGTCGAGCAGCCAGTGGGTACTCGCGGAGACCAGGCCGTGCAGCACGGTCTCGGCCGGCCCGGTGACCTTCGTGGTGAGCACCGGGTGGTCGACCGCGCTGGTCACGGTGTCCCGGCCAGCCGCCCGGAACCCGGTCGGCGCGGCGGTCTCCACCGCCATGCCCACCTCGGCCCAGCCGCCCCAGTTCTGCGACAGCACCGGCGCACGCCAGTCCGCCCCGGAGCGGGCGTGCGCGTCGAGGAACGCGTTGGCGGCGCAGTAGTCGACCTGCCCGAAGCCGCCCACCACCGCGGTGATGGACGAGCAGAGCACCACGAAGTCGAGCGGCAGGTCACCGAAGACCTGGGCGAGGGCGAGCGTGCCGGCGAGCTTCGGGGCCAGGACCCGCTCGGCCTCGGCCCGCTCCTTGACCTCCGCCATCCCGCCGCCGGGCAGCCCGGCCGCGTGCACGATGCCGTCGATGCCGCCGTACGCGGCCTGCGCGGCGTCGAGGACCCGCCGCAGGTCGGCCGGGTCGGTGACGTCGGCGGCGAGCACCAGCACCTCGGCGCCGGCGGCCTCCATCCGGCGGATCGCCGCGATGGCGCGGCCGGCCCGGTCGTCACCGTGCACGGCGAGGTGGTCGTCCCACCGCTCGCGCTCGGGCAGCCCGGACCGGGCCAGCAGTACGAGCTTCGCCCGGGCCCGGGTGGCGAAGTCCTCGGCCAGGGTGATGCCGATGCCGCCGAGACCACCGGTGATCACGTACCGGCCACCGTCGCGCAACGCGCCCGGCTCGCCCTCGGCGTCGATCGTCACCTGCTCGACGTCGGCCACCCAGCGGCGCCCACCGCGCAGCGCCACCTCGGGCTCCCGGGCGCGGCGCAGCTCGGCCACCAGCGCGTCGGCGGTGTCGTCGGTCGGGTCCGCGTCGATCAGCCGGACGGCGAGCCCGGGCAGCTCGGCGGGCAGTACCCGGGCCAACCCGGCGAGGGTGGCGTGCTCCGGGCGGCACAGGTCGTCGCCCCGTACGTCCCCGGTGCCGGCGGTGACCAGATCCAACGAGAGGTCGCCCTCCTCGCCGGTCAGGCCGGCACCGGCGAGCGCCTGCACCAGGTGCAGGGCGCTGAAGAAACCCAGCTCCTGGGCGGCCCAGGTGGCCGCGATGTCGGTGCCGGTCGGGGCGCCGTCCAGGGTGAACGCGTGCAGCAGCCGCGTCGGCAGCCCACCGTCGGCGGTGAGCGCGGCGACCAGGGCGTCGTGGTCCGCCCGCTCACCGGGGCGCAGCAGGTAGCCGTCCGCGGTGGCGACGAAGGCGTCGCCGGGGCGTACCACCACCGGATCTGCGCCGACGGCCCGCAGGCCGGCGACCAGCGCCTCGCCGCGCGGACCCGCGGTCAACACCAGGCAGCGGCCCAGCGGCCCGGTCGCCGGCGACGGCGCGGCCTGCCGCCAGACCGGAACCGCGAACCACTCGGGCAGCGGCCGCGGCCCGGTCTCCACCGGCGCGGCGACCGCCTGCTGCTCCGGGTCCGGCTCGATCCAGTAGCGGCGACGCTCGAAGGGGTACGTGGGCAGTGGCACCCGTCGGGCCGCCGAGTCGACGTCGAGGCCCACCGGCAGGCCGGCGCACCACAGCGCGCCGACGGTGCCGAGCAGCGTGGCCAGGTCGCCGGTGTTCTCCCCGGCGGCGGGCAGGCTGCCCAGCGGGGTGAGCGCGCGCTGCTCCGGCGTGCCCTTGGCGACCTGCATCCGGGCCAGGCTGGCCAACTGGCGGCCGGGGCCGCACTCGACGAGCTGCCAGGTGCCGGCCGCCAGCAGGGTCGCCACGCAGTCACCGAAGCGGACCGGCCGGCGCAGGTGCGCCGCCCAATACGCCGGGTCGGTGGCCTGCTCGGCGGTGATCCAGGTGCCGGTGACGTTGGACAGGAACGGCACCGTCGGCGGGCGCAGCGGCACCGTGGCCATCAACGCGGTGAACTCGGCGAGAATCGGTTCCATCATCGGCGAGTGGAATGCGTGTGAGGTGCGCAGAGCCTTGGACTTGCCCTTCAGCGTCGCGGCGAACGCCTCGACGTCGGCGGTCTCACCGGCCACCACACAGGTGCCGGGGCCGTTGACCGTGGCCACCGAGAGCCCCTCGGGCAGCATTCCGGCGACCACCGACTCGTCCAACGCGACGGCGAGCATCGAGCCGGCGGGCAGTGACTGCATCAGCCGGCCCCGGGCGGCGACCACCCGTACGGCGTCCGGCAGGCTCAGCACCCCGGCCACGGTGGCCGCCACGTACTCGCCGATGGAGTGGCCGATCATCGCGGCCGGCTTGACTCCGGCGGCCTGCCAGAGCGCGGCCAGGGCGTACTCGACGGTGAACAACGCCGGCTGGGTGTAGCGGGTCTCGGTGAGCTTCTCCCCCGCCTCCGGATCCCGACCGAAGATCAGGTCACGCAGGTCCAGGCCCAGTTCGGGGCGGAGCAGTTCGGCGCACTCGTCGACGGCCGCCGCGAAGTGCGGCTGCTCGGCGTAGAGCTGCGCGCCCATCCCGGCGTACTGGGAGCCCTGACCCGAGAACAGGAATGCCACGGTCGGGGCTGGACGGTCGGTCGATGGTTGCGGCCCGCGTTGCGCGCGCTTGGGATCGCGCAGGGCCGTGACCGCCGTGGGCAGGTCGGTGGCGACCACGACTCGGCGGTACGGGTGCGGACGGCGGCCGACCAGCAGGGTGTGCGCGACGTCGCCCAGGTAGGCCGGACTGGCGTCGGCGGTGCCGTCCAGGTGGTCCGCGAGACGCTGCACCGCCGCGTCCAGGGCGCTCGGGGTGGCGGCACTGAGCTGGAGCAGGTGCGCGGGCGGCGTCCGCCGCTCGGTGCGGTACGCGGCCGGCGCCTCCTGCAGCACCACGTGGGCGTTGGTGCCGCCGATGCCGAACGAGCTGACCCCGGCCCGACGCGGCCCGCCCTCGGCGTCCCACTTGGTGAGGGTGTTCGCCACGTAGAACGGGGTGTCGGCGAACTCGACGGCCGGGTTCGCCGTCTCGAAGTTGATGGTCGGCGGGATCAACCCGTGCTCCATGGCGAGCACCGTCTTGATCACGCTGACGATGCCGGAGGGCTGGCTGAGGTGGCCGATGTTCGACTTCACCGAGCCGATGCCGCACCACCCCCGGTCGTCGGTGTCCTTGGTGTAGACCGCGGAGAGAGCGGCCACCTCGATCGGGTCGCCCATCGCGGTGCCGGTGCCGTGCGCCTCGACATAGCTGATGGTGCGCGGGTCGATGTCGGCCATCGCCACGGCCTGGGCGATCGCCCCCACCTGCCCGTCGATGCTGGGCGCGGTGAAGCCGACCTTGCCGGCGCCGTCGTTGTTGATCGCGTTGCCGAGCACCACGGCACGGATCGCGTCCCCGTCGGCGATCGCGTCGGAGAGCCGCTTGAGCAGAGTCACCCCGACGCCGCTGCCCCACACCGTGCCGTTGGCGTCGGCGTCGAACGGCCGGCACCGGCCATCGGGGGAGGTGAAGCCCTCCATGCCCAGGTAGCCGACGTGCGGCAGCTCGATGTTGACGCCACCGGCGAGCGCCATGTCGCACTCGGCGTTGCGCAGCGCCTCGCAGGCCAGGTGGAACGCGACCAGCGAGGTGGAGCAGGCGGTGTGCACGGTCAAGCTCGGCCCGCGCAGGTCCAGCCGGTACGACACGTTGGTGGCCACGTAGTTCGGCGAGTTGCCGGTGGCGATGGAGACCGCGCCGTGCGGGCTGCCGCCGACCCGCCGGTTGCGCAGCACGTTGCGGTGCAGGTACGTGTTGCCGCCGGTGCCGGCGTACACACCGATCGCGCCGTCGTAGCGGGCCGGGTCGTAACCGGCGTCCTCCAGCGCGGTGTGGCAGGTCTCCAGGAACAGCCGGTGCTGCGGGTCGGTCAGCTCGGTCTCCCGGGCGGTCATCCCGAACAGCGTGGCGTCGAACTCGTCGTAGCCGTCGACCAGCGGGGCGCGGTTCACCCAGCCCGGGTCGTCGACCTCCTCGACGGTCGCGCCCCGGGCCAACTGCTCCTCCCGGGTCAGCTCGGTGACCGACTCCACCCCGTCGACCAGGTTGCGCCAGAACTCGTGCACGTCGGCCGCGCCGGGCAGGCGCGCGGCCAGGCCGACGATCGCGATCGGTTCGATGCCCTCGTCGAGCAGGTCGGTGGCGTCGTCGGGCAGGTCGGCTGCGATCGGGTTGCTCATCAGACTGTCCTTCGTCACGCGGTGCCGCCGGGGCGGCGAGGTGGGTTACGGCGGGTACGACTGCGGCGGGCGGCGGCCCGCAGGGCCGCTCGGGCCAGCTCCGGCCGGTCGGCGGCGCCATCGAGGCTGGCGGCGAGCGCCCGGATGGTGGGGTGCCGGAACAGGTCGAGCATCCGGATGGAGCGGCCGGTGGCCGAGGTCAGCCGGGCGTGCACGGCGGCGAGCGCCAGCGAGTGCCCGCCGATGTCGAAGAAGTTGTCGGTCACCCCGACCCGGTCGCGCTCCAGCACCTCCCGCCAGATGCCGGCGATCAGCTCCTCGGTCTCGGTGAGCCCGTCCGGGCCGGCGGGCACCAACCCCGCCGGAGGGCCGGTCGGGTCGCCGCCGGCGACCGTCATCGCGCCGAGCTGCGGCACCCGCACCGTGGGCCGGGGCAGCGCGGCGGCCACCTCGCGGGCCGACGTGTCCGGCGCGGCGGCCAGCGCGCCCACCAGCTCGGCCAGGTCGGCGAGCAGGTCGTCGATGCGCGCGGCGTCGAACAGGTCCGGGTTGTAGACCACCTCGACGCCGACGCGTCCGGCGTGCTGCACCACGTAGACGGTGATGTCGAACGGTGACCCCGGCTTGGGCACCGGCACCGGCTCGGCGGTCAGCCCGGTCAACGTCAGCCGGGGCGGCGCGAAGTTGAGCACGTTGAACAGCACCTGCACCAGCGGCGCGCGGGCGGTGTCCCGCCCGACGCCGAGCGCCTCCACGATGCGCTCCAGCGGCGCCCCCGGATGGGCGGTGGCCTCGTGCAGCTCTCCGGCGCACCGGTCGACCAGCTCGGCGAAGCTCGCCCCGCCGGTGCGGACCCGTACCGGCACGGTGTCGATGAAGAAGCCGATCACGTCGTCGAAGGCGGCCAGCCGCCGGTCGGCGACGATCGCGCCGAGCACGTGGTCGTCGCCGCCGGTGAGCCGTGCGATCAGCTCACCGAAGGCGGCCAGCAGCACCGCCGCCACCGTGGTGCCCCGCCGCTCGGCCAACTCGCGGACCGCGCGGTCGGCCTCGGCGGAGAGCCGGACGGTCGCCTCCGCGCCGGCGTACGTCTGCACCGCCGGCCGGGGCCGGTCCCGGGGCAGGTCCAGCACGGTCGGTACGCCGTCCAGGTGCCCGCTCCACCAGGCCAGGTCGGTGTCACCCCGCAGCCGGTCCCGGTCGGCCCGCCACACCGCGTAGTCGGCGTACCGGGCGGGTAGCTCCGGCAGCGTCGGCGGCTGGCCGGTCACCGCCTGGGCGTAGCCGGCCGCCAGGTCGTCGTAGCAGACCCGCTCGGACCAGCCGTCGAAGACCGCGTGGTGCCAGGTGGCGGCCAGCACGTGCTCGGCCGGACCGAGCCGGTAGACGGTCACCTGCCAGGGCGGCCCGGTGGCCAGGTCGAAGGGGTGCGCGGCACCGGCGGCGAGCATCCGGGCCAGCTCCGGTGCCTGGTCGGCGCTGTCGGTCAGGTCGACCACCGGCACCGCAACGTCGGTCGGCTCGGCGCAGACCGCGTACGGCACGCCCGCGGTCTGCGGGATCCGCCAGCGCAGCACGTCGTGCCGCTCGGCGACGGCCCGCAGCGCCAGGCCGAGGGCGGCGACGTCCAGTGGGCCGTGCAGCCGGTGCGCCACCGCGATGTTGTACGGCGCGCTGGACGGCGCGAGCTGGTCGACGAACCACAGCCGGCGCTGCGGCGGGGAGAGGGTGGGCGGGTTGCCGGTGCGCAGCCCGTCGTCGCCGGCCGGCGCGGCGGCCACCCGCTCGGCCAGCCGACCGAAGGTGCGCTCGGTGAACACCTCGCGGGTGTCGACCTGCCGGCCCAGCTCGGCGCGCAGCGCGGCGACCAGCCGCATCGCCGCGATGGAGTTGCCGCCGGCGGCGAGGAAGTCGGTCGCCGGCTCGGGTGCCGCGCCGAGCAGCCGGGTCCAGATGTCGGCCACCGCCGCCGCCACCGACCCGCCGGGTGCGTCCGTCGCGGTGTCGGCGGGTGCGGTGCCGCGGGCCGCCGTGGCCAGCGCACGCAACGCCGACCGGTCCAGCTTGCCGCTGACCGGGCTGACCGGCAGCGCGGCGAGGCGCAGCACCCGGGCCGGCAGCATCGCCGTGGTCAGTCGACTGCCGGCGTACGACCGCAGCTGGGCGTCGTCCGGCGCGTCGGTCGGGGTGAGGAACGCGACCAGCTCGACACCGGCCGGGCCGGGCAGCGCCTCGACCGCGACCCCGGTGACCCCGGGCAGGTCGGCCAGTACCGCCTCCACCTCGCCCAGCTCGATGCGCTGCCCCCGGATCTTGACCTGGCGGTCGGCGCGGCCGAGATAGACGATCCGCCCGTCCGGGTCCTGCCGGACCAGGTCGCCGGTGCGGTACAGCCGCTCGCCGGGCAGCCCGGAGAACGGGTCCGGGACGAAGCGCTCGGCGGTCAACGCCGGCCGGCCCAGGTAGCCGTCGGCCAGACCGGGCCCGCCGATCAGCAGCTCACCGGTCTCCCCCGGCAGCACCGGGTCCAGTGCCGCGTCCACCACGTACGCCCGGTGGTTGGGCAGCGGCCGGCCGATCGGCACCGGGTCGGTCTCGGTGGCGCTCAACGGGCCACTGACCGCCAGCACCGTCGTCTCGGTGGGTCCGTATCCGTTGAGGAAGCGGCGGCCGGGCGCCCACCGGGCGGCCAGCGCGGCCGGCACCGCCTCGCCGCCGCAGAGCACCGTACGCCAGCCGGGAAGCTCGGCCGGGTCCAGCATGGCCAGCACGGTGGGCGTGATGAAGCCCCAGTTGACCTCGTGCGCGGCGATGAACCGGGCCAGCCGGACCGGGTCGGCGCGGTCCTCGGCGCCGAGCAGTTCCACCGTGCCACCGAGCAGCAGCGGCACGAACAGGTCCATGGTGGCCGCGTCGAAGCCGAGCGAGGCGATGCCGAGGCTGCGTACGTCGGCGCCGGCGCCGCTGAGCGCGACCACGCCGGTGACGAACTCGACCACGTTGCGGTGGCTGGTCAGCACGCCCTTGGGTCGGCCGGTCGAGCCCGAGGTGAACAGCACGTACGCCGGGTCACCCGGGCGGGCCGGGCAGGGTGCCAGCGGGGCCGGGCCGGGCAGCGCGATCGCCTCGACGCCGGGCGCGTCGCCGAACTCCGCCTCGGCCGCGTCGCCGACCACCAGGGACACGCCCGCGTCGGCGGCGATCCCGCGCAACCGCCGACGCGGGCCCCCCGGCTCCAGCGGCACATAGCAGCCGCCGGCCAGCAACACCCCCAACACGGTGGCGACCAGCTCGGGTCGCCGGGCGCCACACACGCCCACCCGGGTCTGCCGACCGACGCCCCGCTCGCGCAGCGCGGCGGCCACCCCGGCGGCACGGCCCAGCAGCTCGGCGTAGCTGAGTCGGCTGTCCCACTGCCGCACCGCCACCGCGTCCGGCGTGCGGGCGGCCTGCGCGGCCACCAGTTCGGCGATCGTCGCGTCCGGCCAGGGCAGTGCCTCGCCCCGTACGCCGCTGATGGCCAGGATGTCGGTCACCCGTTCCCCCCGGGGTAGCTGCTCGGATCGGTGACTTGCAGGCGCAGCTCGCTGACGTAGCCGCGGCCGGACGCGTCGGTGACCCAGCTGTCGCTCGGTGTCGGCAGCAGCTCGCTGACCACGATCGGAACGTCCGGCCCGGTCCGGGCGGCGGCGTCGACCATGGCGCAGAGCGACTGGGCGTAGAGCGGGCCGGTCAGGTCCACGTAGCAGGGTTTGACCTCGGTGCCGAGTTTCACGAACACCCGCTCCGGCAGGCCGAGCCGCGCCCGCCACCGGCGCACCGCGAGGAACCGGTCCGCCTCCTTCTTCAGCCCGGCCAGGCCGCTGTCCCCGACCGTCATCCGCCAGGTCTCCCGGGCCACCACCAGCCGGTCGATGGTGATCCGGGGCGTGTGCGGCGCCGGATCGAGCAGCTTGAAGCTGTCCAGCAACAGCGAGCCGAGCAGGTTGGCGAAGACCTCCATGAGCGGCCACCGGCTGCCGTCGGGCAGCACCGCCGCGAGCCGGTCGCCGGCCGGCACCACCCGTACCTCGGTCGCCGGCACCAGCCGGTCGATCTCGGCCCCCCGGGCGGTGTCGATGCCGAGCTGCCGGTCGGCCGGGCTGGTCAGCCCGTACGTGGTGCGGGTGGTGACCCGGGGGAAGCCCTCGGGATAGAGCACCCGGACCCGGGCCGGCCCGAGCTCGGCGTCCAGACCCGCCCGCAGCGCCGCCTGGTCCGGGTGGAACGGCGCGAAGACCGCGCTGTCGAAGGGGACGTGTGCCGGGTGCAGCTCGCCGAGCACCAGCAGGAACTCTCCCCGGTTGAGCGCGGCCAGGTCGACGGCGCTGATCTGCACGTCCGGGCTGTGGATCCGGGCCGACGGCCAACCCGGAGCGTCGGCCGGGAACACCCGCCGGACCCGCTCGGTCAGCTCCGCGCTGCTCAGCCGCAGCTCGGTCTGGCCGGCTGGCAGCGCGGCCAGGTCGAACAGCTCCGCCCAGCGGGCCGTGAAGCCGGCTCCGGCGGCGGCCAGTGGCCCGTCCGGGGCGAGCAGCAGCCCCTGCGCCAGCGACCAGACGTCGGCCAGCCGCACCGGCCCGTCCGCACGCAGTTCCTCGTACAGCTCGGCGAGGAGCCGTTCGCAGGCCGCGCCGATCTCGGCGGTCAGCCACCGGGCGGCCTGCAACAGCACGGCCAGCGGCGCGGCGAGGGCGTCGAGCACCGTCGCGCCCACGGTGTACGTGAGGTCGCGGGCCGTCTCCTCGTAGACCACCGTGCGGCCGACGTACATCTGACCGGCCTGCCGGGTGGCGGGCCGGCCGGTGACCGCGGTGAACTCGGCGTTCAGCGCCTCCAGCGCGGTACCCAACCGGTCCGGGTCGCCGGCCGCCGCGGCGACCTCGTCGCGGGCCGCGCAGAGCCGGTCGAAGCCGGCGGTCACCTCGGCGCGCAGCTCACCGGCCCCGATCGCGGCCAGCCGCTCCCGCAGCACCTGCTCGGCCCGGGGGCTGATCGGCAGGCCGGCGTCCCAGGTCAGCAGGCCACGCTCGACCAGCCGGTCGAGCAGGAGGTACGCGTCGGCGGCCGAGCGCAGGCCGGTGTCCGCGTCGGCGAGGGTCGCCTCGACCAGTTGGACGGCCGAGGTGCGCCCGTCGCAGCCGGCCAGCAGCCGCGCCTCCAGCGCGGACAGCTCCACCGGCGGGTGCAGCGGCCGGTGCAGTCGCCGGCCCGCCACACTCAGGTGCGGCGCCAGCGCCGGCGCCCACCAGCGGCGTACGTCGAGGTCGTCGGCGAGCCGATCGGCGTACGCGATCAGCGCCCACGCCTCGAAGTGCACCTCCCGGCTGGACAGCAGCGTCGGTCCCGGGTGCAGCCGGGTCGCCTCGTCGGTGGGGTCCAGGACGCCCCAGCAGACCGGGCCGAAGAAGCCGATCGTCTCGGCCTTCCCGCAGTAGCGCTGCCAGTAGCGCAGCAGGCTCAGCTCGCGCCGGCGCCGCCAGTGGTTACGTACCGTCGGGTCGGTACGCAGCAGCCCGTCCAGGGCCGTCAACATGGCCGGGTTCTGCCAGGTGACCGCCTCGCGCAGCAGCGGGTCCGCGGCGATCTGACCGGCGGTCGCCGAGGCGTCGGCGAGCGCCTCCGCGAACACCTTCTCGAACAGCTCGGCGGCGGTGTCCGCGCCGGCCAGCAGCGCGTCCGCGGCGGCGGCGGCGTCCGGGGCGGCGAAGGCGGCCAGCCCGTCGGCCGGGAAACCGGCGGTACGCAGCACCACGTCGCGCCACACCGACCAGCCGGTCGAGCCGAGGGGTAACAGGTGATTCATCGGACCGGCTCCGGTTCGTCGGTGTCCACGATGTGCAGTCGCAGCTCGCTGAAGTAGCGCCGGCCCGCCGCGTCGGGCACCCAGGCGTCCGCCGGGGTGGGCAGCATCTCGCTGACCACCACGGTCGTGTCGTCGCCGCCGTCCCGACCGGCCGCCCGCACCATGGCGCAGAACATGTTGGCGAAGGCGGGGCTGCTCAGGTCGACGAAGCACGGCTTCGTCTCGGTGCCGAGCTTGACGTACACCTGCTCGGGCAGGCCCAGCCGACGCCGCCAGTCGCGCAGTGCCAGGAACCGCGCCCGCTCCCCGGTCACCGTGCCGAGACCGCACGCGCCGACGGTGGTACGCCAGGTCTGCCGCGCCACCACCAGCCGGTCCAGCGTGATCCGTGGTGTGTACGGCGCGGCGGCGACCAGCTTGAACCCGTCCACGGCGTGCGCGCTGAGCAGACCGGCACACACCTCGGTCAGCGACCACTGCTGCCCGTCGGCGGCGCTGACCATGAGCCGGCCGTCCTCGTCCCGCACGGTCAGCGCCACGGTGGGCAGCACCCGGGCCGGCTCGGGGTTGGTGGCCGGCGCGAAGGCCAACTGCCGATCGGTCGGGCCGATCAGCGCCTCGGCCACCCGGCTGGTGCGCCGGGGCCAGTCGTTGGGAAAGAGCAGCCGGATCCGGCGCGGGCCGAGGTCGGCCGCCAGCGCGGCACGCAGCCGCTCCACGTCCGGGTGCGCGGGGGTGAACACCTGACAGTCGAACGACGGCCAGGCGGCGTGCAGCTCGCCGAGCACCACGGTGTAGTCACCCCGGGCCAGCGCGGCGGCGTCGGCCGCGCAGATCTGCAGGTCGGGGCTGTGCAGTCGGGCGTTGGACCAGTCCGAGCGGACGGCCGGGAAGACCTCGTCGACCCGGGCCGCCAGGTCGGCCACGTTCAGTCGTACGTCGGTGCTGCCGGGCGGCTGCTCGGCCAGCCCGAACAGCCCGGCCCAGCGGGCGGCGAACTCGGCCGCCACCGCGTCGACCGGGCGTGGCCCGCTGCCCCAGAAGAGGCCCTGTACCAGGAACCACAGGTCGGACAGGGCCACCGGCGCGTCACCGGCGTCGGCCCGCAACTCGTCGTACAACTCGCGGAACACCGCCCCGTACGCCTGCTCCAGCGCGCCGGCGAGCCAGCGGGCGGCCCGCAGCAGCACGGCCAGCGGCGCGGCGATGTCGTTCAGCAGCGGTGCGCCGACGACCACGTCCAGGTCCCGGCTGCTGTCCTCGTAGCAGAGCGTCCGGCCGGCGTACATCTGTCCGGCTCGGCGCTGCGCCGGCTGCCCGGTCAGGTCGGTGAACGTCTCGTCGAGCGCGTCCAGCGCGACACGCAGACGGTCCGGGTCGCCGGCGGCGGTGGCCACCGCGTCCCGGCCGGCGCACAACCGATCGAAGCCGGTCCGGGCGGCGATCCGGGCTTCGGCGTCACCGATCTCCGCGATCCGCTGCCGCAGGACCTCCTCGGCGTCCGGGCTCACCGGCAGCGCGGCGTCCCAGGTGATCAGCTCCCGCTCCACCAGCCGGTCGAGCAGCGCGTACCCGTCCTCCGGCCGACGCAGTCCGATGGCCGGGTCGCCGACCAGGTCGCGGGCCGGGCGGCCGTCGGCGGCGGCGGCCAGCAGCGCCGCCTCGACCGGGGACAGCGGCACCGGCGGTCGGCCCGGCCGGTGTACCTCCCGGCCGGCGAGGCTCAGCTGCGGGGCGAGCCGGGGCGGCCACCAGGCGCGCACGGCCAGGTCGGTACCGATCCGCCGCGCGTACGCGGTCAGCGCCCACGACTCGAACCACACCCAGCGGCGGCGGGTCAGGGCCGCGCCCGCCCGCACCTCGGCGGCGACCGGCAGCTCCGGGTCGATGGTGACCCAGCAGCTCGGGCCGAAGAAGCCGACGGTCTCGTTCTTTCCGCAGTACCGCTGCCAGTACTTGAGCAGGGCGCGTTCCCGGTCCCGGCGGCGGACGTTGCGGGGTGCGTCCGGGCCACCGTTCACCAGCCCGTCCAGGGCGACCAGTGCCCCCCGGTTCTGCCAGGTGACCGCCTCGCGCAGCAGCGGGTCGGCGGCCAGCTCGGTGAGCCGCCGGCCGCTGGTGGCCATCGCCTCGGCGAACTCCTTGTCGAACAGCTCGGCACCGGTGCCGGTGGCGAGCAACTCGTCGGCCGCGGCGGCGGCGTGCGGGGCGGACAGCATGGTCAACCCGTCGGCCGGAAAGCCCGTGCTGCGCAGGATGGCGTCGCGCCACACCGACCAGCCGGTGTCGCCCAGTGGCACCCGGTGCCCGCCGGGGGTGGCCGACTCGACGAGATCGGCGTCGAGGGCGGCGGCCCGTGCGGCGTTCAGGTCGGCGCGGATGACGGCGGCCAGGTCGGCCAGCGCGTCGTGCAGGAAGAAGTGTCCGCCGTCGATCTCGTGCAGGGTGAAGCCGGCGGCGGTGTGCTCCCGCCAGGCGGCGCTGTGCTCGCGGGTCACCGCCTGGTCGCGCCGACCGCTGAACGCCACGATCGGCACCGGCAGCGGCTCCTCGGGCCGGTACCGGTAGCCGTCCACCCGCTCGAAGTCGGCGCGCAGCAGCGGCAGCAGCAGCTCGACCAGTTCGGGGTGTTCCAGCACCTCGGCCGGCAACCCGCCGCCGACGCGCAGCCGGCGCAGCAACTCGTCGTCGTTGACCGTCGACAGCCCGTCGAACACGCTCGGCGCGGTGACGTGCGGCGCGCGGGCGCCGCCGACGTAGAGCCGCAGCGGCAGCGGCAGCCCCGCCCGGCGCAGCTCACGAACCACCTCGAAGCCGACCCGGCCGCCCATCGAGTGGCCGTAGATGGCGTACGGCCGGTCGGCCCGCCCGGCGATCGCCCGCGCCACGTCGGCGACCTGGAACCGGGCGTCCTCGCCGATCCGGTTCTCCCGGCCGGGCAGCTGTACGGGCAGCACCTCGACGTCCGGGCCGAACTGGCGCGGGAAGTGGCGGAACGCGCTCGCCCCCGCGCCGGCATAGGGCAGGCAGAACAATTGCACCGGTGCCGGATCGCGGCTGCCGGCGGAGAGGAACCAGGTCACCGCACACCTTTCTGAGGGGGGTCGATCCAGTACCGCTGCCGCTGGAAGGGGTAGGTGGGCAGCGAGGTACGTCGGACGCCGTCGGCCGGGTACAGGGCCGTCCAGTCCAGCTCCCGGCCGGCGACCCAGCCGGCGGCCAGCTCACGCAGTGGACCGGCCGGCCCGGTCACCCGGGCGTCGGTGGTCAGCAGCTCGTCCAGTGCGGCGACGGCGCTGGCGGCGTCGGTCGCGATCACCGCGGCCCGGTGGCCGAACTCGCGCCGGCCCAGCGCCAGCGTCGCGGCGACCTCGGCGAGCGCGGGGGCGGTGGTGCCGGCCAGGTGCCGACGCAGCCGGGTCAGAGCCGCGCGCAGCGCGACCGGCGTACGCGCGGAGACCGGCAACAGCTGCGCGGTGCCCGGCTCGACGTCGAGCGGTACGGCCGGGGGTGGCTGCTCCACCACGACGTGCGCGTTGGTGCCGCCCAGGCCGAACGAGCTGACCCCGGCGACCCGGCGCGGCGCGTCCGGCCAGTCCCGCACCTTGGTCGGTACGTAGAACGGGCCGGCGGCCAGGTCGATCTCCGGGTGCGGGCGGGTGAAGTGCAGGTTCGGCGGGATGACGCCGTGCTGTACGGCGAGCACGGCCTTGATCAGCCCGGCGATGCCGGCCGCGGCGTCGAGGTGGCCGATGGTGGTCTTCACCGAGCCGAGCGCGCAGGTCTCGGCGGGAGCGGTGCCCTGGTACACCTCGTGCAGCGCGGCCACCTCGATGGCGTCGCCGAGCGGGGTGCCGCTGCCGTGCGCCTCGATGAAGCGGACCTCGCCGGGGGCGACCTCGGCGGCGGCGAGCGCGCCGGCCACCGCGGCGGCCTGCCCGGCCGGCCCGGGGACGGCATAGCCGGCCCGGTCGGCGCCGTCGTTGGTGACCGCCCAGCCCGGCAGGATCGCGAGCACGCGGTCGCCGTCGGCCTGCGCGTCGGCCAGTCGGCGCAGCGCCACCACGCCGACGCCGGAGCCGAAGCCGGCACCCTGGGCGCCCTCGTCGAAGGCCCGGCAGCGACCGTCCGGCGAGGCCAGGCCGCCGGGCGTGTGCCGGTGCCGGGGCCAGGTCACGCTCACCCCGCCGGCCAGGGCGATGTCGCACTGGTAGTCGGCCAGGCTCTGCGCGGCGAGGCAGACCGCGACCAGCGAGCTGGAGCAGGCGCTCTGCACGGCCACCGCCGGCCCGGTCAGCCCCAACCGGTACGCGACCTGGCCGGGCAGGTGGTCGGTGAGCTGCCGGCCGATCAGTCGGGCCTCCCAGTCGTCCGGGTCGACGTCGCCCACCACGGCCGGGTTGTCCATCAGGTGGAACAGGAAGTAGCGGTTGACCGAGGTGGCGCCGTACACGCCGACCAGGCCGGGGAACCGGGACGGGTCGTGGCCGGCGTCCTCCAGCGCCTCCCACGCGGTCTCCAGGAACAGCCGGTGCTGCGGGTCGGTGCGGGCCGCCTCACGGTCGCCGAAGGAGAAGAACTCCGCGTCGAAGTCGGCGACCCCGTCGAGCCGGCCGGTGGCCTTGACGTGTCGGGGGTCGGCGCGCAGCCCCGGGCCGACGCCCAGTTCGGCCAACTCCTCGTCGCTGTGGTCGTGGATGGCGTCCACCCCGGCGCACAGGTTCCACCAGAACGTGGCCACGTCGGGCGCCCCGGGGAACCGGCCGGCGAGACCGACCACGGCGATCTCGTCGCCGGTGTACTCGCGCACGGCGTCCGGCTCGGCCGGCGAGGTCGCCGCGATGACGGCGGGCGGGGGCGCCGCGGTGACGGCGGGCGGGGGCACCGCGATGACGGCGGCCGGCACCGGTGTGCTCGGCGCGGTGGCGGGTGGCGGCGGGTCGACCAACCGCGCCTGGGCGGCGACCGTCGGGTGGTCGAAGAGCCGCAACATCGGCAGCCGTACGCCGAACCGCTCGGTCAGCCGCTGCTGCACCTGGCCGAGCAGCAGGGACTGCCCGCCGACGTCGAAGAAGCTGTCGTCACGGCCGACCTCGTCCCGGCCGAGCACCGCGCACCAGATGTCGTGCACGATCCGCTCGGTCGCGGTGGCCGGGTGGTCCTGCGCCGACACGGGCCGGGGCGGGTCCGGCAGCGCCCGCTCGTCGATCTTCCCGCTGACGGTCAGCGGGAACTCGTCGACGCTCACCACCGCGCGGGGCAACGCGTACTCGGGCAGGTGCCGGGCCAGGGCGGCCCGCAGCCCGGCGGTGTCCACCGTCGACGCGGCCGGCCGGACGTACGCCAGCAGCTCGCCTGCGCGGACGATGGCGCGGACCTCGGCGACGGCCGGCTCGACGGCGAGCAGCGCCTCGATCTCGGTCAACTCGACCCGGAACCCGCGCACCTTGACCTGTCGGTCGAGCCGGCCGAGGCAGCGCAGCTCGCCGGTGGGCAGCAGCTCACCGAGGTCGCCGGTGCGGTACGCCGGCACACCGTCGGGGTCGCTGCCGAACCGGTCGCTGGGCTGGTCCAGGTAGCCGGGGGCGAGGTGCCGGCTGCGCACCACGATCTCGCCGTCCGGCGCCAGCCGTAGCGCGTACCCGGGCAGGGCGGTGCCGATCGGCAGCGGCCCGGTGGCCGTGGGGTCGACGTCGCCCAGCGGCAGCGCGTACCGGGCGGCGAAGGTCATCTCGGTGGCCCCGTAGCCGTTGACCAGTACGCAGCCCGGGGCGAAGTGGCCCCGGGCACGGGCGGCGTCGGCGTAGCTGGCCTGCTCGCCACCGAGCAGCACCACCCGGACCCGGTCCAGCCGTTCGACGCCCGGAGTGTCCAACAGGTACCGAAAGACGGTCGGGGTCGAGTGGTAGACGGTGACGCCGTGGCGGGCCAACTGCTCGGCGGCGTACGCCAGGCCGTGGCGGCGCAGGTCGACGGGGACGACGGCGGCGCCGGTGAGCAGCGCCGGGTACAGGTCGGGGATGGCCGCGTCGAAGCTGAACGAGGCGAGCAGGCTGAGTCGGTCGTCCGGCCGCAGGTCGAGGGTGGCGATCTGGTTGTCCACCACGTGGATCAGGTTGCGGTGGCTCTGCCCGACCGCCTTGGGCCGACCGGTGGAGCCCGAGGTGAACAGCACGTACGCGAGGGCGTCCGGGTCCACCGGCACCGGTCGCAGCGGTGCCGGGCGCACGTCGACGGCCGGGACGACCCGCAGGCCGGGTCGGTCCGCGGCGAGTCGTCCGGCCAGCTCGGTGTGCTCACCGCCAAAGAGCACCACGGTGACGTCGGCGCCGTCGAGCAGGTGGCGTAGCCGCTGCTCCGGAAAGCCGGGGTCGAGCGGCACGTAGGCGGCTCCAACGGCGAGCGTGCCGAGGATGGCGGCGATGGTGCCGGCGCCGTGTGTGGTCAACAGTCCCACCCGGTCACCGGGCCGGACGCCGGCCACGGTCAGCAGGTCGGCGTGCCCGCCGGCCAGGGCGGCCAGGGCCGCGTAGTCGAGTGGGCCGGTGTCGCCGAGCACGGCGGGACGGTCGGGACGAGCTGCGGCCGCATCGCCGAAGCGATGGATCAGCGTCGAGGTTGCCATCTCAGGACGCGCACGCTGATCCACTACAGACGATCGCGCGATACGCGCGGTGATAGACGATTGTGATCATGATCCCCCCCAGGACTTCACAATGGAAGGAGCATAGGGTTCGATGGGCTTCGGGAAAGATCATTGACGAGAGTCAAGCCGAAGGGTCGACTCAGGGCTCGGACGACGGACGGCGAACATCGTCCGATCATCCCCCTGGCGTAACGGCGGATTTTCGCCTAACACGGCCATCGGCAACGGTTTTTGCAGCAATCAATTCCTTGCGAGGTGGAATTTCCCTGTTGTCAAGATCCGGTCGCGCCGCCGACACCTACCCTGTCGGACCATCGACACCCGGCATGGGCGGCCGGCGGCGTCCCGATGGCGCAGCACGGCACCGTCAGCGGATCGGCGGCACCGGCGCGATTCCGCCGTCATCGTCGCGCGGCAACCGCGCCACCATCTCCCGGAACTCCCGCACGGTCAGCGCCTCGCGCAACGTGGCGAAGACGGCTCCGGTGCCGGTCCGGGCGGTGGTCGGGTCCACCCCGGCGCGCTGGCCCACCCGGCGCAGAAACGCCGCCGGCCCGGCGTCCGGCACCGGCCGACTCGCGGCCGTCTGACCGCCGCCCACCTCGGGCACCTCCAGGTCCAGCCCGGCGACGCCGGTGTCCGGTCCGTCGGCGCTCAGGTCCAGCCCGGCCACGCTCGTGTCCGGCTCGATGGTCACCGCCGGGGGCGGATCGGCGGGCGGATCGGTCAGGTAGCCGTCGAGGTCGTCCGGGAGGTGCCCGGCGAGGTCGTCGGACGGGCCGCCGGTCACCCGTTCGGCCATCGTCTGGAGCACGGCGCGGGCGACGGCGGCAGCCTGCTCGGTCGGCAGACCGGAGCGTCGGGACACCGCGTCGATGAAGTGCGGGAACTGCCCTTCGCCGGCCCTGTCGGTCACGCTCGGGCGGTTACCCCCGGCCGGGGCCGGCAAACTGCGCCGTCGGCGCGGCGAACCGAGGGCCGCCCGTCCCCACCGGCACCGGCTCAGTCCGACTCGACCTCGACGTCCTCGGCCAGCAGGTCGAGCAGCAGCGCCGCGGTCCAGCCGAAGGCCGGCGAACCCAGCCCGGCCCCGGTGTCCGGATGGAAGTACTCGTGGCAGCCCGCGCCGGCCACCAGCGAGATCATCGAGTGGCGCAACCCGGCGGCCAGGTCCGGGTGCCCGTGCGCGAGCAGGCCGCGTCGCACCAGCCAGCCGAGGTTCAGCCAGCTCGGCCCGCGCCAGTAGCGCAACGGCTCGAACTCCGGCGCGGTCCGGTCGTGGCTGGGCAGCGGCCGGTCCATCCGTCGGGCCACCCCGAAGCGCGCCGACCGGGCCTCGACGACCAGCGCGTCGGCCTGCGCGGTCGGCAGGTCGGGCAGGAGCAGCGGCGCCAGCCCGAGCACCGTACGAGGACCGACCAGCCGGTCGGTGCGCAGGTCGCGAGGGGCGAACGTGCCGGTCGCCGGGTCGTACAGCCGGCGGACCACGGCCTCGGTGATCCGGGCCGCGCGGGCCCGGTGCGGCCCGGGGTCGGCACCGAGGAGCGTGGCGATCCGGGCCAGCGCGTGTTCGGCCGCCCCGAACGCCGCGTTGAACAGGGGGCACTCCACCAGGAACGGGTGGCCGTCGGCCAGGGACCGATCGGAGTAGCCGCCGTCCCGGTAGGCGGCGACGATCGCCAGGTAACGCGCGTAGTCCAGGTCCGTGGGGCGGTGCGCCGCGTCGGCGTGCATGGTGTCGTGCCGACGGTACGCGCGCATCACCGCCGCCTCGGCCTGCACCGCGGCCATCGGCTCGTCCCAGGCCGGGCTGTTGTCCAGCCCGGACTCCCACGGGTGCACGATGCAGACCAGCCCGTCGCCACCCAGGTCCCGCCGGTCGGCCAGGTAGCGCTGCTGGGCGACCAGCGCGGGATAGAGCCGGCGCAGCGCGGCCAGGCTGGCCGGACCGGGCGCCCGCCGGTACGCCAGCCAGGCGGCGAGGGCGTGCACCGGCGGCTGCACCAGGCCGGAGGTGTCGACGGCGGGTGCTCCCTCGGCGATGGCGGAACGCCACAGCTCGGGCCCCGGAAAGTACGCGCCGACGCGCATCGCCGGGTTGAACACGATGTGCGGCACCCGACCGTCGGCCCACTGTGCCCGGAACAGGCTCGCCAGCTCCCGCCAGGCCCGGTGCGGACGGACCTGGGCCAGCCCGATCGCGATGAACGCGGAGTCCCAGCTCCACTGGTGCGGGTAGAGCGTGCGCGAGGGCACGGTGTGGTCGTGCTCCCAGTTGGCGTCGAGCGTGGCGACGGCGAGCTGGCGCAGCCCGGCGAGGTCGGCCGGCCCGCCGGTACGGGCTGGCGCGGCTCCGGTGGTCATGCCGCGGCCCGCCGGGGCTGAGCGTGTCGCAACACGGTGGCGGCCTGCTGGAGGGCACGGACCGGGTCGCCGCGCAGCCGACACTCCAGCGCGAGCCAGCCCCGGTAGTCCAGCTCCAGCAGGGTACGCACCAGCGCCGGCCAGTCCAGGTGCCCGGCGCCGGGCTGATATCGGTTGGAGTCGCTGACCTGCACGTGGCCAAGGTACGGCGCGGCGGTGCGGAGCGCCCGGTGCACGTCGTCCTCCTCGATGTTCATGTGAAAGGTGTCGGCGACCACCCGGATCGACGGTAGTCCGACCGCCGCGCAGAGCGCGGCCGCCTCGTCGAGCCGGTTGACCATGTGATCCTCGTACCGGTTGAGGGGTTCCAGAAAGAGGCTGACCCCCTCGGCCTGGGCGTGCTCACCCAGCTCGCCCAGGGCGTCCATGAGCACCCTGCGGTCACCGGTCGGCGGGCGCGGCGGCTCGAACGGTGGTAGCCGCCGGGAGAACATTCCCCAGGATGCCGGCGTCAGCGCCCCGACACCGCCCAGCTCGGCGATCACCGAGAGCTGGGAGCGCAGGTTGCGGACCGCGTCGGCGGACCGGGCCGGGTCGAAGTCGCCGATGAAGTGGTCCATCTCGACACAGACGGTGGGCATCACCACCCCGGCGGCGCGAGCCCGGCGCAGCTCGGGCAGCCGGTCGGCGAACGCGAGGTCGCCGCGCCCCCGCAGCTCGATGCCCTGGTAACCAAGGGCGGTGGCGAGGGCGTACTTCTGGATCAGGTCGGTGCCCGGCAGGAGCTGTTCCTGGCAGGCCAGCGCGATGGTGGTCATCTAGAACCTCAGCACCACTTGGAGGACGTCACCGGCGCCGCGGTCGAGCAGCGCGAGGGCGTCGGCGACGGCGGTGGCGTCGACGATGTGGCTGACCAGCGGCAACGGGTCGACGCTGTGTTCGGCCACCAGCTCCATGAAGGTCTGTGCCACCCGGTCGCCGGTCCATCGCCCGGCCATGCTCGGCGCGGGGGTGGGGCCGGAGACCTGGGCGGCCACCAACTGGATGCGGTTGTGGTGGAACTCCTCACCGAGGCCGAGCCCGTCGGCCTGGCCCTGGTAGAAGCCGGCGGCCACGACACGGCCGGCGTGTGCGGTGGACCGGATCGCCTCGTGCAGCGCCGGGTACGCCCCGGACAGCTCCAGACAGACGTCCGCGCCCCGGCCACCGGTGGCCCGGCGCAGCTCGCCGGCGGCGGACTCGACGCCGGCCTCCACGGTCGACCGGGCGCCGTAACGGGCGGCCTGCAGGAGCCGGGTGGGCACCCGGTCGACCGCCACCACCCGGGCACCGGAGAGCACCGCGAGCCGGGTGGCCAGCAGCCCGATGACGCCCTGCCCGAAGACACCGACCCAGTCGCCGAGGTGCAGGTCGCCGGCGAGCACGGCGGTCAGCGCCACGGCACCGGGACGGGCGAAGACCGCGGCCAGTGGGTCCAGCCCGGCGGGCAACGGACGGACCGCCTCGGCGGCCAGCACGGCCTCGGCGCGGTGCCCCCAGATGCCCCAGACCAACTGCCCCGGGTGCCGGTCGATGACCTGCGGGGCCACCTCGACCACCTCGCCGACCTCCTCGTAGCCGAAGCCGATCAGCGGGTAGGGCACCGGGGTCTGCCGGGGCACGAACATCCGGGCGACGTCGTCCCAGTCCTTGCTGAGTCGGGGGTTGCTGCCGCGGTAGAGGGTCAGCTCGGTGCCGGCCGAGATGCCCGAGTAGCAGGTGCGGACCCGGACCTGGCCTGGGCCGAGCGGATCCGGCGGACAGGGCTCGAGGCTGATCCGTCGAGGCCCCGCGAGCGAGACAACCCAGTTGCCCATGTGTCACATCCCGGTAGCACTGGGCTCCAGGATAGGCAAGAAATCGCTATATGTCTTGTTATTGATCTATCGAAGGTGTTGAATCCGTCATGTACCCTTCGAGAGGAGTGCCACCGATGTCAGCACCTCCGAGGCGGATACTCGCCACCACCCTGATCATGGCACTTGCCGGGTCCACCCTGCTGGCCTGCGGCGACGACGGATCCGACAGCAACAGCAAAAAGATCACCGTGTGGAGCCTGGAGGATGTGGCCGACCGGGTCACCGCCACCAAGGCGATCATCGCCGACTTCACCGCGCAGACCGGGATCCAGGTCGAGCTGGTCACGGTGAACGAGGACCAGTTCCCCTCCCTGATCGCGGCGAACGCCGCAGCCGGCGACCTGCCCGACGTGGTCGGTTCGGTCTCCCTGGCCGGCATCCGTACGCTCGCCGGCAACGACCTGCTGCACACCTCGGCCAACGCGGACATCGTCGAGAAGCTGGGCCGGCAGACCTTCTCACCCCGCGCACTGGAGTTGACCTCCGACGACGGCAAGCAGCTCTCCGTGCCGAGTGACGGCTGGGGGCAGCTCCTCGTCTACCGCAAGGACCTCTTCGCCGCCGCCGGCCTGCCCGCCCCCGACACGTACGAACGGATCACGGCAGCCGCGGCCAAGCTGAACACCGGTGGCGTCGCCGGGATCGCCGCGGCGACCGCACCCAGCGACGTGTTCACCCAGCAGACATTCGAGCACCTGGCACTGGCCAACGGTTGTCAGCTCACCGACGACGGCGGCGCGGTCACCCTGGACTCGCCGCAGTGTGTGGAGGCGTTCCGCTTCTACGGCGACCTGATCCGCACCAGCTCGGTGAAGGGCGCGCAGGACGTCGACACCACCCGGGCCACCTACTTCGCCGGCAAGGCGGCCATGGTGGTCTGGTCGCCGTTCATCCTCGACGAGCTGGCCGGGCTGCGCAACGACGCCAAGCCGACCTGCCCGCAGTGTCAGGCCGACCCGGCGTTCCTGGCGAAGAACAGCGGCTTCGTCACCGCGATCAAGGGCCCGAACGGCACCGAGCCGGCCCAGTACGGCGAGATCAGCTCCTGGGCGGTCCTCGACGGCGCGGCGGCCGACCCGGCGAAGTCCTTCGTGGAATACCTGCTCGACGCCGGCTACCCGCGCTGGTTCGGGATGTCCCCGGAGGGCCGCTTCCCGGTACGCAAGGGCACCGTGGCCGAGCCGGAGAAGTTCCTCACCGCGTGGAACGCCAGCCAGGCCGGCGTGGACGTGAAGAAGCCGCTGGCCGAGGTATACGGCGACGAGGTACTGGCCAACCTGCGCCGCAGCCCGGACACCTTCCAGCGCTGGGGCCTCACCCAGGGGCAGGGCAAGCTGGTCGGCGCGATGCTCGGCGAGTTGCCGGTGCCCAAGGCGTTGAACGACGTCATCTCCGGCAAGTCCGACGCGGCGGCCGCCGCCGGCCGGGCCAAGAAGGACGTCGAGGCCATCAAGGCCGGGGTCAATTGACCACCACCGCGCCCGAGACCGGCCGCTCCCCTACCGGGGAGCGGCCGACCCGGGCCCGCCGACGCCGACCACTGACCCTGCGCCGCCGCGAGTCCCGGGCCGGGCTCGCGCTGGTCGCACCGACCCTGTTCGTCACCATCGCCGTCATCGGCGTACCGATCGTCTGGACGGTGGTGCTCGCCTTCCAGCGGGTCCGGCTCGCCACGCTGCGCAAGACCGGCCTGTTCGGCGAGTTCACCATGGACAACATCGACCGGGTGCTGCACACCCCCGGCTTCGCCGGCACGCTCTGGACCACACTGATCTACAGCCTCGGCGGCACCGTCGGGTCGATCCTGCTCGGCCTCGTCGCCGCCCTGGTGGTCCGCCGGCCGTTCCGCGGTCGCACCCTGGTCCGGGCGTCCATGCTGCTGCCGTACGTGGCGCCGGTGGTCGCGGTGACCTTCGTCTGGCAGGTGATGCTCGACCCGCAGCTCGGCATCGTCAACGACTGGGGTCAGCGGCTACTCGGTTGGGACGCCCCGGTGCCGTTCCTGTCCCAGGAGTCGACCGCGCTGGCCACGGTGATCGCGTTCGAGGCGTGGCGGTACTTCCCGTTCGCGTTCCTTTTCCTGCTGGCCCGGCTCCAGGCGGTGCCCGGTGAGTTGGAGGAGGCCGCCCGGGTCGACGGCGCCACCCCCACCCAACGGTTCCGGCACATCCTGCTGCCGCAGCTGCTGCCGGTGATCGCCCTGCTGGGCGTGCTGCGGTTCATCATGACGTTCAACAAGTTCGACGACGTCTACCTGCTCACCGGCGGGGCCGCCGGCACCGAGGTGGTCAGCGTCCGGGTGTACGAGTTCCTCACCGCGCGTACCGACATCGGCGCCGCGGCCGCGCAGGCGGTCGTGCTGGCCGTGGTGCTCATCGTGTTCGTGGTGATCTACCTGCGCTTCTTCGGACGGAGGGTGGGCTGATGGACCGGGACCTCGTCGAGACGGTGAGCCTGCGTTGGTTGCGTCGCCTGGTGATCGCCGCGTTCCTGGTGGTCACCGTCTTCCCCTTCTACTACATGCTGGTCCTGTCGGTACGCCCCATCGAGCGGCTGCTGCTCGACCCCGGCTCGCTGGTGGTCGGTTTCGGCGAGCTGACCGTGGACACGTACACCGAGGTGCTCAGGTCCACCGACGACGGTGGCCAGGGGTTCCTCACCTTCATCCGCAACAGTGGACTGGTCGCCGTGGCGGCGACCCTGCTCACCCTGCTGGTGGCGATCCCCGGGGCGTACGCGGTGGCCCGGTTGCGGTTCTTCGGCCGGCGGCAGGTCGACTTCCTGTTCCTGGCCGTCTACCTGTTCCCGTCGATCGTCATCGCGATCCCGCTGTTCGTGGCCTTCACCTGGGTCCACCTGCGCGGCTCGCTGTTCGGCCTGGTGCTGGTCTACCTCTCGCAGACGCTGCCGGTCTCGGTCTACATGCTGAAGAACTACTTCGAGACCATTCCGGTCAGCCTGGAGGAATCCGCAGCGATCGACGGCGCCGGCCGGCTCGGCATCATCCGCCGGGTCAGCCTGCCGCTCGCCGCACCATCGATCATGGCGGTCGCCCTCTACGACTTCATGATCGCCTGGAACGAGTTCCTGTTCGCCCTGCTGTTCCTGGTCGACAAGCGCGACCGGTGGACCGTGTCGCTCGGGTTGTCCCAGCTCGCCGACGGGGTGGAGGTTCCCAAGACGGTGTTGATGGCCGGGTCGGTCATCCTCACCCTGCCCATCGTGATCCTCTTCTTCGCCAGTGAACGGCTGCTCACCGAGGGGCTGACCAGCGGCGCCGAGAAGGGCTGACCGAGCGGTGTCATCGGCCGACGAATCGCCGGCCGATGACACCGCTGGTGTGCCACCTGATCCGTAGCATCGGTGCAGGTCAGGATCGGGCAGGCGAGGAGCCGGCGATGGGTCAGACAGAGCAGCGTGGTCCAACGCAGACCGTGGGCGAGGACTACACCGAGCGGTTGCGACGGCTCGGTGGCGCCCGCTGGAAGCGGCTGCTCGACGTACAGGCGCCCTACCGGTGGAACCTGCGCCGGCTGCGGCTCGGGCACACCCTCGACGTCGGTTCCGGCCTGGGCCGCAACCTGGCCAACCTGGACGGCAACGGCGTCGGGGTGGACCACAACCCGACCTCGGTGGCGCACACCCGGGCCGCCGGCTTCGAGGCGTACACGGTCGAGGAGTTCCAGAACAGCGAGCACGCCCGGCCGAGCGCGTTCGACGCGCTGCTCGCCGCCCACCTGCTGGAGCACCTGCCCGCCACGGACGCACGGGAGGTGATCGCCTCCTACCTGCCGTACGTGCGATCCGGCGGCACCGCCGTCTTCATCACGCCGCAGGAACGCGGGTACGCCAGCGACGCCTCACACGTTCGGTTCGTCGGCTTCGCCGAGGCGGCCCGGACCTGCCAGGAGCTCGGCCTGACCGTCACCCGGCAGTTCTCGTTCCCGTTCCACCGGGCGCTGGGCCGGGTCTTCACCCACAACGAGTTCGTCACCGTGGCCCGGCTGCCCTGACCTGCTCCCCGGGTCGCCCACGGGCTCCCCGCCGGCCCGGTTACGGTGGGTTCATGGCCAATCCGACCCGCTGGGCTACCGACACCGACCCCGAGCACTCGCAGTGGTACATCGACCGGTTCCGCAAGCTGGTGGCCGAGGGAGCGGACCTGGCCGGCGAGGCGCGGCTGGTGGACACTCTGGTGCCGCCCGGCTCGCGGATCCTCGACGCCGGCAGCGGCACCGGCCGAGTGGGCGCCGCGCTGGCCCAGCGGGGGCACACCGTGGTCGGGGTGGACGCCGACCCCGCGCTGGTGGCCGCCGCCCGTGCCGATTACCCCGGCCCGCACTGGCTGGTCGCCGACCTGGCCGAGCTGGACCTGCCGGCGGCCGGCGAGGCCGAGCCGTTCGACGCCGCGGTGCTGGCCGGCAACGTGCTCGCCTTCGTCGCGGTCGGGACCGAGCCGGACGTGCTGCGCCGGGTCGCCGAGCACCTGCGCCCGGACGGCGTGCTGGCGGTGGGCTTCGGCACCGAACGCGGTTATCCGCTCAGCGCCTTCGACGCCGACGCGGTCGCCGCCGGACTGCGGGTGGAGCACCGCTTCGCCACCTGGGACCTGCGCCCGTGGCGCGACGACGCGGCCTTCGCGGTCACCGTCCTGCGCCGCCCGGCCGGCTGACGCCCACGCCGCCGGCGGGTTGCGCTGACGCTCAGGCGGGCGCGGCGACCGCCCGTGCGGCGGCCGGATCCAGGGTGGCACCGGCCGGCACCAGGCTGACCAGGCTGGCCGGCAGGCGCACCGGCCGCACGTCGCGGTAACCGAGCATCGCGAGCACGTCCCGGTCGGCCAGCACGTACCGCCGGCCCAGGTCGGTGACCACGGACACCGCGCCACCGGACGCGCCGGGCCCCGCGGCGGCCTCGACGACCGCGCCGCGCCCCGGTTCCACCACGACGTGGTCGGCGAGCACGGCGCCACCGGCCTGGGCGGCCCGCAGCGCGGCGGCCAGGTCCGGCAGCGGTACGCCCCAGCGGACCTCGCCGACCCCACCGTCGTCGCCGACCCGGGTGCAGAGCGCCGCGTCGTCGACGGCCGCGAGCCGGGGCGGGGCAGGCGGCGGGGCGGTCGGGCCGCTCGGCGCGAGATCGGGGACCGTGGGCAGCGCGGCGAACCGACCCAGCGTCATCGACTCCGGCTCGCCCTGCCCGGTGCGGGCCAGCAACAGCCCGGCCTGCAGTTCGGTGATCCCGGCCAGCCCGGCGTCGAGCGCCACCGCGTACTGCCGACCGCCGCCCGAGTTGCGCACCAGGTAGACCTGGCCGACCGTGGCGCCCGGCACCCGCGTGGCCGGCTCGCCCAGGTCCGGTAGCGCAAGTGGGGCCAGATCGAGGCCGGCCGGCAACGAGTTGAGCAGGGCGGGCGCCACCGGCACCGCCCGGGCCCGGGTGGTGGCCAGCGCGGCGAGCACCCGGTTGGGATCACGGATCAGGTGGCGCCGCTGGTGCCAGACGAGGTGCAGCCCGCCGTCGGGGTGGCGCAGCAGCAGCGCTTCGTCGCCGAGCGGCCGGCCGCCGTCGGGCTCGCTGCCGATCAGCAGGGCGGAGCGCGGTGCCGCACCGGCCGGGCTCGTCGAGCAGACCGTCCACGCCGTGGTGGCCAACCGACCCCGGGCGGGCAGCGAATCCGGCGCGTCCGCGATGCCCAGCGGCAGCCCACGCGGGACGCCGTCGATCGAGCGGCGGGAGACCAGCACGGTCTTGGAGCGCTCCGCGCCGACGATCAGCAGCGCGGAGGCGTAGTTGAGCACCGGATGCAGCTTCTGCTCGCGGTAGACGAACCGGGCGCCGGACTCCTTCTCCACGATCACCGCGCCCGCGTCGCGCCAGCCGTTGCCGCCGCCGGCGAACAGGCCGTAGAGCGCCGAGCCGCCCAGCCCGATCGCCGCGACCAGCACGCTGGCCAGGCCCGCGCCGGCCAGCCGCCGAAACGGTGACTGGGCCGGGTCGGTCTCCCGCATCACCAGGGCGGCGACCGCCCGCTGGACGCTGAACTGGTAGGAGTGCAGCTGGTCCTGCCGCGACGGCATGAGGTCCCTTTCGGTGGATCGCCCGGGCACAGGATATGCGTTGCGTCGATGTCCCGTGGACCCAGAGTGGGCGTTGCGGCACCGACCGGTACCATTCGGGGACGAATCCGGCGGCGAGGGAGCACCCGTGGGCGCGCGTTTCGAGGAGCTGGCCTGGCGGGAGACCCCCATCGGTGCGATCAGCCTGCGGCGACGTCGGGACCCGGCGCTCCAGGTCGAGGTGTACGAGGTCAAGCTCGACGACGAGTTCCTGATGTCCAGCCTCTTCCCCGTCGCGGAGATCGAGCTGGCCCGGCTGGGCCTGGCGGAGCTGGCCGGGGACTCGCTCGACGTGGTGGTCGGTGGCCTCGGGCTGGGCTACACCGCCTGCGCCGCGCTGGCCGACCCGCGAGTGCGCTCACTGCTGGTGGTGGAGGCGATCGAGGACGTGATCGACTGGCACCGGCAGGGGCTGCTGCCGTTCGCGGCGGGGCTCGCCGAGGACCCGCGTACGCGGTTCGTGCTGGCCGACTTCTTCGCGGCGGTGGCCGGCGACACCGGCTTCGACGCCGAGGCGCCCGGGCGGCGATTCGACGCGGTGCTGCTCGACGTCGACCACTCCCCCCGCAACGTCCTGCACCCCAGCCACGCCGCGTTCTACCCACCGGCCGGTCTGCGCCGGCTGGCCGCCCTGTTGCGCCCGGAGGGTGTCTTCGCGCTCTGGTCCGACGACCCGCCGGACGCCGAGTTCAGCGCTGCGCTCGCCGAGGTGTTCGCGACCGCGCAGGCGCACGTGGTGCCGTTCGCCAACCCGCTGACCGGGGGCCAGTCCGCCAACACCGTCTACGTCGCCCGTACCGCCGGCTGAGCTGGCCTCCCGGGCACGGCCGCCTTTTCACGCCGTTCGGGCATGGTGTCGGCCGCAGCGGGAAGGTGACGCGGGGTCGCCGCCGCGGGCGCGACCGCTTACCGGAGGTGGACATGCGTGCACTGCTCTGGGTCGTCGGCGTGGTCGCTGGCGTGCTGATCCTGCTCGGGCTGCTCCTCGAAGCCGTCCGCTGGTTGATCATCATCGGGGCCATCGCGCTGGTGATCGTGATCATCCTGGGCGTGGTCAAGGGAGGGCAGGCGGCAATGCACCATCAGGGCCGGCGACGGTGAGGTCGGACGGGGTCGGGCCCGCTCAGAACCAGTCCGCGCGCATGTCCAGCGTGGTCCGGTCCCGGCTGTCCAACAGATCGAACTGCGGGCCGGTGCGGGGCAACTCGACGCTGAAGAAGTAACGCGCCGCCTGCCGCTTTCCGGCGTGAAAGGCGTCGCCGGACCCCTGCGGCGGCAGGACCAGCACCTGCTCCAGCCACATCCACGCGATCACGACGTGGCCGACCGCCTCCAGGTAGGCGCTCGCGTTGGCCAGCGCGGCGACCGGGTCGCCATCGGCCCAGAGCCGACGGGTGACCGACACGATCCGGTCCACCGCGTCGGCCAGCCGGTCGGCCAGGTCGGCAGCCTCGCCGCCGACCTGCCGGGCCCGGGTGACGGTGTCCCGGATCGTGTCGGTCAACAGGGTCAGGCCGACGCCGTTGCCCATGGTCATCTTGCGTCCCAGCAGGTCCAGCGCCTGGATGCCGTGGGTGCCCTCATGGATCGGGTTGAGCCGGTTGTCCCGGTAGTGCTGCTCCACGTCGTGGTCGCGCGTGTAGCCGGCGCCGCCGAGCACCTGGATCGCCAGGTCGTTGGCGGTCAGGCACCACTGCGACGGCCAGCTCTTGGTGATCGGGGTGAGTACGTCCAGCAGCAGGTGCGCCCGCTCGCGGTCGGCGTCGCTGGCAGCGGTCTTCTGCTCGTCGAGCACCCGCGCGCAGTAGAGCACCAGGGCCAACGCCCCCTCCACGTAGCTCTTCTGGGCCAGCAGCATCCGCCGTACGTCGGGGTGGTCGATGATCGGCACCTGCGGCGCGGCGGGGTCCTTGGCACCGACCGGCCGGCCCTGCGGCCGCTCCCGGGCGTACGCCAGGCTCTTGAGGTAGCCGGTGTAGCCCAGCGCGGTCGCGCCGGCCCCGACGCCGATCCGGGCCTCGTTCATCATGTGGAACATCTGGGCCAGCCCCTGGTGCGGCGGGCCGACCAGGTGACCCACCGCGCCGGCACGGCCGGCCGGCAGGTGACCGCCGTCGCCGAAGCTGAGCAGGGTGTTGGTGGTCCCCCGGAAGCCCATCTTGTGGTTGAGCCCGACCAGCACCACGTCGTTACGGTCGCCGAGCGACCCGTCCGGCCCGACGAGGACCTTCGGCACGATGAACAGCGAGATGCCCTTCACCCCGGGCGGGCCGCCGGGGATGCGCGCCAGCACCAGGTGGACGATGTTCTCGGCCAGCTCGTGGTCGCCGCCGGAGATCCACATCTTGGTGCCGAAGAGCCGGTACGTCCCGTCCGGCTGCGGCTCGGCGCGGGTGGTGATGTCGGCCAGCGAGCTGCCCGCGTGCGGCTCGGACAGGCACATGGTGCCGAAGAACCGGCCCTGGAGCATGGGTCGGACGTAGGTGTCGACCTGCTCCGGGCTGCCGTGCGCCAGCAGCAGGTTGGCGTTGCCCAGGGTGAGGAAGGGGTACGCCGAGGTGGCCACGTTGGCGGCCTGGAACCACGCGAGGCAGGCCGCCGTGACGGCGTGCGGCAGTTGCAGGCCGCCGACCGAGTCGTCCAGCGCGGCGGTGAGCAGGCCGGTCTCGGCGAAGCTGTCCAGCGCCGCGCGGACCTGCGGGATCAGGTGCACCCGCTGCCCGTCGAAGGTGGGCTCGGCGAGGTCGGCGGCCCGGTTGTGCGGCGCGAACTGCTCGGTGGCCACCCGCTCGGCGAGGTCCAGGGCGTCGTCGAACGTCTCGCGGGAGTGCTCGGCGTAGCGAGGGCGCTCGACCAGCTTGGACACCTGGAGCCAGTCGTGCAGCAGGAAGTCCAGGTCACGGCGGGAGAGCAGGGTCGACGGCACGGCGCTCCTCAACGGGCACGGGGTGGGATGGGTCGGGGGCGCCGGCCCGGCGACGTCCCCGGCCCATCCTGGCGGATCCGCCGGGCAGGCACCACCGGCACCGGGGTCACCGGTGCCCGGCCCGACCGTCGACCCGGCCGACGAAGTGCAACTCACCGACGGCATCGCGCCGGCAGACGTCGCCGGTGCGGTAGAGCCGCGACGCCCCGCCGGGGCCGGGCCCGAACGCCGTCGCGGTCTCGGCGCCGGCCACCCGGTAGCCCCGGGCCAGTACCGGGCCGCCGATCACCAGTTCCCCCTCGCCGTCGCCGACGAGGGTCAGCCGGGCGCCCGCGACCGCTCGGCCGATCGGCGGGGGCGCGCTCCGGTCGGCGTACCGACGCAGGTCGCCGGTGGCGGTGACCAGGATGGTCGCCTCGGTGGGGCCGTACAGGTTGTGCACCGCGGCGCGGAACCCGGCGGGTGGCCAGAGCCGCAGCCGGTCACCCCTGGTGGCGAGGGTACGCAGCCGTCCGGTGTCCACCATCGAGCGCAGCAGCCACTCGGTCAGCGGGGTGCTGAGGAAGCAGTGGTCCACCCGACGAAGGGTCTCCACGATCCGCTCCGGGTCGCGCACCACCTCCTCGTCGGCGAGCACGACCGTCGCGCCTCGGATCAACGGCGCCCAGAGGTCCAGCAGCGCGGCGTCGACGGAGAGGTCACCGAAGGCGGCGGTACGCACGCCCGGCCCGAGACGGAAGAACGTCGCGTACCAGTCCAGCACGGTCCACAGACTCCGGTGGGCGACCTCGACCTGCTTCGGCTGGCTGGTCGAGCCCCCGGTGGAGTGCAGGTACGCCAGGTCGTCCGGCTCGGGCAGCCGCAGGTGCTCCTCACGTCCGGCACGGACGACGGTGACGTCGGCGGGCAGCCGGTCGACCAACTCCTCGGCGGCGACCGCGACCCGGCACCGCGCGTCGGTGAGGATCCGGGCGATCCGGGCCGGCGGCAACGTCGGGTCCAGCGGCAGGAAGGCGGCACCGCAGAACATCGCGGCGAGCGGACCGACGACCGCGGCGGCGGTACGCGGTTGCAGCACCGCCACCACCGCGCCCGGGTCGGGGCGTCCGCTGCGCCGGTCGGCCGAGGCGGGCAGTTCCCGGGCGAGGGCGCCGGCCAGGACGGTCGCGGCGGTCACCAGCTCGCGGTACCGCAGGGTGCCGCCCCGGTCCACGACGGCGGGGCGTTCGGGGTACGCGGCAGCACGCCGCAGTACCTCGGCCGGAACGCTGGTGGGACGGCCCGGGCCGGCGTTCGGTGCGGCGGTCACAGCGGTCCGTTGGGTCGGATCACAACATCGGCTCTCGGTCGACGCGACGGCGACGGCGCGTGGCGTGGCAGGACTGGGCACCCGGGGCCATCCTGGCACCGCCACCAGCGCCAAGGCCATCGGCCGACACCGATGCCAAGCGCGGCGATCACACCCCATTTCATGCACGTGGGTCTATTGACACGCGCGCCGACCCGGCGCTCACACCTCGGTCGGCGGGAATTGTCGGACCGGCCGACTAGGGTGCCCGACCGTGACCGAACCCGGAGACGTTCCACCCGAGGTCCTCCACCGGCTGCGGCCGATCTGCCTCGGGCTGCCGGAGAGCTACGAGGAGCCGGCCTGGGTGGGCACCCGCTGGCGCATCCGCAAGCGGACCGTCGCCCACGTGCGCACCGTCGACCCCGGCCATGCGCGCGCCGTCGACGTGGACCGTCCGACCTGCCTGCTGACCTTCCGGTCGCCACCCGACGAGATCGCCGGGCTGGTGGCCAGCGGGCATCCGTTCTACAAGCCGGATTGGAGCCCGACCGTGCTGGGCATGGTCGTCGACGACGACACCGACTGGGACGAGGTCACCGAACTGCTCACCGAGAGCTACTGCCTGCTCGCCCCGAAGCGGCTCGCCGCCCTGGTCGACCGGCCTGGCCCGGCCAGCTGAGCGGCCGCGCGTCCGGCGGTTTCGTGCGGCGCGGCCCGGGGATACCGCGCGGCGGGTGGTCGGGTCCCGTCGGCCACGCACACCGAGGCCGCCGCCGGGCGGGTGAGGAGCGCACCGATGCCCAGCCTGCCCACCGGGGAGGATCCCCGGCTGACCCCGGTGCTCGACGAGGACCGGGTGTGCACGGGCGTGACGACCCTGCCGGGCCGGGTGTTCCTGAGCTACCCGTCGGCGGACGGGCCGGGCGTGCAGGTGGTCGAGGCGCTGCCGGACGGTCGGCGCGAGCCGTACCCGGATGCCGCGTGGAATCGGGTGGGCCACCGGCCGGACGGGGCGTTCGTGCACGTCAACGGTCTTCGTGCCGGCCCGGACGGCCGGTTGTGGATCGTCGACTCGGGTGCGCCGCAGCTCGGTGCCCCGCAGGTGCCCGGTGGGGCTCGACTGATCGTCGTCGACCCGGGCAGCGACCGGGTGCAGCGGGTCTACCAGCTCGCCGCGGCCGTACGGGCAACCAGCTACGTGGACGACGTCCGGTTCCACGGCGGCGTCGCCTACCTCACCGACGCCGGCGCACCCGGCCTGATCGTGCTCGACCTCGACTCGGGGCAGGCTCGGCGGGTGCTGGACGGGCACCCGAGCACCGTGGGCGGGCCCATGGTCGCCGACGGCCGGGCGCTGCGCGACCCGGACGGCGGCGAGATCCACATCAACGCCGACCAACTGGAGGTGTCACCCGACGGCCGGTGGCTGTACTACCAACCGTCCTCCGGCGGGATGTCCCGGATCGGTACCCGTTGGCTGGACGACCCGTCGGTGTCCGCGGGCGAGGTGGCCCGGCGGGTCGAACGGTGGTGCGACACACCGAGCACCGGCGGTACGGCGATCGACGCCGCCGGCACCATCTACCTCAGCGACGTGGCGGCTCGGCGCATCCTCACCCTGACACCGGACGGCAACGTACGCACGCTCGTCACGGACCCCCGGCTGGTCTGGGTGGACGCGATGTGGATCGACGCCGACGCCCGGCTCTGGCTGCCGGCCGCCCAACTGCACCTGACCGCCGGGCTCAACGGTGGGCACTCGGCCGTCGCGTACCCGATCCGCATCTACCGGATGTCGGTCGACGCCGGCCCGCCGCCGCTGGACCACGCCTGACCGATCGCGACCCGGCCCGCCGACCGGGGCCGGGCGGCGGTGTCGCAGGGTCGGGTTAGGGTCCGGGGCATGGCAGAGTTCGTACTGGTGGCAGGCGCGTGGCTGGGTTCGTGGGCATGGGACGAGGTGTTGCCACCGCTACGCGCGGTCGGCCACGGCACCCACCCGGTGACCCTCTCCGGCCTCGCCGAGAAGCGGGGCGTGCCGGCCGGGCAGCAGACCCACGTGCAGGACGTCGTCGGCGAGATCGAGCGGCGCGACCTGCGCGACGTGGTGCTGGTCGGGCACAGCTACTCGGGCATCCCGGTGGGTCAGGCGGCCACGCGGATCGGCGACCGGCTGACCCGGGTCGTCTTCGTCGACTCGGAGGTGCCGGTCGACGGCGGGTCGTTCGCGTCCGGCTGGTGGCAGGGCCCGGCGGCACTGGAGTCGGTGATCGCCGACAACGGGGGCTACTGGCCTACGCCGAGCGCCGCTGACGTCGACGGTCAGGGGCTCACCGACGAGCAGGTCACCCGGCTGATCGGGGGCGCCACCCCGCACCCCGGGGCCAGCCTCACCGAGCCGGCCGTGCTGACCCGCCCCCTCGGCGAGCTGCCCACGACGTACGTCAAATGCCTGCTCGACGGGCCCGAGCCCAACGACACCGTCGCCAAGCTGCTGACCAACGAGAGCTGGCGACTGGTCACCATGGCCACCGGCCACTGGCCGATGGTGTCCCAGCCGGCCGAGCTGGCCCGGTTGCTGCTGGCGGCGGCCGGCTGAGCGGGCCCGCGCACCGGGCCGCTCCCCCGGCCCGCGGCGGGGGCGGCGACCGCCCCCGCCGCGTGGTCAGGTTGCCGGCTCGTCGATGGTGGCGATGGAGCGCACCGGCGACGCGAGCAGCCAGAGCACGGCGAGCGCGCCACCCAGGCCGGCGACGACCAGCGTCGGCCGCAGCCCGATGGTGGTGCCCAGGGCACCGCCGACCAGCGCACCGAGCGGCCGGATCCCGTAGTTGACGGCGCTGTAGGCACCGGCCCGGCGGCCCAGCGCGTCGGCGGGGGTGACCGCGATGATGAGAGCGTTCAGGTTGACGTCCATCAGCATCACTCCGACGCTGGAGACCAGCTCGATGGCCGCCAGCCCGCCGACCTTCGCCCAGGTCGGGCCGCCCACCAGCGCGGTCAGCGCCAGCGGCGCGGGAAAGAGCACCACACCGAGCATCGCCGTACGACCCAGGCCGATGGCGCGGGACACCCGCGGTGCCAACGCCGCACCCGCCAGCCCGCCGAACGCGCCGGCGCCCAACGCGATGCCGATGGCGCCGGCCGACAGCTCAAGGTCCTGGCTGGCATAGAGCACCAACAGCGCGGTGGCGATGAAGGTGAAGAAGTTGACGGTGCTCGTGCAGCCCAGCGCGGCGCGCAGCACGGGGTGACGCACCACCAGCACGAGCCCCTCGCGGACCAGGCTGAGGGTGGACGACCGCTGCGGCGGCGGCGCGACCTCGGTGACCGGGATGCCGCGCAGCAGCAGCGCGGAGCCGAGGAAGGACACCGCGTCGACGACGACCGCGATGGGCGCGGTCACCGCCTGGACCAGGCCACCGCCGACGGCCGGGCCGGCCACGAAGGAGGCGGCACGGCTCATGCTCAGCTTGCTGTTCGCGTCGACGTACGCCGACGGCGGCACCAGCGCGACGAAGAACGCCTGGCGTGCCATGGCGAACAGCACCGCCCCGGCACCGGTGAGCAGCGCCACGAGATAGAGCTGGGTGAGGGTGACCGCGTCGAACAGGTAGGCGACCGGCAGGCTGAGCAGCACCACCGCGCGGATCAGGTCAGCGATGATCATGAGCCGGCGCTTGTGGGTGCGCTGGTCGACCCACGCGCCCACGAACACGCCCAGCAGGTTGGGCAGCCAGATCAGCGCGGTGAGGACGCTGACCTGCGCCGGCGTCACGGCGAGCAGGGAGATGGCGATCAACGGCAGGGCCAGCTCGCTGACCCGGTCGCCGAACTGGGAGATCGTCTCGCCGATCCAGAAGGTGCGGAACCGCCGGTCGCGGTGCAGGGCCGGTGCGGGCGCGGTGCCGACGGTGGTCACGACGCGGCCTGGTCGTCGCCGGGCTCGGGCAGCAGGTAGCGCAGCATCCGGACGATCCGGGCGTCGGCCGGCGCGCTCTCCTCCTTGCGGCGGACGAACGGGGCGATCAGCTCCTCGATCGACTCCTCCAGCTGCCGCAGTTCGTCGGCGGTGGCCACGAATCGGGTGTCGGACGTGCCGGCGAGACCACGCCACTCGGAGTCCAGTCGGGGCTCGTCCTGCAGCAGCCACTGCTGGGGCACCTCGGCGAGTCGGGCGAAGATCTCGCCGCGCAGCTGCTGGGTGGCGGCCTGCCCCTCGGCGTTCTCGGGCGGGGTGAAGCGGAAGCCCCGGGCGACGGCCTGCCACCAGCGCTCACGCCTGCTGGTGGCGCCATCCCAGTCGGTGACCAGGCCGAACGTCGCGAGGTGTCGCAGGTGCCAGCTGACCACCGACGGTGTGGCGCCGACGTGCGGTGCGAGCCCGGTGGCGGTGGCCGGGCCGTGCCGCTGCAGGTGCTCAAGGATCGCCAGCCGGACCGGATGGGCCAGCGCCCGCAGCGCCTGCGGCTCGGTGATCTCGAAATCCCCGTACGGATTCTTGAGAGACATGTTTCGAAAGTAGTCTCTCACGTCAGGTTGGGCAACTCCTGAACGAGCCGGGGCGGCGCGATCAGCCCACCCCGAGCCGGGCCAGCGGCTCGACCAGCTCGCGCTCCTCGTAGCTCAGGTGCGACAGCAGCGCGTCGGTCAGCAGGTCCACCGCGGCGCGCAGCTCGGCCAGTCCGTCCGCGGCCCCGACGTACGCGACCAGGGCCTGGTCGACGCCCTCCAGCACGTCGTGGATGACGTGGTGTTCCTGCTCCAGCCGGTCGACGACCGGGTTGAGGCGGGGGTCACGCTGGCGCAGCCGAGGGAAGAGCGACTGGTCCTCGATGGTGTGGTGGGTGGTCACGATGCGGCAGTAGGACTCGCAGTAGACGCCGAGCGTCCACCGGTTCTGCCGCATCGTCATGGTGTTGATGTGGGACCGGGCCGTGCCCGCGTCGATCTCACCGGCCGCGACCTGCTCGATCAGGTCGTGGATCTGGGCGAGCTCGGCGCGCAGGCCGTCGTGCACCTGCACGAGATGCTGACCGGTGGCCTGCTCGTGCGGGGTGTAGGTGCGCGCGGGGTCGCGCGCGGGGCCGGTCGGCCGGGTCGACTCGTCCCAGACCCGCCGGTCGCTGCGCCGCCGGCCGTCGTCGGGGGTCGGCACCACGGCGAACGCGCCACCGGTCACGCTCGGGCGGGAAGCCCGTGCCGGCCGCGTCACGACCGGTGCCGGCTCCGGCTCCGGCTCCGGTGCGATCTCGGCGTCGCGCCCGGCCGCGACCAGCTCGCGGACGGCAGGGGCCACCTCGCCGGCGAATCGACGCAGGTCGTCGGGGTCCTCGGTGGCCAGAATGAAGGCGCTGACGCCCTCCTCCAACGCCAGCTCGGCCAGCTCCTGCACCCACTGGTCGGCGGGCCCGTTGAGCGGGCCGCGGCCGACGGCCGAGAACTGGCCGGAGATGTTGAGCAACCGCCGCACGTCCCGGGGCGAGCGGCCGGCCTGCACCGCGGCGTCGTCGATGATCGCGTTGCCCTTGGCCAGGTCGCCGGGTTGGAGGTAGCCGAGCGTGGGCAGCCAGCCGTCGGCCCGACGGCCGGTGAGCGCCAGCATCCGGGGCTTGTACGCGCCCAGCCAGATCGGCACGGCGTGCGCGGGCGCCGGGCCGCGCTTGGCACCGACCACACGATGGAACTCGCCGTCGACGCGTACCCCGCCACGCGTGTCGGCGTCCCAGAGCTGGCGGATGATCTCGATGGCCTCCTCCAGCGCCCGTACGCCCTCCCCCGGGGTCAGCCGCCGGCCGCCCATCGCCTCGATGGCCTCCCAGAACGCTCCCGCGCCGAGGCCGAGTTCGATCCGGCCGCCGGTGAGCCGGTCCAGGCTGGCCACGCTGCGGGCGAGCACCGCCGGCGGGCGCAGTGGGAGGTTCGTGACGTTCGCCGAGAGGTGCACCCGGCTGGTCCGCGCCGCGACGTAGCTGAGCAGCGTCCAGGTGTCGAGGAACGCCGGCTGGTACGGGTGGTCCTGGAAGGTGACCAGGTCCAGCCCGACCTGCTCGGCCAGGACGGCGAGCCCGACGGTGTGGTCCGGATCGTCGCTGCCGGGGCTGGTGAACGATCCGAAGACCAGGTCGTGGCCGTAGTCGCTCATCTGCAAGCCTCCCGTGTCCCGCGACGCCTCGGACGATGCGCCGTTGGCTAAACCTTATGCCATGCAGAACATCTTCTGCTAACAAGGTCTCGCTCACTGCGCTACTCTCGGGTTATGACGTCTGCCACCGACGCGCGGGACCGGCCCGATCCGCTCGACGACGACCTGGGCTGGATGCTCGGGATCGTCTTTCGTGGCTACGTCCGGGCGGCCGAGCACGCGCTCGCCGAGTTTCCCGGTGGCCCGCGCGGCTACCAGGTGCTCACCGCGGCGATCAACGGTCCAGCCCGGAACCAGGGCGCGATCGCCGAGGAGTTGGGCATCGACCGCACCGTGCTCACCTACGTGATCGACGACCTGGAAGGACCGGGGTTCGTCGTCCGTCGAGCCGACCCTGCCGACCGGCGCAGCCGATTGGTGGACGTCACCGACGCCGGGCACGCGGCGTGGGAGCGCTGGAGGCTGGCGCTGCGGAAGGTCGAGTCACACCTGCTGGCGACGCTCAAGCCGGCCGAGGAGGCGACCCTGCGGGCCCTGCTACAGCGGGTCGCCTGCTCGGCCCAGGCCGTCGACCCGCTCCGCGACCTCTGCGAGGTGGTCGCAGAGGTGAAGCCCGACCCGGCCCCTCCCACGCCGGCACCCTTGCCGACCGGATCGGCGCCGACGGCACGCACGCGGCGGGCGCCAGCCACCCGCACCCGCCGCCGCACCTGAGCTGGCGGACAGCCGGTGCGGCAGCCGGTGCGGCGCTCCGGTCAGGCGGCGGCGCGCTCGGACAGCGGCCGTCGCCGCAGGGACGCGTCGGTGAGCGCTGGCGGCGCCCACACCCCGTCGGGCTGGTAGAGGTTCGTACCGGGCACGACGATCTCGTCGATCCGGTTCAGCACGGCGTCGTCCAGGGTCAGCGCCGCGCCCGCCAGCAGACCATCCAACTGCTCCATGGTGCGCGGGCCGATGATGGCCGAGGTGACGGCCGGGTGCGCGACCGTGAACGCCACGGCCAGCTCGGGCAGCGTGCAGCCGATCTCGTCGGCGAGCGCGACGAGTTGGTCGACCGCGGCGTACTTGGCCGCGTTGGCCGGCAACGCGGGGTCGAAGCGGGCCGGGGTGAGCGCGGGTCGGCCGGCACCGAGGTCGACCGGCCGACCGGACCGGTACCGGCCGGAGAGGAAACCGGAGGCGAGCGGGCTCCACACCAGCACGCCCATGTCGAGGCGCTGACACACCGGTAGCACCGACGCCTCGATCCCCCGGGCCAGCATCGAGTACGGCGGCTGCTCGGTGCGGAATCGTCCCAGCGCCCGCCGTTCGGCGACGTGGGACGCCTGCACGATCTCTTCCGCCGGGAACGTCGAGCAGCCGAAGGCGCGGATCTTTCCGGCCCGGACCAGGTCGGTGAGGGCGCCCAGGGTCTCCTCCACGTCGGTGGTGTGATCCGGCCGGTGCACCTGGTACAGGTCGATCCAGTCGGTTCCCAGCCTGCGCAGGCTCTCCTCCACCTCCCGGACGATCCAGCGCCGGGAGTTGCCCCCGCGGTTGGGTCCCTCGCCCATCGGGAAATGGACCTTGGTGGCCAGCACGACGTCGTCGCGCCGGCCGCGTAGCGCCTTCCCGACGATCACCTCCGACTCTCCGGCCGAGTACATGTCGGCCGTGTCGACGACGTTGATCCCCCGGTCCAGTGCGGCGTGCACGATCCGGACGCAGTCGTCGTGGTCGGGGTTGCCGACCGCGCCGAACATCATCGTGCCGAGACAGTGGACGCTGACCTGGATACCGGTACCGCCGAGGACGCGGTAGCGCATGAAGCCCTCCGAAGGGTCTGTGCCGCGCGAACGGGGGCGGCGGGCCCGTCCGGTCACGCTAGGTATTCGAGTGCGCTCGAGGTCAACCCGACGACGAAGCGGTCCGCCGGCACCGCCCGACCATCGTGCGTCGAGCCGTGCCGGCGGACCGCTGAGCCGCCGTCGCGCCTGGTGTCAGCGCACGTGCACGAACACCGGGTTCGAGTAGAACCACAGGTCGTCCCACGGGCTCTCCAGCCCGTCGGCGAGCGGCTCCGCCTCGTCGGTGCTGGTGCCGCGGACCCGCGCGTAGGTGTCGGCCTCGACGTTGCGCAGGGTGTGCCGGATGACGTAGTCGGCACCCTGGCGACGCCAGTCCCGCGGGCCGAACCGGGCCACCACCTTGGTGGTGGGGTTGGTGTCGGCGTCCAGGTTGGCGCTCGGGCCGGTGATCTGGCCGACGATCAGGTCGACCCGGCGGACCTCGGGGCGGTCTCCGTTGCCGTTCACGCCGTCCAGCGGGCGGAACGTGATCTCGATCTCGACATCGGTGCGGCTGCGCCGGCTGACCGTGATGGTCTCGCCCACCTCGGCGGTCTTGCCCTGGGACTTCGCGGTGACGTCGAGGCTGCGGATCAGGTCACCGGTGGTCACCCAGATCCGGCCGTTGCGCAGGCCGTCCATGATGTCGCCGTAGTCCTGACGGGCGTGCACGTAGGTCTTGCTGTACTCGCCCGGCCAGAAGTCCGAGCCGCCACGGGTCCAGTGCACGTGCGAGTCCGAGGTGGCGGTGATCCACCAGCGTCGTCCCTCGCCGAGCAGGGAGTCCCACAGCCCGCCGACCCGCGCGGTCATCTGGTCGAAGCCGCCGTAGGTGGGGTGGTTGCCGTACCCGCCGCGCTTACCGCCGTTGAGCGGGCCCGCCTGGTGGCCCGGCGCGCCCTCGAAGCCGATGTAGACGTCCGGCGCGGCGTTGTTGCCGTTACGGAACTCGCGCGGGGTGTCCTGGCCGTAGACGCCGAGCCCCGGCGCCGAGCGGGACGCGTGGTGGGCGATCACCAGCGGCTTGTGCGGCATTCCCCGGGCGACCTTGAGGAACTCCACCATCTTGGCCTCGGTGTCCCGGGCCGGGTCGGTCGGGAACGCGTCGTACTTGGCGAACCGGCTCTCCAGCTCGAAGAGCTGCTTCGCCTCGTCGTCGTGCCGCGGGATCATCAGCGTGTGGTGGTCCAGCGACGGCGCGTCGAACTCCATGCCCCAGAACTGGAGCACCTCGGGGACCAGCTTGCGCGAGCGCAGCAGGTCGGGGTACGCCTGCTCGATGTTCACCTTGGAGTGGGTCGGTCCGCCGTGGTCGGTGCACATCGCCCAGGTCAGACCGAAGTTCTTCGCCATGATGGCGTTGGTGACGATCGGGTAGACCGCGTCCGCGCCCTTGTGGAAGACGATCGGCGACTTCGTGGTGTCGAACTCGCCGCTGTACTCCGAGTGGACGTGGTGGTCACCAGCGCGCCACGCCCGGTTCTTGGAGCTGCCCCGGTCGCTGTTGTCGTCGCCGGGCCGGCGCTCCTCGTCGGCCCACGCCGCGGCCCCGCCCACCAGCGGGCTGGCCGCGGCCAGCGTCGCGCCGACGCCCGCGTACTTGACCAGCTTGCGCCGCGACAACTGCGCGCGCTCGGCCTCTTCGGATTGCTTGTCCCTCACGTGAGAGCCTCTCCTCGATCAAGTCAATGCTCGTCCGATCAAGAAGCCTCGAAGAGGGCGATGAACAGCCGTTGTACGGGGCGCGGGGCCACGATGAATACCTCCGCCCGGTCGTGCCGCGCGCTCAGGGAAGCTGCCGGTTGTCCCAAGGGCCGGTCCGCGCGGGTGCCGGCTGAGCGGGTGGCGCGGTGACCACCGGCGGCGCGACGTCGACCCTGGGCAGCCCGGCCCGGCCGACGAGCGGGAGGATCAGCTCGCTGCGGCCGAGGTCGACCCGGACGGTGGCGTCCTGGTCGTCGGTCTCGGTGAACTCCGGGTCGCTCTGGCCGAGCACGAGGCCGAGCAGGTGCCCGGCCGGCAGCACCGCGTCGTACGCGTTCAGCGGCACGGTCACCGTGTACCAGCGGTCGGGCCGCAGTGGGGAGCTGAACCGCAGCGAGCGGTGGTGCGCGGCGTCGAGCCAGCCGCGGGTCAGCACCGCGTGGTCGGTGACCGCGGTGATCTCCTCGGTGTCGCGGTAGCAGGCGTCGTCGGCCGCCGTGGCCGCTCCCCAGCAGGACTCGGTGGCCAGCGTCCGTACGCCCTCCGAGCTGCCGTACTGGATCCGCTCGGCGGTGCCGTAGTCGACCAGTCGGGCGGTCAGCTCGGTGGTCGGTCGGTCCACCCGGATCCGCAACCGCACCGAGGCGCTGCCGGAGATCCGCACCGGCGCGGTGAGCGCGCCGGAGAGGAAGACCAACCGGCCGGCGGCCGCGGTGCTTGGCTCGGCGACCAGCGCCGACTCGGTCAGCGACCCGTCGACGTAGGACCGCTCCTGGCCCGGCCGCGCGCCGCGCCCGCCGAGGGTGCCGGTCACGCCGTCACCGGCGCCGAGGGCGACCCGAACCTTCCGGGTGCCGGTCGCCGGCCAGTCCCGCTGCGTCGTCCAGACACCAGGGGCGGTCTCCAGGTCGACCCGCGGCTCGTCCATGATCCCGTTGCGCAGCCCCTGCAACCAGTAGTCGAACCAGCTGTGCAGGGTGGCCACCCACTCGGCCCGCCGGACGTCGAACGGGTCCTCGTGGCCGGCCTGGTGGAGCCAGAGCTTGCGGGGCACGCCCTGCTCGGCCAACTCCTGCCACCAGCGGGCGAACTGGTTGGTGGTGACGTTCAGGTCGTTGACCCCGTGCGCCACGAACACGCTGGCCCGGACCCGACCCGCTGCGGGCCGGTAGTCGCGCTGCGCCCAGTACGCGTTGTAGTCGCCGGTCTCCTCGGCGCTGTCCGTGCGGAGCCGCGCCAGCACCTGGGCGCAGGCCTCGTCTCCACGACCGTTGACGTACGAGTGCAGGTAGCCGGGGTAGTCGGCGGCGCGCAGCACGCCCTGGTAACGCTGGTAGTCGTACCAGCTGGAGATCGCCGAGATCGGCACGATGGTCGCCAGCCCCGGTACGCCGGTGGCGGCGACCCCGTTGGCGACCGAGCCGTCCCACGATTTGCCGATCATGCCGACCCGGCCGGTGCTCCACTCCGCGCGGACCGGCTGACCGTCGGCGGTGAAGGCGTTGGCCCGCCCGTTGAGCCAGTCCACGACCGCCGTGGCGCTGCCCACCTCGGCCCGGCCACCGACGTCCTCGCACCCGGTGGAGCGGGCGGTGCCGGCGAGGTCCACCGCCGCGAACGCGTAGCCGCGCGGGACGAAGTAGTTGTCGTAGAACAGCGGCGCCTTGGCGATCACGCCGGCCGCGTCGTACGTCTTGCGCTCGCTCTCGTTGCCCCGACCACAGCACAGGTAGTACGGCGAGGCGTCCATGATGACCGGTACCCGGATCCCCGCGGCCGCTGCCTCCCGGGGGCGGACGAGGTCGACCGCCACCCGGTCCCGTACGCCGTCGCCGTCGGTGTCGGCCCGGGTCTGGACCCAGACGCTCTCCCGGATCGCATCGGCGTACGAGTAGGCGGGGACGGTCTGCTCACCGACGATGTGCGGCGGGCCCGGCTGGGCCGGTGCGGCTGGGTCGGCGATCGCCGGAGCCGCGGCTACCGGCGTGCCGGGCAGGGCCATGAGCAGCACTCCGGCCAGGACCGTGGCGACCCGGGCACGGATGCCGGCGGCCGACGAAGTGGACGACATCGACGTCCTCCCCCAGGATGTGGTGCGGGAATGACATTCCATCGCATCGATGTCGTTCTTGACTAGAGCCCGCGCGGATCTGGTTGTCCGGTCAGGCGTCGGGCCGCACCGGGGTCAGATCCGGGCGCGGGGCAGCCAGCCCAGAAAGCGCAGCCGGGCACGGGGCAGCGGCAGCGTCGGCAGGTCCTGGGCGGCGGCGACGAGACAGGAACCGAGGTACACGGCGAGCGCGGCACGCGCTCCACCGAACTCGGCGAGGAGTTGACTCTGCTTGGTGGCGCACGGCCACTCGCGGCCACAACCGGTGCACGTCCAGCTCGGTGGACTGGGCACGTGCTCCGGCAACTTCGCCCGGCGGTAGCGGCCCACCGCGCTGTTGTCCGAGCGCGGGTCACGTCGCCGGGACGCCGGGTGCCGGTTCGGGAGCGCCGGTGGACGGGCAGCGGGCAGATAGCGCCGGACGGTGCCGAGGAGCACGCCGACCCGGATCAGGGCGTCCGGCCCCACGTGGTGGGCCAACAGCGCCGTCAACAGGTAGTGCCCCAGCAGGTCCATGGAGTCGCGGTTCAGGCCCAGGTCGCGGCAGAGGTCGACGAAGTGCGGGGTGGCCAACGGCACCCGGTCGTCGAGTGCGCGGCGGAGCACCTCGCGGAGGCCGGCACCGAGGCTCTCCAGCGCGTCCCCCTCGCCGAGCCCGAGGCTGTCCTCGTCCGCCACCCGGGCCAGTGCCTCGGCCACCGCCAGCCGAACGACACGGTCTGGATCGGTACCGTCCAACGTGCACCCCCTCCCGTTGGCCGGTCGCCCGGCAGCGGCCGGGTCGTCCTCCGACGTCCCGGGAAGATCGTGATCAGGATTCCGTCGCCAGCGCCGAGGTGACTAGGTCAGCACGCGCAGGAATACCGCACGGGGTAGCCGGAAAGCGAAGTCAACCAGCCGACAGACCGTTCTGGATCGTGGGCGTGACGTCGATGATTGTCGTATGGTGAAATTCCCATCGCTAGATATTGCGCAATAGAAAAGATCAACGGTCTGCCCAGACCCGACACCCGCTTCGACCGGTCGCCGCCGTCCCGCTCGCGACGTTCCACCCCTCCCACCGCCGGCCCCGGTCCACCCTTCGGCGGCAATCCTCCCTCGACGGAGACAGCGGATGACGTCACCAGTGCAGACCCGAGAATTCGACAGCCGAGATCCGGTGGCCATCCACCAGTTCCTGGCCACGACCTACGACCCGGATCTCCGTATCAGCAGCGGGGACCTGGGATACCGACTGCTCCACCGCCGGGTCGACACCGGGCCGTTCGCCCTCGCGACCGCCGGGCAGACGGCGAACCTCGACATCGGCGTGCGGGACATCGACGGCCTGGTCATCGGCCACACCCGCACCGCCCGGGTCGACCGGGCTGCGACGGCTCAGCCGACCGGTTCACGCCCGGCGACGTCTTCCTCGCCACCAAGCCCACCATGCCGTCCACCCTGCGCTGGCAACCCGGCGCGGTGGAGCTCTGCGTGCTGGACCTGGGCGTGCTGGCACAGGTCGCCGCCGCCGCGCCGGCCCGGCGCCCCGGTCAGATCCGGTTCACCGACCTCGGGCCCGCGGCCACCGCCCTCGCCCGGCAGTGGCGCAACACCACCAGCTACATCACCGACGTCGTGCTGACCAACCCGATCGCCAGCGCGCAGCCGCTGGTGATCGGAAACGCCGCACGGATGCTCGCCGCCGCGGCGCTCACCGTCTTTCCCAACACGGCGGTCACCGATCCGACCATCGAGGACCGACGGGACGCCAGCACCGCCACCCTGCGCCGGGCAATCACGTTCATGGACGAGCACGCCGACCGGGACATCAGCGCGGCGGACATCGCCAACGCCGCCGCCGTCTCGGTACGTGCCGTCCAACTCGCCTTCCGCCGGCATCTCGGCACCACCCCGATGGCGTACCTGCGCCGGATCCGACTCGACCGGGCCCACCACGACCTGGTGCGGGCCGACCCGCACCGGGACACCGTCTCCGCGATCGCCAGTCGGTGGGGATTCGCCAACCACAGCAGGTTCACCGCGCGCTACCACGCCAGCTACGGAGTGCCACCTCGTGAGACGCTCAAGGCGTGACCGGGACGAGCACGATGTCGATCTTCGCCGAGCCGAGGTCGGCCTGCCCACGCTGGCCAGCTACCTGGCCGAGATGACCAGGATCTGCGCGCAGAGCACCTAGGCCCGGTCGCGCTCGTGGGCGTCGCGGGCGGTCTGCAACTCCGGTACGGAGGCCTCCAGCAGGTCGGCGAGGCCGCGCAACTGCTCGGCGACCCGGGCCCCGAGGGGGGTCAGCGAGTATTCGACGCGCGGAGGGATCGCCGTCAGTACCTCGCGGGTCAGCATCCCGTCGCGCTCGAGGGTCTGCAGGGTCTGGGAGAGCATCCGCTCGCTGACACCGTCGATGCGCCGCCGCAGCGCATTGAACCGGTACCGACCCTCGCCGAGCGCCAACAGGGCCAGCGAGGCCCACTTCGAGGTGACGTCCTCGAAGGCCGCGCGGGAGGTGCAGCCCCGCGCGAACACATCGCTGACGAGTTCCTGGGTAGGCCCCGCCGGGTCCTGGGAGGGCATGTCGTTCACCTCACCAGCCTACCCTGCGGATTCAGACGAGGAAGTGCTGTAGATTCGTAAGTGCTTACGGTTTTGCCATCGTCTTCTCGGAGGTTGCCATGCCCACCTACGCCGTCACCGGTGCCACCGGCCGACTGGGCCGCCTGGTGATCGAGCAGCTGCTCGACACCGGTGTGCCCGCTGCCGAGATCGCCGCCATCGTCCGCACCCCGGAGAAGGCGGCCGACCTCGCCGCGCGCGGTGTCGAGATCCGCCAGGCCAACTACGACGATCCGTCGACGCTGCCCGGCGCCGTGGCCGGCGTACGCCGCCTGCTGCTCATCTCCGGCGACACCCCCGGTCAGCGCGTGGCCCAGCACACCGCGGTCATCGACGCGGCCAAGCTGGCCGGCGTCGAGCGCCTGGTCTACACCAGCATCCTGGGCGCCGACACCACCACGAACCCGCTCGCGCCGGAGCACAAGGCCACCGAGGAGGTCCTGGCCGCGTCCGGCCTGACGTACACCGCGCTGCGCAACAGCTGGTACACCGAGAACTACACCGACCAGCTACCGCAGTACGTGCAGACGGGCACGATCCTCGGCGCCACCGGTGGCAGCAAGGTCTCCGCCGCGACCCGCGCCGACTACGCGGCGGCAGCCGCCGCGGCCCTGACCCGCGAGGAGGACGGCAACGCCGTCTACGAGCTGGGCGGCACCGCGTTCACCTTCGACGAGTTGGCCGCCGCGGTGACCGAGGTCACCGGCACCACGGTCGTCCACCAGGACCTGTCCGCCGCCGAGCTGGCCTCGGCCCTGGAGAACGTCGGCCTCGACGCCGGCACCGCCGGGTTCGTCGCCGCGCTCGACAACTCGATCGCCATCGGCGAGCTGACGACCGACAGCGACGACCTCAGCCGGCTGATCGGTCGGCCGAGCACGCCGCTGCGCGACGCCATCCGGGCCGCGCAGGCCTGATCGGCCGGCCGGCGGCCTTCGGGCCGGCGCCGGGTGTTCGACGGGGGTCCCGCAACCGTCGAACACCCGGCGCCACCAGCGAGCGACCGGTACGGCTACTCCGGGTCTTCGGCCTCGGCCTCGTCGGTGAGGTCGGCCAGAACGTCCGCCGCGTCGCGGTTGCCACCGTCGGCGAGCCGCCGGAGCTCGGCGACGTCGACCCGCTCAGCGGCCAATTCGACGAGCTGATCGGCCGCGTCGCGGTCGCCGCCGTCGGCCAGGCGCCGCAACTCGTCCATGTCGCCGCGCTCGCTGGCGAGTTCGACGAGCTGAGCCGCGGCGTCGGTGTTGCCACCGTCGGCGAGGCTGCGCAGCTCCGTGAGGTCACCTCGCTCACCCGCGAGCTCGACGAGCTGGTCGACCGCGTCGCGGTCACCGCTCGCGGCGCGCTCCCGCAGGCTCTCAAGATCGGGTTCGGTCACGGTCTCACCTCTCACCAGCCGACGCGGGCCTCACCACCGAAACCTAGACCAGCCGGCCCCGAGGTTCGGCTGTTCCGCACCAGTTCGCGGGTCGGCCGCCCGGCGGGGCCTGACCCACCGACCGGCGGCCACCGGGCCGGCTCCGGGCGGATATCGATCAGGAAGCGGCCGCCGGTGAGGGCTACGGCGGCGAGTTGGTCGGCAACCCCACCGCGTGCACTCCGCCGGCGTACGCCAGCTTCTTGGTCCATCCCGCCACCGCGGTGCTTGGCGAGTTCCACGGCCAACGCCTGCTGGCAGTCGCTCTGCTCGGCGATTCCCTGCCGGGACCATCCCTGCGGCTGCTCGGCCACCAGCGACGTGTCCCGCAGGAACGGTCGGCGGCCCGTGGTCGGCTGCTCAGCCCCGCTCGGCGGGCTCGGCGAGGAGCAGCCCGGCCAGCAGGCCGCGCAGGGTCCGCTCGAAGAGGTCCGTCCGAGGCGCGGGCGCCGGGGGCTGGCTGAAGGCCGCCACCAGGTGCGGGTACGCCGCGAGGTCCGCGCCGGCGAGGGTGAACGACCCGGCGCTCGCCGCGCTGCGGGCGAAGAGGGTCACCACACCGGTCACCATGGCGATCGCCTCGAACTTGGCGGTGGCGCCACAGCGGACCGGCTCCAGGATCCGGAGGCAGTCGTCGAACCAGGCCAGGCTCTCGGGGCCGATCCCGGACGGGCGGTGGATGACCTCCACCAACCACCGATGGCGCTGGTGCAGCGCCAACTGCCGGCGGGCCACCAGCAGCATCGCGTCCAGCCAGTCACCCTCCGCCGGTGGGTGCGACCGCAGCTCCCCCACCGCCCGGTCGGTCATCAGGTCCAGGAGGTCGTCCCGGGACGAGAGATACCGGTAGAGCGATCCGGCACCGGTGCCCAGCGCGGCGGCGACGGCACGCATCGACACCGCGGCGAGACCTTCGGCGTCCGCCAGTGCGATGGCGGCCGTGACGATCTCGTCCCGGCTGTGTGCCGGAGCGGGCCCTCGGCTACCGCGTTCGGGCCTGCTCCAGATCGGCTGCCGGGCGGCGTCGCCGTCACCGGACCTCGTAGGTGCGTCGCTCACCGATCTACTGTAAATTGCAAACGGCGTTCGCAGTTATTGTCCTCGCGGAAGGGTGGGCCGGTCATGGAGCGGATCAGGGCACGAGACGGCGCGACGATCGCGCTGCACTCCACGGGAGCAGGGCCCGGAATCGTCGTGGTGCACGGCGGCGGCGTCACCATCGACGTCTACCGCCGGCTGGCCGCGGCGCTCGCCGACCGGTTCACCGTGCACCTGTTCAACCGGCGCGGACGGGCGGACGCCCCACCCCGGTCGCAGCCCTACACCTTCGGGCAGGACATCGACGACCTCGCCGTGGTGTTGGAGCACACCGGCTCCGGCAACGTCATCGGCCACAGCTCCGGCGGCTTCATCGCCCTCGAGGCCGCGCTCCGACTGCCGATCGACCGGCTCGCCCTCTACGACGCCGCGATCTCCATCGACGGTGGCTTTCCCGCCGCCTGGCTCGACCCGGCGCGCGCGGCGGCCCGCGCGGGCGACATCGCCAAGGGCCTCGCCATCACGGCCGCCGGCATCAACCCGCAGATGGCGGCGGCGAAGCTCCCCTTCCGCGTACGGGTCGCCATCATCCGCGCGTTCCTGCGGACCCCGATCGGGCGCACGATGGGCGACCTGCTGCCGATGACACTGGAGGAGTCCAGCCTGATCCGGGCACAGGACGGCCCGGCCGACCGGTGGGCCGGAGTCACCGCCGAGGTGCTGTTGACCTGCGGCGCCGACGGGCCGCCCTACTACGTCGACCTCAACGAGGCACTGGCCCGCGCCCTGCCCCGGGCGCGCACCCTGGTGATTCCCCGCAGCGGCCACGACGCCATCAACCGGGCGTACCCGAGGATGGTCGACCCGCTCGCCGAGTTCTTCGCGGCTCCGGTGACACCGGAACGGAGCGGTCGCGTCTGATCTCCCGTGCACCCGACGAGTCGTCGCTCAGCGGATGCGCATCGGATAGCCTCGATGGCGGTCCCACCGGCCCGATCGAAGGGACGTCCGCATGACGACCACCCTCGACAATGCCCAACCGACGACCGATGACTCCGACGTGCTCGGCACGCTGATCGACGAGGTGATCCGACCCCAGGCGGGGACCGTCGACCGGGACGGGGCCTTCCCCCGGCAGGGCGTCGATGCCCTGGGCGCGGCCGGCCTGCTCGGCCTGGCCTCGTCGCCCGAGGTCGGTGGGGGCGGCCAGGGCATGCGTACGGTCGCCGAGCTCATCGAACGGCTCGCCGCCGAGTGCGGGTCCACGGCGATGGTGGTGCTCATGCACTACGCGGCGACCGCCGTCATCGAGGCGCACGGCCCGCGTGAGGTCCGTACGGCCATCGCCTCCGGCGGCCACCTGACCACGTTGGCGTTCTCCGAGTTCGGCTCGCGCAGCCACTTCTGGTCGCCGACCGGCACCGCGGCGGCGACCGACGACGGCTCGGTACGGCTCGACGCCCGAAAGAGCTGGGTCACCTCGGCCGGCGAGGCGAACAGCTACGTCTGGTCGAGCCTTCCGTTGACCCCCGGGGCGGGGCCGATGACGCTGTGGCTCGTGCCGGCCGACAGCCCGGGCCTGACTGTCGCCGGTGACTTCGACGGGCTCGGCCTGCGCGGCAACGGCTCCCGGCCGATGACGGCCGACGGGCTCCGGGTTCCCGCCGACGCGATGATCGCCGCCGACGGCGCCGGCCTCGACACCGCGCTCGGCGTGGTCCTGCCCTGGTTCCTGGTGCTGAACGCCGCGTTCTGCCTCGGCCTCGCCGACAGTGCGGTCGCCGAGGCCGGCCGGCACCTCACCGGCACCACGCTCACACACACCGGAGCGGCACTTCGCGACGCGCCCGTCACCCGACGCGCCTACGCCCAGCTGAAGATCCGCACCGACGCTCTGCGGGCCTTCCTCGGCGACACCCTCACCGCGCTGGAGACCAGCCGGGAGGACGCGATGCTGCGGGTGTTGCAGGTCAAGGCGCTCGCCGGCGAGACGGTCGCCGGGGTGACCGACGGCGCGATGCAGCTCTGCGGCGGCAGCGCGTTCCGTAAGGAGTTGGGTTTGGAGCGCCGCTTCCGCGACTCCCGCGCGGCCCGGGTGATGGCACCGACCACCGACGCCCTGCACGACTTCGTCGGCCGGGTCGCCACCGGGCTGCCACTACTCGACGAGGCCAACCGCTGATGCCGGCGCCGACTGTCCTGATGGGCGCGGTCGCGTACGACCCCAAGGTGGTGACCATCTGGGAGGGCTTCCGCACCTGGCTGCGGGGGCGGGGCCTGGATTTCGACTTCGTCCTCTACTCCCACTACGAGCGGCAGGTCGAGGACCTCGTCGCCGGGCGGATCGACGCGGCGTGGAACTCGCCCCTCGCCTGGCTCCGGGCCGAGCGGCTGGCGGCGGCCAACGACGTCGCCGTGTCCGCTCTCACCATGCGCGACACCGACCGGGACCTCAGCTCGGTCGTGGTGGTGCGCGCCGACTCGCCGGTGCGACAGGTCGAGGACCTCGCCGGCCTGGTGGTCGGCGTCGGCGCCGTGGACAGTCCGCAGGCGACGCTGATCCCGCTGGGCCACCTCGCGGCGGCCGGGGTCGACGTCGACGTGCGCCGGTTCGACGTCGGCGTCGGCCTGCACGGCGACCACATCGGTGGGGAGCGCGACGCCGCCCGGGCCCTGCTGGCCAAGGAGGTGGACGCGGCCTGCATGATCGACGCCAACCATCTGGCGTTCGTCCAGGAGGGCACACTGCCGCCCGACGGCACCCGGATCATCGCGCAGACCGCGCGGTACGACCACTGCAACATGACGGTCCGCGAGCCGGCGTCCCCCGGGGTCCAGCTCTTCGGCACGTTGCTGCGCGGCATGTCGTACGCCGACCCGCAGGTCCGGCCGTTGCTCGATCTCGAAGGGCTCACCGCCTGGGAGGCCGGCCGCACCACGGGTTACGACGCTCTCGCCGAGGCGGTCGACGCGACCGGGTTCTACGCCCCGGACGGGCGGGTGACGGCTCCGGACTACCGACCATGAGCACCGCGCCGGCCGCCGACGCCGAGGTCAACCTCGGCGGGCTGGGCTTCGGCCGGGGCGCGCACCTGCTGGTGAAGCGTGCCCTGGCCGGGTTGCCGCCCGGTGGCCGGCTGGCGGTCTCCGGTCGGGATCCCGCCCTGGCCGTACACCTGCCGGCCTGGTGCCGCGGTCGGGGTCACCGGGTCGAGTGGCCGGATCCGGCGGACCGCGGCGACCTGGTGGCGGTGGTCGTTCGCGGCGGGGCCGACGACGACCGCTGGTTCGGTGCGGAGCGGGCCGGGCCCGCCCTGCCGTCGGCGCTCAGCAGCCGGCCACCGCCCCGCTGGGGGCTCGGCGCGCGTGGCGCGCTGCTGGAGGCCGGCGGCCCCGAGGCCCGGTTCGACCTGGACGACCGCGATCTGGTGTGGGCCGACGTCGCGCCCAAGCTGTACGCGCAGGCAGCCGCACGGCAGTGGGACCCGGAGGCCGCGGTGCCGTGGGACGAGGCGTTCACCCTGCCGACGGACGTCGAGGCCGCGGTGGTGCAGGTAATGACCTACCTCGTCGAGAACGAGCAGGCCGCACTCGTCGTGCCCGCACGGTTCGTGGGGCGGATCCACCCGCACTTCCGCGAGGTGATGCAGCTTCTCGCCGTGCAGATGGCCGACGAGGCTCGGCACATGGAGGTGTTCACCCGACGGGCCCTGCTGCGGGGCGCGGAGCTGGGCACGTCGTCGGCCGGCGGCCGCCAGTCGCTCTTCACGCTCGTCGCCGAGTCCGACTTCGCGCTGGCCTCGTTCCTGCTCTCGGTGCTGGGCGAGGGGAGCTTCGTCGACCTCCTGTCGTTCCTGGAGCGCAACGCTCCGGACCCGGTGACCCGCCGGATCTGCTGGCTGGCGATGCAGGACGAGCGCCGGCACGTGGTGTTCGGCATGGCGCACCTCGAACACCAGGCGACGGTGGACCCGCTGCTGCGCGACCGGCTGCGTGCGGCCATCCACCGCCGCCACGACGCGCTCGTCGACACCGCGGGCCTCAACGCGGACGTCTTCGACGCGCTCGTGCTGCTCGCGGCGGGAAGCTGGCACCCCGATGACGTGTCGGCCGGCTTCGACCGGGTGCAGGAGTTGCAGAACGCGATGGATCAGGGCCGCCAGCGCCGGCTGGTCCGGCTGGGCTTCCGCCCCGACGAGGCCGCCGCGCTCTCCGCCCTGCACACCCGCAACTTCATGTAAGGAGTACGCGGGCCGGAAGGAGGGATGCCGCCCGTGCCAGCGCGCCGAGCCTCGTAGGGTGAGGGCATGGCTGAACGACCTCTGACCCTGATGGCGGTGCACGCCCACCCCGACGACGAGGCGACGAGCACCGGTGGTGTCCTTGCCCGCTACGCGGCGGAGGGGGTCACGACGGTGCTGGTGACCTGTACCGACGGCCGATGTGGCGACGGCCCGGGCGGGGTCAAGCCCGGCGACCCGGGGCACGACCCGGCCTCCGTGGTGGCGATGCGCCAGGCCGAGTTGGAGGCCAGCTGCGAGGTCTTGAAGGTCACCCACCTGGAGACGCTCGGCTATGCCGACTCCGGAATGATGGGTTGGCCGACGAACGACCAGCCCGGCGCGTTCTGGATCACGCCGGTCGACGAGGCGGCGGACCGGCTGGCCGAGCTGATCCGACAGTACGAGCCGGACGTCATCGTCACCTACGACGAGAACGGCTTCTACGGCCACCCGGACCACATCCAGGCCCACCGGATCACGATGGCCGCCGTCGCGAAGACCGACGTCCCCGCGAAGGTGTACTGGACGACCGTGCCCCGCACGGCCCTCGGCGAGTTCGGCCGGATCATGCGGGAACTCGGCGTCGAGTGGGCCGAGCCGGACGAGTCGGAGCCGCAGCTCGGGCTGCCCGACGACGAGATCACCACCTGGGTGGACACCAGCAGCTACGGCACGCAGAAGTACGACGCGCTGGCCACACACGCCAGCCAGACCGAGAACATCTTCTTCCTCCAACTGGGCCGGGAACGGTTCACCGAGCTGATGGGCATGGAGACCTTCGTCCGGGTCCGGGACGTCACGGGCGCTCCGACACCCGAGAACGACCTTTTCGCCGGGCTACGCTGACCGGAGGGCCGACTGGCGTACGCCGGGGGCGGCTGCCACCATCGTCGGCATGCCCGTTGCCCGTCGTACGCTGCTCGGGGCCGGCCTGGCCGCCACGGCCGCCGCCCTCACCGGCTGCGGCGAGAAGGGCGGACCGGCCCCGGGCTGGACCGACCCCGGCGACTCGGTCACCGCGACCGACGCCGCCGGCAACCGGGTGGGTTTCGGCGCGGCCGGTAAGGCCCCGGCGCCGAGCGGCACGCCCAGCGGCACCCCGGCGCCGGGCGGCGGCACCCCGCCGGCCAACCAGGCCCGCTATGCCGCGGACGTGACCGCCCTGCTCCGGCGTCAGTTGCCCGCCACGCCGCAGACCCTGCGGCACAGCGGCTTCCCGGGCGCGGTCGCCACCGTCCTGGTGGACGGGAAGACGACGGTGCACACCGCCGTCGGGGAGGCACTCCGGTACGCGGCCGGCCCGAAACTGCTCCCGGCGGGCCAACGGGTCGCGATGCGCCCCGACTCCGTCTTCGACCTCGCCTCGGTCACCAAGGTCTACACCGCCATCCTGCTGCTCCAGCAGGTCGACAAGGGGCGGGTCGACCTCGCCGCCCCGGTCCGCGACTACCTGCCCGGCTTCACCGGCGTCGGCAAGGACCGGGTCACCGTCGAGATGCTGCTCACCCATACCAGCGGCCTCCCGGTCGGTGCCAAGGTCACCGGCCTGCCCGATGACGCGGCCCGTTGGAACGCCGTGCTCGCCACCCCGCTCGTCTCCGGCGCCGTGCCCGGGAGCACCTTCCGCTATTCGAGCGTCGGACTCATGGCCGCCGGCAAGATCGTCGAGAAGGTCACCGGCCAACGCCTCGACCAGGCCCTCAAGACCAACCTCACCGGGCCACTGGGCCTACGGGACACCGGCTTCAAACCCAACACCTGGCTGTCCAGCGGCGCCAAGGCCACCCGGCTGGTCGCCACCGACGCCCGCTCCTCCCGTGGCCTGCTGCGCGGCGTCGTCCACGACGATGTCGCCAACCACCTCGGCGGCGTCGCGGGCCACGCCGGCATCTTCGCCACCGCCACCGATCTCGCCGCCATCGGCCAACTCCTGCTCAACGGCGGCACCTACCAGGGCAGGCGCATTCTCGCCGCGGGCACCGTCCGACGGATGCTCACCAACCACAACGCGGGGAAACCCGCCATCGACCCGGAGCGCCCCAACCGCACCGCCGCCCACGGCCTCGGCGTCGTCCTCAACCAGCCATGGTTCATGGGCCGGCTCGCCTCCGCGCGGACCTTCGGGCACACCGGCTTCGCCGGTCCCTCGCTGCTGGTCGATCCCGACCGCAAGCTCGTGCTCGCCCTGCTCACCAACCGGGCCCACCCGAACTGGAGCTGGGCGAACCCCGACCCGGTACGCGCCGCCGTCGGCGACGCCCTCGCCAAGGCCGTGAGCTGAGGGCACTGGCCCGGCACGCATCGCGGGGCAGCACCACCCGCATCGGAGTGTGACAATGCCATGATGTCGGTGCCAGGGCGTACCCTCCGCGCCATCTGTGCCGCCGCCTGTGCCGTGGCCCTGGTGACGGGCTGCCCCGGCACACCGAAAGGCGGTCCGGCCGCTGCCCCGACGACGTCCCCGCCACCACCGCCGTTCGACGTCGAGACCGTGCAGGCACTACTGCTGCCGCCGGAGGGCCTCGGGACCGGCTGGAAGGGCTACGACTGGCCGTACGACGGGACCCTCCCGGCGCTGTGCACCTACCTACCGGAGCCGCTGCGCAAGCCCGGTGACCAGGTCGAACCCAAGACGCCCGGTGATCCTCAGGTGCTCACGGTGACGGCGAAAGCGGATGTGACGGACGACGGCATAGGCCAGGAGCGCCCCCGGTTCCGTTTCCAGTTCGCGCTGGTCTACCCGGACGAGGATGCGGCGGTGGCCAGTCTCGCCGAGTTGCGGGCGGTGGCCGACGCCTGCCCGAAGAAGGTGCACATCCCGCGGTGGAAGCAGGACGGCAGAACGATGGCGTCCTACGACGAGTTCGTCGAGGTCCGCCCGCTGACCGAGCGCGACTGGCCCGGCTTCCTGGTGAAACGGCACCCGGTCTACGAGAAGACCACGTCCACCAGCGACAACGTCGCTCTCGCGGTGCTGCAAAACCGCAACCTGGTCCTGCTGCTGCGGTACTACGCGTTGTCGTCGACCAGGTCGGACCCGGCCTTCGACGGCGAGTGGGACGAGTTCCGCACGGCGGTTCTGGCGCGCTTCGCCTGATCCGTGACCGCGCGCGGGACGCGCGGTCACCGGCGGCGACCATCGATTGACAAGACATCGACGTACTGTTATCTGTTAATACAGTTTCCTGATGTTTCGCGCCGCCCCGCCCCCCGAGGAGCACCATGATGCGCAAGAGGACAACCGCGTACGCCGTGGGCGCCCTGCTGATCGCCGTCGCGGCGATCGGCTACGGCCTACCGTCGGCCAGCGCGGCGACAGCCGGCCCGATCACCGGCCTCGGGGGCAAGTGCGTCGACGTGGCCGGGGCCAACCCGGCCAACGGCACCGCGGTCCAGCTCTGGGACTGCAACGGCAGCACGGCCCAGACGTGGACGGTCGGCAACTCCGACAACTCGATCCGGGCTCTCGGCAAGTGTCTGGACGTCACCGCCGCGTCGACCGCCAACGGCGCGAAGGTGCAGTTGTACGACTGCAACAACACCGGCGCCCAGAAGTGGACGCCCAGCAACGGCACTCTGGTCAACACCGGCTCCGGCAAGTGCCTGGACGTCACGGACCGCAGCACGGCCAACGGCGCCCGGCTCCAGATCTGGAGCTGCGCCGGCTCCACCAACCAGTTGTGGACCCTGCCCGGCGGTGGCGGCGGCACCCCCACCCCCACGCCCACTCCCCCGGCCGGCGCCAACCTCGACGACCCGGCGAAGAAGGACGTCGCCATGCAGATCGTCTCGGCGGCCGAGAACTCCTCGCTCGACTGGCGCGCGCAGTTCTCCTACATCGAGGACATCGGCGACGGGCGGGGCTACACGGCCGGCATCATCGGCTTCTGCTCCGGCACCGGCGACATGCTCGAACTCGTCGAGGCGTACACGCGCACCAAGCCGGGCAACGTGCTGGCCTCGTACCTGCCGGCGCTGCGCGCCGTTAACGGCACCCCCTCGCACGCCGGGCTCGACCCCAACTTCACCCGCGACTGGCGGACCGCCGCCACCGACGCGACGTTCCGGGCCGCCCAGGAGGCCGAGCGGGACCGGGTCTACTTCAACCCTTCGGTACGCGACGGAAAGGCCGACGGGGTCCGGGCGCTCGGCCAGTTCGCCTACTACGACGCCGCGGTGATGCACGGGTACGAGGGCATGCGGTCGATCCGCAACCGCGCGCTCGCCCGGACGCGGCCGCCGGCCCAGGGCGGTGACGAGCGGACCTGGCTCAACGCCTTCCTCGACGAGCGGGTCATCGAGATGAAGAAGGAGGAGGCCCACTCGGACACGTCCCGTGTCGACACGGCCCAGCGGGTGTTCCTCAACAACGGCAACTTCGGCCTGAACACGCCGCTGGTGTTCGCCGTCTACGGCGACCAGTACCGCATCGGTTGAGTTTCGCCCCCGGGATCGTCGGCATCCGCACGTCGGGCTCCAGCCAACTTCTCTTCGCCCGGCCGACACGCGCCGGGCGACCGCGTCCACGATTATTCGTTGCGATCTATCCGTTCCGGACGCAGGAGCACACCATGCTCGAGAGAAGCAGCAAGGCCCGGCGATCCCGGGTGGCGCGGGCGCTGGCAGCGGCAGGTGCCGCGGCGACGTTGGCCGCAGCACAGCTCGTGACGCCAGCGCCCGCGAGCGCCGCCGTCAGCCGGGCCGAGCTCGCCCTTCGCTGGGCCCCCATCCACTACCAGGACGTCGACGCCACCGGCAGCCACGCCCTGGGCGGCCAGTCCGACTACATCACCATGGTCGACTTCGACGGTGACCTGAACGGGCGCAACAACTGGGATCGGGCTGGCCAGAGCGGGACCTCGCTCGCGGCGTACGGGTACTACTCGGTCGTCGAGACCAGCACCCACTGGTACATCACGTACCTGTTCTTCCACCCTCGGGACTGGACGGACCACCCGTTCTTCGAGACCGAGCACGAGAACGACGCCGAAGGTGTGCTGTTCACGATCGAGCGCGACGGTTCGACGTACGGCGTGCTGCGCGGGGCCGTGACCGTGGCGCACACCGACTTCTTCTCCTACACGCCGACCGGCAGCACCTGGACCGGCGGCGGTGAGAGCGTCGACGGCACGCTGCAGCTCCAGGCTTCGCCGCACGACTCGTTTCAGCACCCGGTGACGGCGCAGGAGGCGCAGGGCCACGGCCTGAAGGCGTACCCGCAGTACAACATCAACGGTGACGGTCTGATCTACTACCCGTCCACCGTCGCCGAGACGCCGAGCAACGGCAACGACCGCGACGTGCGGTACCAACTGATCGACATGCTCGCCCCCGGCGGCCTGTGGGCGCAGCGGGCCACCCCGAGCCTGTTCGCCAGCCTCGGCACCTTCGCCGGTGACACCACCGGCGACTGCGGCTCGGGCACCTGGAGTTGTTCGACCAACTCGGCCAACGCACCCTGGGGCTGGGACGACGGCAACGACGTGCCGGCCCGGGGCGAGTTGGCCAGCGACCCCGCGAAGGTTGCCGCCGAGTACTTCACGATCCCGTCCGGCCTGTCCCGCACCTACACCTACAACCCGTACGCCAACGCCGCCGCGGCGCTCGCGGAGGCGGCCCGGACCGCACCGCCGAACGTCGACTGATTTCCTCTCGTCGTTGACGAGGTGGCCGTCCCGGGCGGGCGGCCACCTCGTACACCCAGCGTTCCGGCGGCGGCCACGCTCACTCGAGCATGAGTTCGGGTGTGCTTCGTACCGTCCGATCATGACTGTCCTACCCGCACCATCCGCGCCCGACCGAGCCATGGCGCGGCCCCTCGCCACGCGTACCCGGGTCGCCGCCGCCGTCACCGCGCTCGCCGTCACCGGCGTCGCCGTGGCCGTGACCGTCGCGACCTCGCCGCCCGCGACCGCCGAGCCGGGCAACGTCGTGGTCTCGGAGAACTTCACCTCCGGGTCGCTGCCCGCCGGCTGGAACGCGGTCGACGGCACCTGGAAGGTCGAGAACGGCCGGCTGTACGGAACCTCCGCCAGCTCCAGCGAGAACAACAAGATCACTTTCGGGCGGCACCTGAACGACTTCCGACTCGAGGCGACCATGCGCTTCGAATCGGTCTCCGCCGCCACCCGTTGGGCCTCGCTCGGGATCGACGTGCCGGCGGACGGCGCCACCCCGTGGTGGATCGCCACCATGCGCAGCGGCACCACCGCCGCCAACGGCCTCGAATTCGCCCAGCGGACCGCGGCCAACGCCTGGGTCGTGACGAACACCGCCTCGGCACCGTACGCCGCCGGCACCGGCCGGGACGTCCGCGTCGCGGTCGAGGTGCACGGAAACCAGGCCCGCTGGATCTTCGACGGGCGGGAGGCGATGCGCACGAGCAGCCTGCAGCGTTCCGCCAACGGGGTGCAGGGGCTCTTCGTCAACGGCGCCACCGTCTCGTACGACGACGTCACCGTCACCGAGCTGGCCCCGAACGGCTACCTGCGCCCCGAGGGCAGCCCGTTCACCGTGATCGCGCACCGCGGCGCGTCCGCCGCCGCGCCGGAGAACACCCTGGTCGCACAGGAGATCGCACGCAGGGGCGGTGCCGACTGGATCGAGAACGACGTCCAGCCGAGCAAGGACGGAATCCCGTTCATCCTGCACGACGACACCGTCGACCGGACCACCGACGGGACCGGCCGGATCCGCGACCTGACCGCGGCCCAGATCAAGGCGCTCGACGCCGGCTCCTGGTTCGGCCCGCACTACGTCGGCGAGCGGGTGCCCACCCTGGCCGAACAGCTCGCCGACCTGCGGACCCGGGGCGGCAACCTGCTGGTGGAGATCAAGGGCAAGCACACGAAGGACGAGGTCGCGACGATCATCCAGGTGATCCGCGACGAGCAGATGATGGGTCGGGTGTTCATCCAGAGCTTCGAGGTCGACGCCCTGAGGTACACCTTCGAGCTCGCCCCCGAACTGCCGCTCGGCCTGCTGCGCAGCAACCTCGACGCCGACCCGGTGGCGATCTCCAAGGAACTGCACCTGACCGCGTACAACCCGGACGGCAACGCGCTGCTGGCCAAGCCGGAGGTCGTCGGCCCGCTGCACGCCGCCGGCGTCGCCGTGATGGCCTGGACGATGGACTCCGCCGGTCTCTGGCAGCGGCTGGAGCGGATCGGCACCGACGCGATCATCACCAACCGCGCGTCCGAACTGGTCGGCTGGAACTCCGGGTTCCTCCAGCGGCCCGCCGCCGACCCGACCGTGACGATCACCTCGCCGGTCGACGGTGCGAAGCTGGACCGGGCCCAGTCTCCGGTGATCGCGGTCGCCGCGACCAACGCGGACACCGTCACCGTGACGCTGGACGGGAGGAAGTCGGCGGCCGGGCGCAAGCTCGACCTGGCCAAGCTGATCGCCGGTAAGCACACCGTGCGTACCGAGGTGACCGGCCCCGAGGGAACCGCGATCGCGACCAGCACGTTCACCGTGACGGTGAGCCAGGCCGGGCTCGGATACCTGATCCTCACCTCCGGCGCCGACGCGACCGCCCTCAGCGCGATGACCATCAAGCTGGCGCACGCCCAGTACGCCGAGCTGGCCACCTACGCGGACCGGCAGGCCGGAAAGCTGGTGCCGGCCGAGGTCGCCAGCGTCATCGCCGCGGATGCCCGGACCCTCGCGCTGCGGTAGCACGCGCGTCATAGCGGAAGTCCCCGCCGCCCTCCCCGGCGGCGGGGACTCCCCCATTGCTACGAGCTGACGCGCGTGGTCACTGCTTGCGCAGCGGAGCCAGCGCGGTGCTCCAGGCCACGACCTGGTCGAGGGTGACGTGCAGCGTGTCCTTCTGGTGCTCACCCGGCTTGAAGACGCTGAAGTTCTCGAAGTCGGTGAAGAGCGACAGCGCCACCTGGGACCGCACGTCGGCCATCTGCAGCTCGCCGGAGATCAGACGCAGGTGCTCCACGGCACGCGCGCCGCCGACCGAGCCGTAGCTGACGAACCCGACGGCCTTGTTGTTCCACTCGCCGTAGAGGAAGTCGATCGCGTTCTTCAGGGCACCCGAGGTGGAGTGGTTGTACTCGGGCGTGACCATCACGAACCCGTCAAACGACGCGATGGTGTTGGCCCAGCGCAGCGTGTGCGGCTGGGTGTACTGGCCCATCGAGGGCGGGTACGCCTCGTCGAGGTGCGGGAGCTGGTAGTCGAGCAGGTCGATCAGCTCGAACTCCGCGTCGGTGCGCTGCTTGGCGTTGTCGAGAACCCAGCGGGCCACGGCCTCGCCGTTGCGTCCCGGGCGGGTGCTGCCAAGGATGATGCCGATCCTGGTCATGGTGAATCCCCTTCAAGGTGCGTACCTGGCGACCCGAACGCTATCCAGTGATTGCTTGGTCAAGCAAACTTTGGCGCTGTGGGTGCCGTCACGCCCGAACGAGACCTTTGTTGGCTCAAGCAACTATGCTGGATGCCATGCCAGGCACTCCCGCCGAACCCCTGCGGCCCCTCAGCCCCGACGAGGAGACGCTCGTCCGCGCCCTGGGCCAGCTGATGTACGTGCTGCCCCGCACGATCGACGCCGACATGATCGGCGAACGCCAGCTGCCCCTGACCGAGTACAACGCCCTGCGGGTCCTCTCCGAGGCGCCCGGCCGCCGGATGCGGATGAACGAGCTCGCCGCCGAGTGCCAGCTCTCCCTGAGTGGGATGACCCGCACCATCATCCGACTGGAGACCCAGGGCCTGGTCGAGCGCGCCCGGAGTGACGAGGACGCCCGGGGCTGGAACGCCGTCCTCACCGACGCCGGCTTCGCCCGCCTGCAGGAGTCCTGGCCGAGCCACCTGACCGCCGTGCGACGACGGTTCCTGGACCACTTCGCGGGCTTCGACCTGGTCGAGCTGGCCCGCGCGTTCCGGAAGGTCGGAACGGGCGAGTGAGCCCGGCCATGGGCCGCTGACAGCACCGTGTCGGTACCGGTGTCGGTGGCGTGTCGGGGCGGTGTCAGGCGACCCGGGCACGCTCTACGGCATGACAGCTGACCTGGTGATCGAGGCCGAGGGCCTCGTCAAGAGTTTCGGGAAGACGAGGGCGCTACAGGGCGTGGACCTCGCCGTGCCCCGGGGAACGGTGCTCGGGGTGCTCGGCCCCAACGGCGCCGGCAAGACCACCGCCGTACGCATCCTCTCCACGCTCCTGACCCCGGACGGCGGCACCGCCCGGATCAGCGGCTTCGACGTCGTACGCGACGCCGAGCGGGTCCGGCAGACCATCGGCCTCACCGGCCAGTACGCCTCGGTCGACGAGGACCTGACCGGACGGCAGAACCTGGAGCTGTTCGGCACGCTGCTGGAGCTGGGTCGCGCCGGCGCCCGCCGGCGGGCCGCCGAACTGCTCGACTGGTTCGACCTGACCGCCGCTGCCGACCGGCAGGCCAAGACCTACTCCGGCGGCATGCGACGGCGGCTCGACCTGGCCGCCAGCCTCGTCGGCTCGCCGGACGTGATCTTCCTGGACGAGCCGACGACCGGGCTCGACCCGGCCAAGCGTGAGGACATGTGGGACGTGGTGCGGTCGCTGGTCACCAACGGCTCGACCGTCCTGCTCACCACACAGTACCTGGAGGAGGCCGACGCGCTCGCGGACGCGATCACGGTGATCGACCACGGCCGGGTCATCGCGTACGACACACCCGAGGGCCTCAAGCGGGTGGTCGGCGGTCAGACGCTCGAGGTGCGGCCGACCGACCCGGCACACCTGCCCCGGATCGCGTCGATCCTGTCCGAGGTCAGCTCCGGCGCGCAGGCCGACGAGATCCGCAAGGGCGTGCTCGCGGTGCCGGTCAGCGATGACGCGGCCCTGACCGAGAGCGTCGCGCGGTTCGCCAGCGCCGGCATCGCGGTCACCGAACTCTCCCTGCACCTGCCGAGCCTCGACGAGGTGTTCTTCACCCTCACCGGGCGTACGGCATCCGAAGACGACACCACGAGCCCGAAGGAGGTCGCCGCATGAGCACCCTGACCGGCGCACCACCCACGACCAGCCGCGCGCTCTCGACGGCCGTGTCGAACCCGCGACCGTTCCGGCTGGTCCGACACTCACTGGCGCTCGCCAAGCGCAGCCTCATCAAGACCTGGCGTACGCCCGAGGCGCTCATCGACGTCACGCTGCAACCGGTGCTGTTCCTCATCATCTTCGTCTACATCTTCGGCGGCGCGGTCGCCGGTTCCACCCACGACTACCTGCAGTTCCTGCTGCCCGGAATCCTGGCGCAGACCATCGCCACCGGTGCCATCGCGATCGGCGTCAACCTCAACACCGACATCGCCAAAGGCATCTTCGACCGGTTCCGGTCGCTGCCGATCCCCCGCTCCGCGCCCCTGGTCGGCGCGGTCCTGGGCGACGTCGTCCGGTACGTGATCGTCACGATCTCGACCCTCGCGATCGGCTACCTGCTCGGCTTCCGGATCGACTCCGATCCACTGCGGGCGATCGCCGGCTGCCTGCTGGCGGTGCTGTTCGCGCTCTGCCTGAGCTGGCTGCCGGTCTTCGTGTCGATGAAGGTGCGTACCCCCGGCGCCGTACAGGGCCTGATGTTCGCGCTGATCATGCCGCTGAGCTTCGCGTCCAACGTGTTCGTCAGCGCCGACACCCTGCCCGGCTGGATGCAGGCCTTCGTGGACGTCAACCCGATGACCCACCTGGTGGCAGCGGTGCGCGGGCTGTTCCTCGGCACTCCGGTCGGCTCGCACGTGTGGTGGACGCTCGCCTGGTGCGCCGGCTTCGTGGCGATCTTCATGCCGCTGGCGCTGCGCGCGTACCGCAAGAAGATCTGACCTAGGCGAGCAGGTCGTCCATCAGCTCGCGGATCCGGGCGGTGACCGCGCCGACCGGTCGCTCGCGCCACGCGGCCAGCAACGGCTCACGCTGCTCCTCGTCCCCGAGGGCGGCGGTGAGCCGTTCGGCGTCTCCGGGTGGAGCGAGGAACCCGAGGTGGGTGCCGATCCGCGTGCCGAGCACGACCAGTTCCCGTACGGTCCCGATGTCACCCCGGTACGCCGCGAGTTCGGCCCCACCCAGCCCCCACGACCCGATCACCGGGAGGTCCCGCGACGCCAGCGCGTCGTCGCGGGCGAGCGCCAGCAACGCGACCGCTCGGGCGTCGGCGTCCACCCGCGAGGACGGCCACACCTGCGCCACCCGCAGGTGCAGGACCGCCACCGCGACCCGCAGGATGGCCCGCGGCTGCCGGGGCTCGCCGGACAACGCGGCCAGGTTCCGGGTCACCTCGTCGGCGTAGCCCAGGGCCTCCTCGTACCGCTCGCGCTGCCAGGCGAGATGGGCCAGTCCGAGGCGCGCCTGCGCGGCGTCCATCTCCTCGGCGTGGCCCGGTACGGCCGTCTCACGCAGCCGGCCCTCCGCCTCCGGATCGCCGGACAGCGCGAGTTGCACGTCCAGGCGCACCCGGATCGACCGGGCGTCCTGCGTCGCGCCGATCAGTTCCATGTGCCGGAGGCTGCGCGCCAACCACTCGGCCGATCCGTTCCCGTGCACGATCATGAACTGCCCGGCGGCCCCGGCGGCCATCGCCATGCCCCAGTGGTCGCCGACGACCTCGAAGCGCTGGTACGCCTGCTCGGCGTCGGCGATCGACTCCTCGGACATGCCGCCGTTCTCCCGGATCGCCGCGCGGGCGAACAGGCCGAGCCCCTGCACGTACGGGTCCGGGTGCGCGATCAGCTCGGCGGTGCCCTTCATGCTCTCGTCCGGGTCGTACGAGTCGAACGCCGGCAACGCCGACGCGAGCACGGTCTGTCGGGACGACACCTCGTCGGGCCGCTCGGCGAGCAGCGTCCGCAGCGTCCGTCGGGCGAGTACGGCGAGCCGGAGGTCGCCGCTGACGCCGGCGTTGACCCCGACCAGCATCCCGATCCAGGCGAGCCGGTCGGCGTCGGGCAGTGGTCGTCCAGCGGCCCGGCCGTGCGTGATCGCCGAGTGTCGCCGCCAGTGCGGGTCGTCGACGCGCAGCAGGATCCGCGCCCAGTTGGTGACCTCGAGGTGTAGTCCGTGCACCGTCCAGAGGTGGAACAGCACGGTGGCGACGTCGACCGCGGCCGGCTCGTCGTCCTGTTCGAGTGCCCAGCGCAGAGCCGCGATCAAATTGTCCTGTTCGGCGGCGCAGCGGGCGATCGCCTCGATCTGGCCCGGGCCGACGAAGTGGCCGGCGAGCCCGACCGCCTCCTCCCGGGCCCACCCGACCAGCCCGTCCATGGCCGGATTCCGCTCACCGACCGCGTCGAGACGGGCTTCGCCGTACTCCCGGACGGTCTCCAGCATCCGGTAGCGGGGCGGGCCGTCCCCCTCGACCAGGGTCAGCAGGGACTGCTCGACGAGCGTCGCCAGACCACGTCGTACGTGCGGGGTCCGCGCGACCGCGGCGGCCAGGTCGGCGGTGAACGGCGCGGGGATGACCGCGATCCGCTGGAGCAGCTCACGGTCGTCCGGCGCGAGCAGTTCCCGGCTCCAGTCGACCATCGCCCACAGGCTCGCGTGCCGCTCGGGCAGGCCGCGCAGTGCGTCGTCGAGCAGCGCGAACCGGTCGGTGAGCCCGGCGAGCACGTCGTCGATCGGCATGTGCCGCAGCCGCGCGGCGGCGAGTTCCAGCGCCAGCGGCAGGTTGTCGAGCCGGTGACACAGTTCCAGCGCCCGCGCGGTGTCCCAGGTCGGCACCGCACCGCCGGCCCGTGCCCGGGACTCGATCAGGGCTAGCGCGTCGGCGTCCGGCAACGCGGTCAGCCGGTGGACCAGCTCACCGGCCAGGCCGAGCGGGGCCCGGCTCGTCGCGAGCACGGCGACCTCCGGCGCGGTCACCGCGAGCAGGTCCGCGACGACGGTGGCCACCGCGTCGAGAACGTGCTCGCAGTTGTCCAACACGACCAGCCCGTCGAGGTCCGGCGCCACGGCGCGCAGCCGCTCCTCGGGGCTCAGCACCCGTCGTTCCAGGCCCAGGTTGTTGCCGGTCGCCGTGGTGTCCGCTCCGCCGAGTGCCGCGAGCACGGTGGGCAGCACCTCGTCGGGCGAGCGCAGACCCGCGAGCTCGATCACCCGTACCGGACGCCCGGCCGCCGCCGCCCGACGTGTCACCTCGGCCGCGAGTCGCGTCTTGCCCGCGCCACCGGTCGCCACGATCGTCACCAGGGGCGCCTCGGTGAGTGCCCCGCCCACGGCGGCGACGTCCCGTTCCCGACCGACGAGGACGGTCACCGGCCGACGCCACGCGGCGGGCAGTGCGATCCGCACCGGCTTGCGGGGTGCCGCCGCGACGGGCGGGGTGGTGAGCTCGCCGCGCAGCAGCGCCAGGTGTACCTGTGTGATGACGGGCGACGGGTCGGTGCCGTACCGGTCGGCCAGTTCGGCGCGAAGTCGTTCGATGACCTCCAGCGCCTCGGCGTCCCGGCCCTGGGCGGCGAGCACCCGGACGAGCAGGGCGGCCGACGGCTCGTCCGGTGGCGTACGCGCGACGAGCCGGCGCAGGTCGACCTCGTCGAACGGCCCCGCACCGGCCAGTGCCGCCTGTGCCCGCAGCGCGGCGACGTCCGCGAACAGGCGCGTGTCGTCGGCGGTGTCCAGCTCGGGGACCTCGGGGAACAGGCCGCGGGCCTGGTCGGCCGAGCTGCGGGCGGCGAGGACGTCGCCGGCGCCCAGCACGGTACGCCCGCGCTCGACGAGCGCCCGCGCCTCGACCGCGTCGACGGTGATCTCCTCGGCGGGCAGACGGTAGCCGCCCGGCACCGCGGCCACCGGCAGCCCGAGACGGCGTACCCGGGACACCAGCGCCTGGACCGCGCCGGTCGCGTCGTCGGGCGGGGTGCCGTCCCAGACGGCCTCCACGAGCAGCGTGGTGGAGACCGCCCGCCCGCGCGCGTCGACGAGGGCGCGGAGCACCGCGGCGAGCCGCTCGCCCCGGACCGGCCGTCCGTCGACGGCGAGCGGGCCGAGGATCGTGATCTGCACGGACCCAGCATCCCCCACGCGTGCTACGAACCGCCGGCCACCCACTGCGGGCCGGTGCTTCGGCGCTGTGCGCAGGAGTCGGCCACCGGCTCAGTTGCCGACGGCGACCGGCTCCCGGGCGCTCGTGCGTCGTTCGGCCGCGAAGCTGGCACCCGCCAGTCCCAGCCCGAGGACCGCCAGCACCAGGCCCACCCGGGCCGGTGCGAGGTAGCCGAGCCCGGCGGCGATGGCGACGCTGCCCAGGGCGGCGCCCAGGCTGTTCGCGATGTTCATGGCCGACTGGTTCACCGCGGCGCCCATCAGCTGCGCGCCCGGCGCGACCTGGATCAGGCGGCCCTGCAGGACCGGGCCCAGATAGAGGCTGGTCGCGCCGACCAGGAACGCACCCACGAAGAGGCCGACCCGGGTCGACGCGATGAGGCTGAACACGGCGATGCTCACGATCATCGCGACGAAGCCGATGATCATGTTGCGGCGCAGGTCCCGGTCGGCGAGCCAGCCGGCCAGGGCGTTGCCCACGGTCATGCCGAGACCCACCGCGACCAGCGCCCACGGCACGGTCGCGGCCGACAGGCCGGCGACGTCGGTGGTGACCGGCGCGATGTAGGAGTCGACCGCGAAGAACCCGGCGAAGCCGATCGCCCCGACGGCCGCGACCAGCCAGACCTGCGAGGTACGCAGCGCACGAAGTTCGGCCATCGGCGAGCCGTCGGCCGACGCGGCGACCTCCGGTACGACCGCCAGCACCGCCAGCAGGGTGAGCAGGAAGACTCCGGCGATGACCAGGTACGCGGCACGCCAACTGGCGGCCTGACCAAGTCGGGTGATCAGCGGTACGCCGACCACGTTGGCCGCGGTGAGGCCGCTGAGCACGGTGGCGAAGCCCCGGGCCTCGTTCCCGGGACCCATCAGCGTCGCCGCGAGCAGGCCGGCCGCGCCGAAGTACGCGCCGTGCGGCAGCGCGGCGACGAACCGCGCCACCAGCACCAGGCCGAACGTCGGGGCGATCGCGGAAGCGATCGTGCCGACGACGAAGAGCACGAGCAGCCCGAGTACGAGCTTCTTGCGGGGCAGCCGCGCGCTCAGCGCGGCGATCAGCGGTGCGCCCACGACCACGCCGAGCGCGTACGCGGTGATCATCCAACCCGCCCGGGCCACCGCGTCCGAGGACGACACGGCGTACTGCTCCGGAAGGAGGCCGCGTGCGATCTCGGGCAGCAGGCCCATCGCCACGAACTCGGTCAGGCCCACCGCGACGCCGCCCAGGGCCAGGGCGACCACCGCCGCGAGGCGACGACCTCTGCTCAACGAATCCACGGAGCGACTTTAGCAACAGCGTTGCGTAATATGGTGGTGAGATGACTCGCACGACTGCGGACGTGACGTTCCTGCGCGGCTACAACCAGGCACTGGTCATGGCCGTGGGACGCACCGTGCGGACGTTCGAACGGGCCACCGTCGTCACCGCCACCGGCCTGACACCGCAGGCCGTGTCCAAGGTCATCGCCCGGCTGATCGCGGACGGTCTGATCCGTACCGCCGGCGTCCGTCGCCCCACCATCGGCAAGCCCGCGGTCGTCTACGAACTGGTCCCGGACAGCCGGTACGCCATCGGCGCCCACGTCGCCCGACGCACCCTACGACTTGTCCTGGTCGACCTGGCCGGCACCGTGCACCACTCGGCGGTCCGCCCGCTGCCCGCCGACTTCACCCCGGAACAACTCCTGCACGCGCTGAAGTCCGGCATCGACGCGATCACCGACAGCACCGACGTTCGTGGCCGGCTGACCGGAGTGGGGCTCGGCATGATCGGCCCGCTGGACCATGAGCACGGGGTGGTCCGGGACGCACACGGCCTGCGGCACTGGCACGACGTACCCCTGAAGGAGATCGCGGAGGCGCACCTCGGCCTGCCGGTGCATCTCGACAAGGACGTGACCGCGGGCATCACGGCCGAGGCGTGGCGGCACGGCGGAACGTTCGGCGACGCCGCACTCATCATGGTCGAGTCGGGCATCGGCGGAGGCTTCTGGCTCGGCGGCACCGCCCACCGCGGCTCACACACCAACGCCGGCGAGTTCGGCCACACCGTCGTCCAACTGGACGGCCCCCTCTGCGTCTGCGGACGCCACGGCTGCCTGGAGATCGTCCACAACCAGGCCGCCGATGCCGGAGACCCCGCCCGAGCCGCCCACGTCCTGGCCGTCGGCGTCGTCAATCTGCTGCAGACCCTGGACCTCGCCCACGTCGTCCTCGCCGGTGCGGACCTGCTACGGCACGCGGACGTCTACCTCGCCGCGGTCGAGAAGGCCGTCCACGCGGACGCGCGACGCGCGGAGTGGCTCACCACGGACGTCACCGTGTCCAGCCTCGGGGCGGACGTGATCGCCGCGGGCGCCGCCATGCAGGTTCTCGACGAGCACTACGGCATCCCGGCTCTCGCGCAGCACTAGGGCATGTCTCGATGCCCCGGGTTCCGGGTTCCCGTCCCGGCCTCTCGCCCACCCGAGACAACGCACCGCGCGGGCGGCCCGGACAATCGCTGTCCGGGCCGCCATCGGTCGTTACGGTCAGCCGCCGAGGCTCGCGGCAGCCGAGGCGATCGACGAGGCGAAGTAGCTCACCTGGGTGTAGACACCCGGGTAGTTGGGCCGGGCGCAGCCGTTGCCCCAGCTGACGATGCCCACCTGGATCCAGGCGTTGCTGGCGTCGCGCCGGAACATCGGGCCGCCCGAGTCACCCTGGCAGGTGTCCACACCGCCGCTGGCGTAGCCGGCGCAGATCTCCTCGGCGGGGATGAGGTCTCCGCCGTAGTTGGAGTTGCAGGTGGAGTCGCTGACGAACGGGACGGTCGCCTTGAGCAGGTACCGCTGCTGCCCGCCACCCTCACGTGCGGCGCCCCAGCCGGCGACGGTGAAGGTGCCGCTGTCGTACGCGGTCGTGTTGGCGATCCTCAGCGTGCTCAGAGTGGTGACGGGCGTCGCCAGGCGGATCAACGCCCAGTCCTTGCCGGCGCCGTTGTATCCGGGTGCCCGGTAGACGTAGTTGGATCGCACGGTGATCCGGCTGGACGACTGGAGGTCGACGACCCCGAGCGTCGCGGTGATGCTGGTGTTGGTGCCGGTGGAGCCCACGCAGTGCGCCGCGGTGAGCACCAGCCGGGAGCTGTAGAGGGCCCCGCCGCAGCCCATCGAGAGCCGCACCATGAACGGGAACTCGCCTTGGGCGGCACGGCTGCCACCGACCACGTTCGGCGTCACGGGGCTGTCGGCCGCGGCGGCCGGTGCCGCGAGAGTGAGGCTGGCCGCGGTCACCGCGGCCAACGCGGTGGCCAACAGGCCAGTGAGGGTACGCCAGCGAACCATGCTTCCTCCGCAACAGGACGGCACGCCTCGTGAGCGCACCCCGATTCGAGATGCGATCATAATATTGAAGCTAATGGATTTGCTAGGGCATCCCGTCTGGGTCGTATCCCGGCAGTATGAAACCCCGGCGCGGGCTACTGGTCGGGCTGACCGAGCTGCGCGACGCGGGTCGGGTCGAGGACCCGGGCGAGAAACGAACGGGTCCGTTCGTGCCTCGGCGCGCCGAGCACCTCCTGCGGCGGCCCCTGCTCCACCACGACGCCCCCGTCCATGAACACGACCCGGTCGGCGACGTCCCGGGCGAATGCCATCTCGTGGGTGACGACCATCATGGTCATCCCGTCCTCGGCCAGCGTGCGCATGACGGTGAGCACGTCGCCGACCAACTCCGGATCGAGTGCGGAGGTCGGCTCGTCGAAGAGCATCAGCTTGGGCTCCATCGACAGCGACCGGGCGATCGCCGCGCGCTGCTGTTGCCCGCCCGAGAGCTGTGCCGGGAAAACGTCGGCCTTGTCGGACAGGCCGACGCGCTCCAGGTTGTCCCGCGCGATCCGCTCGGCCTCGGCGCGGCCGCGCCGCAGCACCCGGCGCTGGGCGATGGTGAGGTTGTTCAGCACGGTCAGGTGCGGGAACAGGTTGAACGACTGGAAGACCATGCCGATGCCACGGCGTACCGCGTCGATCTCGACGTCCGGGTCGGTCATCTCGGTCCCGTTCACCCAGATCCGGCCGGCGGTCGGCTCCTCCAGCAGGTTGACGCACCGCAGCAACGTCGACTTGCCGGAGCCGGAGGGCCCGATGACACACACCACCTCGCCCTCGCCGACCTCGAAGTCGATGCCCTTGAGCACCTCCAGTGGCCCGAAGGACTTGTGCAGGTCGCGGATCTCGACGGCGGGACGGGGTGCGGCGGTCGTCATGCGGGTCACCGGGCCTTGGCGTATCGGAGTTCGAGGCGTCGTACCACCTGGGACAGCGGCAGGGTGATGACCAGGTAGGCGAGGCCGGCCACCAGCAGCGGGGTGGCGTTCACCCGGTCGTTGAGCATGTCCCGGCCGAACTTGGTGACCTCGATGGTCTGCGCCGTCACGCCCAGCACGTAGGCCAGCGACGAGTCCTTGGTGAGCAGGATGAGCTCGTTGGTCAGCGGCGGGATCACGATCCGGAACGCCTGTGGGACGACGATCGTCCGCAGGGCGGTGAAGTGCGACATGCCGAGGGTACGTGCCGCCTCCATCTGCCCCTTCGGCACGGCCTGGATGCCGGCGCGGATGGTCTCGGCCATGTACGCCGCGGCGGTCAACCCGAGGCCGATCGCGATCGACCCGAACACGCCGCCCGGAATCTCCCGCTCCGGAAAGGCGATGGGAATGCCGTACCCGACGAGGAAGAGCACCAGCAGCGCGGGCAGACCCCGGAACAGCTCGATGTACGCCGTCGCGACCCAGCGGTACGGCGCCACCCGGGACAGCCGCATCAGGGCCAGGATGGTGCCGAACACCAGGCCGAAGGCGAACGCGCCCAGCGTGTAGAGGATCGTGTTGCGCAACGCGACGGTGATGATCGTCGGGAACATCGACTCGATGATGTCCACGCGGAAGAACGCGGCTCTCAACCGGCCCCAGTCCGCGGCGTACAGCACCGTGGCGATGATGGCGACGAAGGCCAGGTACTGCAGCCACAGGGACAGCCGCTCACGCTGGCGGCGTCGCAACTTCACGGTCGTCGATCCTTGTCTTCGCAGAGGTGGTCCATCCGGAGGGCGCGCGCCTCGCACGCCCTCCGGTCCGGAGCTTCGATCACGCGCTCGGGCGCTTGCCGATCCACTTCTCGTAGATCTGGCCGTACGTGCCGTCCTGCTTGGACTTGGACAGCACCTCGTTGATCTTCTTGAGCAGTTCCGGGTTGCTGTCCTTCTTCACCGGGAACCCGTACTGCTCGCCGGTGTTGAACTCGGTGGCCACCGTGAACCCGCCCGGGTTCTTCTTCAGGTACTCGGTCCAGACCGGCAGGTCGTTGATGGCGGCCTCAACCTGGCCGTTGGCGAGGGCCTGCTGCAGGGCGGCGAGATCCTCGAACTCGACGAGCTGCAGGCCCTTCTCCTTCTCGAACTTCCGGGCGTAGTCACGGCCCGTGGTGGCCGCCTGCACGCCGAGCTTCTTGCCCTTGAGGTCGTCGAGCGACTTGTATGGCTTGCCGGCCTTGACCAACATCGCCTGGGTCGCATCGAAGTACGGGTCGGCGAAGTCCATCACCTTCTGCCGTTCCGCGGTGATCGTCATGCCGGCGGCGGCCGTGTCGCACTTGCCGGTGTTCAGGTCCTGACCGGACTTGATCCCCTCGAACGGGGTGTCGACGATCGTCTGCTCGACGCCCAACTCCTTGGCGACCAGATCCATGATGTCGACGTCGAACCCGGTCACCTTGCCGCTGGCGTCCTTGGACTGGAACGGCGGGTACGGCAGGTGGGTGCAGACGGTCAGCTTGCCCTGCTGGATCAGCTTGACCCCGCTGGCCTGGACCTCACTGTCGTCCTTCTTGGCACATCCCGCGCTCAGCGCGAGCGCGGTGATCGCCACGACCAGGCCGGCCCCGCGGACTGCATGGAACCTCACGGCTGTGTCCCTCCGTTCCGGCGTCCCTGTGGCGGGCAGCCAAGTTGGTGCACGACGGTGTGAGAGGGGACGGTACCCGATTCGCGAAGCCGAACCCAGATCACGTTCAGCGGCGATTGAGTACCCGACTGACCTCGAACGAGTAGCGGGGCCCAGCCGGTCGACGCGGCACGACGCCAGAAGCTGGTAGACGATCGCAGAAGACGCCACATCCGCAGCATCAGCAGGCCGAGGGAGGCGACGTCTGAGCATGGGCACGACTCCCATCACACCCCAGATGGCTTTTGCGCAGTTCGTTCGCCAGGCAGTCAATGACGCCCACAAGGACCATGGCTGGACGGTCGGCGATCTCGCGCGGCACACCGGCGTCAGCCGCTCGACACTGTTCCGCTGGCTTGCCGGCGACTGGCAGCAATATCCGGAGCTGGCCAAGGTGCGCAGCCTCTGTGCCACGCTCGGGCTCTCCATCGCCGCCGCGATCCGACCGCTCGCGATGCCGAGCGCCGGCGTCGCACCCGGCCCACGGGCCATGGCCGAGGTCGACGCCGACATGGGCGCCATCCGTCAACGACTGCTCGACGACTCGGTCCCGACCGCCGACAAGCTCCAGATTCGGGACCTCCTGCGCCGTCTGGCCCGCCGCGACATACCGGTCGAGTTGACCGCGTCGACGGCGACACCGACCGGTGCCGGCCAGGGCAGCGCCACGCCGGCCCTGCCGCAGGCGAGGGCGTCGCGCCAGTAGGCGATGTGTCCAGATGTGTACACCGCCCCACTTGGACGATCTTCCTCCACTATGGTCGTCTCTGCTCGGTCGCATCCTGGGTCTCCCGTACCACGTCGGCCGAGTGCTGGATACGGGAGAAGACTGCGGGCGCGGGGGCGATGCCGTGGAACTTCGATTATTGGACGATTTTCAGATCAGGGTGGCGGGTCGACCAATCGACCTCGGGCCACCGAAACAGCGGCGAGTGCTCGCCGCGCTGGCGGTCAACGCCAACCGGTGTGTGCCGGTCGAGATGCTCGTCGAACGGGTGTGGGAGGACATTCCGCCAGCGGACGCCCGCGGGGTTCTCTACACGTACCTCACCCGTCTACGGCGGCTGCTCGCTGTCGCGGGCGCGGCGGTGGACGTGCCGATCACCGTCGGGCGGCGCAGCGGCGGTTACCTGTTGGAACTGCCGGCACAGCGCGTCGACTTCTACCAGTTTCTTGAGCAGGTAAAGCGTGCGCGGGCCATGGAGTCCGCTGATCCCGAGCGGGCGCGGTTACTCGGGACGGCCATCGACCTGTGGCGTGGCGAGCCACTCGGCGGGATGTCCGGCGACTGGGCGGCCCGGTTCCGGCAGGGTCTGCACCGCCAACTGGTGAGCATCCTGCTCGAGTGGGCCGGCGGTGAACTACGGCAGGGCCGGTCCAGCCAGGTCGTCGACCGGCTCAGTCGCGCACTGGAACGCGAACCGCTCAGTGAGCCGATCGTGCTCCACCTGATGCGCGCGCTGCGGCTCGCCGGCCGCCGGGCCGAGGCACTCGACCAGTACGCCCGTACCCGCGCACTGCTGACCGAGGAACTGGGCGTGGAGCCCGGCCCGGAGCTGCGTGATCTGCACCGCGAGCTGCTGCACGACGAGGAGCAGCCTGCGGTTCGGAGCCGCGGCTCCGGGGCGATCCACCCGGGCTGCCAGCTCCCCGCGGACCTGCCGGATCACACCGGGCGGGACGCCGAGACGGCAGCGGCGACGGCGGCGCTGTCCGGCCCGCCGAGGCCGGACGGCTGCCGACCACCGTTGGTGATTTCCGGGCCGGGCGGAGTCGGCAAGACGGTGCTGGCCATCCGGCTCGGCCACCTGCTCGCGGACAGTTACCCCGACGGCCAGATCTTCGTAGGGATCCCGGGTGCGGGGCTCGACGAGGTCCTCAACCAGGCCCTACGGGCGCTCCGAGTCGCCGACGTCGAACGGTTACCGACAACGGCGGAGAAGCTCGGCCAGTACCGGGCCGCGTTGAGCGGCCGGCGGGTGCTGGTGGTGCTCGACTCCGCGATCGGGGCCGAGGAGGTGCGGTCGCTGGTCCCCGGTTCTCCGGGCAGCGCACTGATCGCCTCCAGTCGGGCTCGGCTGACCACCATCCCCGGCGCCGTCCACCTCGAACTGGGCATGCTCAGCCCCGACCAGTCGATCAACCTGCTGCGCCGGCTGGTCGGCGCGGACCGGCTGGCCGCCGAGCCCACGGCCGCCGCCGACCTGGTCAGGGTGTGCGCGGGTCTCCCCCTCGCACTGCGGATCGTCGGCGCGCGGCTAACCGCCCGCCCGCACCGGCCGCTGGCCTGGTTCGCCGAACGCCTGCGCAACGAGCACGGGCGCCTCGACGAGTTGGCGGTCGGAGGGCTGGCGGTACGGCTCAACGTCGAGACCGGCTACCGTGCGCTCGGCCCAGCGGCGCAACGGCTGTTCCGGCTCCTCGGCCTGCAGGGCTCACCCCGGATCGGTTGCCGCCCCGCCGCCGCCCTCCTTCGCCGCCCGTTGGACGAGGCCGAGGAGCTGCTGGAGCAACTGGCGGACGCACGGCTCGTCGAGGCGGTCACCGGCCCGGGTTACCAGGGCGTCTTCTACCGGATGAACGACCTGGTCCGGTTGTACGCGTACGAACGTGCCGCGCAGGAGGAGGGCGTCGGCGCGCTGCCGCGGACCCTGCCCCGAATGGTGATCCCCGATCAGTTTGCCGGCGGGGCACGCCAGCCGGCATAGCCCACGGCGTGACACGGCCGGGCCCGTCGGAGACGGGCCCGGCCGCGTGCGAGGTGGAACGTCAGCTGATCCGGTCGTAACCGCCCCAGCCCGTTCCCACCCGTCCCGGGGACGACAGGACCCGGTTGGTGGTGAACGAACCCGTGCCGGGATACATCCAGAGGGTGTTGTCGTTGGACTTGCGACTCACGACGTCCGACTTGCCGTCCTGGTTGAAGTCACCGGCGGTCAGCGCGTTCATGCTGTTCCACCCGTTGCCGATCGGGATGGCCGGATCGACGACGTGGTCGGTCGTGAACGATCCGGTGCCCGGGTAGAGCCAGAGCACCCCGTCGGTTCCTCGGACGACGATGTCGGACTTGCCGTCCTGGTTGAAGTCGCCGCTGGTGAACACGTCGAATCCACCCCAGCCCACGCCGACGCGGATCGTGGGCAGCGCCAGGACGGCATCGGTCGCGATTACCCCCGTACCGGGATAGACCACCAACTCGTCGTCGACGGATCGCCGGGCGACGATGTCGGCCTTGCCGTCCTGGTTGTAGTCGCCGCTGATGATTGCATCGAACTGGCCCCAGCCGGTGCCCACACGGACCGGCGAGTTCAACACCCGGTCCTTGATGAACAATCCGGTGCCGGAGTAGACCCAGAGGGTGCCGTCAGCGGACCTGCGGCCCATGACGTCGGACTTACCGTCCTGGTTGAAGTCGCCGCTGAGGATGATGTTGTACTGCCCCCAGCCGGTGCCTACCCGAATGGATGTCCCAAGGATCCGGTCGGTCGTGAACGATCCGGTGCCGGGGTAGAGGAACATCTCGTCGGTGCCGGCGCTCCGGGCCAGGATGTCGTCCTTGCCGTCATTGTTGAAGTCACCGGAGACACCCGAACTCGGGGGCGCCTGAGGTGCCGGCGGAGGTGGGGGCGCGGTCAGGCCGCTGCGGCGAATCGGACGGAAGCTCTGCAGGTCCGTCCAGGTGTTCTTGCCCAGATTCCCCTTGTTGCTGTTCCGGTAGGGGTTCCGCACCGTCTCGCCCGACGTGTTGAACGAGTAGACGTACGCGCCCTTGCTGTGGTCACTACGATTCACCCAGAAGGCGAAGAGCTCCATGTGACCGTCCCGGACCATGGCGTCACCAGGCTGGAACTCGTTGATGCTGCCCAGGGTGTACCACATCGCGTTTCCGTCGCGCAGGAAGTCGTCGGTGTTGTAGTCCCAACCATCCGACTTCTTGTTCAGGTGCCAGACCATCGAGACCAGTCCGGAGCAGTCCCGGCGGTACTTGTGGGAACCCTCCTCGTCGGTCACGGCGACACTCTGGTCCTGGGTGTACGTGAAGCCCCGGTCGACCCAGTTCTGCGCCCGGTCCAGGACCTCGTCCCGAGTGATCGGGCCGTTGATGCTGGACGCCTGCACCGGGGTGGCGACGACGGCCAGTGCGCCCGCCCCCGCCACCAGCAGCGCGGCGGTGCTGGCGACCAAGCGGGCCACTCTTCGCGGCCCGTGCCGTCTGTCGGACAATCTCATTCCGTTCTCCTCCCGTGAGCGCCCTGGGACTGGGCGCGGTCATAACCGCCGTCACGATTCGCGCCGAGCGACGGACATCGGTTCAGCGCCTACGGCAGGCGCTCGTCGCGACCGACAGCGGCCCGAGCACAGTGACAGACGTGGATGGTCGAAAGGCTGAACGGATCGTCAAGGTTCGTTCCAGGTTTCCTCTCGCTTGGTCGCCTAGCTTCGGGCCCAACCGGCGGCCGAACCGGCCGAGCCGGGGTCGGCGACACTCACCAGGAGCGGACATGGGAATGCGAAGAGTCGCTTGGACGATGGCCGCCGTCGTGACGACGGTGGCGCTCAGCTCCGGCTGCGGCGGCGATGCGGACCGGACGGCGGCCTCGTCGCTGCCGACCGCCTCGGGAAGCTCCAGCGCGTCCACGGCGACGCCGACGGCCACCCTGCCGAGCGCCACGTCCGCCCCCACCCCGTCCGGGCCGCCCCCGGCCGGCCAGCCAGCGCCGCCCGAGACCGGGCAGGGCACGGACCCCGTAACCAACCCGCCGGTGCGCCCGGTGCCCAACGGGCCAGCCGCGGTGGTCACGGCCGACGCCTCGTGCGCGGTCCCGACCCTGTCCGCCGCGGTGAAGGACTCCCTCAACGGCGAGGAGCCGGGGCAGACCGTGGCCAAGGTTGCCGTGCTGGGTTGCCGTAACGGCTACGCGAGGGTGGTCGTCACGACGGCCGGCAACGGTGTCCTCGCCGACCCCCAGCTCTTCCTACGGCGGGTGACCGGCGCCTGGCAGTTCGTCGGCCGTGCCGACGCGGGACTCGACTGCGGTGACACCGGCCTACCGCCCGCGATCGCCACGGCCTGTTCCGCGCTCACCACCTGACACTCGCCTGTGGAGCGGGCGCCTTCGGGACGACGTCGGGTCGATCATGACCCGGCGATCACGCCTGGCATGCTGTCGCGCATGACAGGCGGGATCGGTCGGGTCGTCCTCGCGTACGCACCTGACGACGCAGTGCACGTTGACGCGGTTCGGGACCTCTGGATCCTGCTGCGGGCCCGAGGGCTGGATGCCCGGTTGCTCTCCACGCCAGCCGAACTGGCCGCCGCCGACCTGGCCTCGGCCGGTGCCGTGGTGCTGATCGGCTCGCCGCTCTACCGCGAGATCGCGGCCACCAACGACCCGGGCACCGCCGATCCCGCGCTGTGGCAGGCGGCGCGAGCGATCCGCGACATGGTTGGCGGTGACGAGAAGTCCGGTGCCGCGGTGCTGCCGGTGCTGCTCCCCGGCGCGACGCGGGACGACCTGCCGGCCTTCCTACCCGGGCACGCCGGCCCGCTGCACCAGGTCCGCACGATGAGCGAGCGCGGAGTCGACGCCCTGGTCGAGGCGCTGCGGCAACGCTGCGGGACGATGGGTTCCGCGGCCCGCCACGAGCTGCGCCTGGCGGTGCGTGTCGAGCAGGGCCGGCTGCTCAGCACCGCCACGCTCGCCGGCACCCTGCTGTGTGACCGCGACGAACCGCTGCCGTTCGGCCGCGACGAGGTCTGGGCACTGCTGGACCTGCCGAACGCCGAGGCCCGGCTGGCCCAGTTGGGGCAACGGCTCTCCGCGGCGCTCTTCGACGCCGACTCCCTCGATCAGCTCACCACGCTGGTCACGACCGCCGACGACGGCACGGTGCTCGATGTCGTGGTCACCGCGGACGGTCCGGCCCACGAGCTTCCGTTCGAGATGATCCGACTCCTCGACCAGCGGGTGTTGGCCACGGTCCGAGGGGTGCGCTTCACCCGGACCGTCACGGGCGTACGCGAGCTGGCCGCCCCGCCCACCCCCGGGCCGATGAAGATCCTTGTCGCGGTCGGCGCGCCCACCCACACCGAGAACCCCGCGCTGGACATCGAGGCCGAGATGCAGGCCATCGTCAACGTGGTGGGCGAACTCGGCCAGATCGAGGTCACGATCCTGGAGGTGGCCGGCCCGCAGGAGATCGCCGAGGCGCTGCGGCGCGACGCGTACCACGTCCTGCACCTGTCCGCGCACGGCTCCCCGTACGGGGTCGAGCTGGAGGACCGCGAGGGCAACGCGGTCGACGTACAGGCCGAGGACCTCGTCCGCGCGCTGCGGCGCGGTGGACGGCCGCTCCCGCTGATCGTGTTGTCCAGCTGCGGTGGCGCGGCGGACGCCGACACCGGGCTCGCGACGACTCTGCTGCGACACGGGGCCGACCGGGTCATCGCGATGCAGACCACGGTGACCGACGCGTACGCGACCCGCCTGCTGACCAGCGTCTACCGGGCGCTCGCCGAGGACAACACGTCTGTCGCCGCGGCGCTGGCCATGGCCCGGTCGGAGCTGTTCGACGAAGCGGTAGGGGCGCGGACGCCCAACCGCCCCGAGTACGCGGTGCCGACGCTGTTCGCGTCGTCGGACGGCCCGCTCTGGGACAGCGCGGCGCAGCCCGTACCGCTCAGCAACCCGACCGAACTGCCCACCGGCGTCGGGGTACGCGAGATGCTGCTGGGTGATCTTGTCGGCCGGAGAGCCGAGCTGCGGATCGTGACGCAGATCCTGCGGGACGAGATCGCGTCCGCCGGTCAGCCCGGGCTGGTCAACGGAATCGTGCTGACCGGGGCCGCCGGCATCGGCAAGACGGCGCTCGCGGGCCGGGCGGTCAACCGGCTGCGGGACGACCTCGACGACCCGTGGTCGATCGTCGTGCACGGCGGCGCCTGGAACCCGCCCGAGCTGATCGCGGCCGTCGCCGCCACCCCGGCCGGCGCGGCCATCGGCGATCCCGGGAACCAGACGGCCGCGTTGACGGCGGTCACCGAGGCCCTGCGGACGGATCGTCTGCTGCTCGTCTTCGACGACTTCGAGCAGAACCTCACGGTGGGCGGCGACGATTTCCTCGACGCGGGCTTCGCAGAGGTCTTCGACGACCTGTGCCGCGCGGCCGAGCGCGGCAAGATCCTGGTGACCAGCCGCTATCCGGTACCGGTCGAGGTGCCACTGGCACGGCTCGAGGTCCCGCCGCTGAGCGACGCCGAGCTGCGCCGGATGCTGCTGCGCCTGCCGGGTCTGCGGGAACTCTCCTTCGACGACCGCGAATCGGTGGTGCAGGCCGTCGGTGGGCATCCCCGCCTCGTGGAGTTCGCCGACGCCCTGCTGTCCGGGGCCGGCGAGGCCCGGTTGCCGGAGGTGACCGAGCGGCTGCACCGGCTCGCCGAACAGGAGCGGCTCGATCTCCTCCGTTCGGCGGCGAACGGTCCCGACGCCGCCGAGGCGGCCCGTCAGGCGATCACCCTCGGCACCCGGGACATGCTGCTCGCCGAGTTGCTGGAGCTGTTGAGCCCGGCCGAGCACGAGGCGCTGCTGCAGGCCGCGGTGCTGCGGATCCCCCTGGCCCTGTCCGGCGACGACCTCGCGTTCGCCCTACACGAGCGGGAGCCCACCGAGCAGGAGGTGGCCGCGGCGAGCGCGCACCTGCACCGGCTGCACGGCCTCACGCTGGTCCTGCGCGACGACGACGGGGTGCTGGTGGAACCCTGGCTCCGGGAGGCCCTGGCACCCCTGCAGGGCGAGGCGCGCATCGACCGGCACCGGCGGGCCGCCGCCGTGTGCCAGCGCATCATCGAAGCCGAACGGGCCGGGTTCGAGACCCTCACCGAGGGCGTCCACCACCTCCGGGTCGCCGGCCGGTTCGACGACCTGGCCGTACTGGCGCAGACGCTGCTGCCGAACCTCGGTGGTGAGCTGACCGTCGCGGCGTTCCTCGGCGAGGTGACCCTGGGTTTCCCGGTCGAGCATCCGGCGTACCTCGACTTCGCCGGCGGCGAGCGGGACGCGCTGGAGGCCATCGGCAGCACCGTCGCCGCAGCCGCCAAGGGGCAGGAGATCCTCGACCTGCTCGCCGGCCTGGCCGAAGCTCGGCCGGGCGACACGCAGGTGCAGATCGAGCTGAGCGCGGCGCTGGACAGCCAGGGCCGCCTCACGCGCCGACTCGGTCGGGTCGACGAGGCGCGCGGCCACTACGCGCGGGCGCTGGCCATCGACCTGCGGCTGAGCCAGGCCGACCCGGACGACCTGCGGTACCAGCGCAACGTGGGCCTGAGCTACCAGAAGGTCGCGCAGCTGGCCCTCGATGTCGCGGAGGTCGACCAGGCCCGGGAGGCCGCGCAGGAGTCGCTCCGCATCCACCAACATCTGGTCGACGCCGATCCGGAGCAGCCGATCCTGCGCCGTGATCTGGGTATCTGCCTGGCCACGCTCGCCGCCGTGTGCCGCGCCGAGGATCCCGCGGCGGCGCAGCAACTGCTCGAACAGGCGCTGTCGATCTGGCGTGACCTCGTCGAGGAGACCCCGGAGGACCAGGATCTCCAGGACAACCTCTTCGACGCCGTGAGCGCCCTGGCGGACATCGTCGGGGCGAGCGGCGCGGACGCCGAGCGCTTCCAGCAGCTCAGCACCGAAGCCGCCGCGATCGTCGAGGCGCTGGCCACCGCGGCACCGGACAACGTCGCCTACCAGCGCAAGCTGCTCGCCGCGTACTGGCGGCTCGGCGACATGGATCTCGGCGTCGGCGACCTCGCCTGTGCACAGCAGCACGTCGTGGCGGGGATGTCCCTGGCCCAGCGCCTGGCCGACACCGACGAGGACAGCGCCGACGCGCAACGTGACCTGGCCACCGCCTTTCGCCGGACGGCCGACTTCGCCATCGCGAACGGGCAGCCGGAGGAGGTCCGTGGCAATCTCGAGCGGTCGCTGGAGATCGTGCAGGGCCTCGTACACCGCAGCCCGCGCAACGGTGGTTTCCACCGCGACCTGGCCGCGGCCTGCCAGACCCTCGGCGACTGGGTACGGGACAACGACGACGACCCAATCCTGGCCCGCACCCTGTTCAAGCAGGCCCTCGCGAGCTGCCGACGGCGGGCGACGCTGGATCCCGAGGACCTCGGCGCATGGCTGGGGCAGGCCGCCGCGCACGAGCGGTTGGCCGAGCTCGACCGGGCCGCCGGGCACCTGGGCCGGGCGCGCAGGCACTGGCGGGAGGCGGTCACGCTCGCCCAGGAGGCGTACGCCGGGAGCCCCACCGAGGAGCACCGGGCCGTGGTGGCCCACTACGAGGAGCAGTTTCAGAGCTGAGACCGCGATCCGGGGCGGCGACGAGCAGCCGCCGCCCCGGATCGTGGGTCAGGCGATCCGGTAGGCCCGCTGGATCGTCTGCGTCACCGTGTTGCCGGCGGTGTCGGTGGCCTGCACGCGCAGGGCGACGAAGCCGGCTCGACGCGGATGGGCGATGACGGCGACGCCCCCGAGCACCGGCAACGCGACCCACGTCCGGCCGTCGTCGAACGAGGCGGAGACGCCGAGCGTCCGGCCGGACGCGGCCGCCGAGCCGGGCTGCCGGTCCAGGGCCACCGGGATGAGCATCGTCCGGCCGGCCCGAGCCGTATTGGTGTCGTCGAGCACGGGCCTCGGCCGGGCCGTGGTCAGGGGCAGCGGCTGCGGCGTGGTCGTGTGCGCCGAGGTGAAGGTCCAGGCCACCGAGACCGACGTCGACAGGGTGTCCGGAGCGCCGCGGGTGACCGTCGCCTCCAACCGGTAGGTGGCCTTGGCGGCGGGCACCGGGAAGTCCGCGTACGGGCCGTCGGCGGTGCCGATCTCCGTGCCGTTGCGCGTCAACCGGTAGTGCACCGGCAGGTCGTCCCGGCTGGCCGGGCGGCCGGTGGCGTCACCGAACAGGGGCGGTGCCGCGAGCGAGATGGTGTCTCCGTCGCGGCCGGCGTAGCCCAGTGGTGACCACGCCGGAGGCTGGCTCACCGTCGGTCCGAAGGGCGCCGCGTTCCAGGTCTGGGTGTACGTCCTGCCCGGCTGGTAGGTGGACTCCTGGGTGGTGAGGTTGTCGCCCTCGAGGAACGTGGACGTCCAGACGATGCCACCGTCGGTGTTGTAGTACTCGGTGGCGTGGAACGGCAGGTCGATCGACGTGTTCGAGCCGATCGGGCCGGGGCCGCCGGGAGCCGACGCGCGGTGGAACCGGGCGGCGGTCGCGGTGGTGGACTGGCTCCGGTAGGTCGCCTTGACGGTGGCGAGGTTCGCCGGCGACAGCTTCTTGGTCAGGCCCGTGAACATGTCGCCCTGACGCACGTACGCGAGGTCGTACGTGTAGGGGCTGTTCCGGAAGGTCCCGTCCTTGCCCGGACGGGCGAGCCCGACACCCAGCGTCGCGGCGAATTCAGGGGCCGCGACGGCGGGCCCGATCCGGCCGAAGAAGACGTCCGCGAACGACACCCCGCTGAGCTGCACGCCCGGGTAGCGGAAGCCGTCGTTCCAGTTCGCGCTCACGTTGATCGACATCGGCGCGGCGTCCCGCTGGGGCACGGTCAGCGCGACCGGCCGTGCCGTACGGGCGTCGAGCGCCTCGGTCACCGGACCGTGCACGTCCAGTACCGGCTGCACGAGCAGCGTCGACGCGGTGCCCTCGTGAATGGTGCTGTAGAGGGCGTAACGGCCCTTGGGCAGGCGCAGGGTGCCACCGCCCGGCACTGCGTCGAGGGTGGTGAACTCGCCGGTCGTCAGGTTCGCCGCCACGGTCGTGTACTCCGTGGCCGGTTTGCCGTCCCGCCCGGTGTGGTCGAGCCGGACGTCGTAGCTCTCGATCTCCCGATTCAGCGCGAACGGCGTACGCACCCGCAGGTCACCGGCACCGGTCGCGGTCAGCGCGCCCTGGTAGACGCCGTCAGCGGCGTCGACCCGGGTGTCCACGCTGATCGTCGCCTCGGCGCGGCCACCGGCCGGCACCACCAGCGTGGCGGGGCTGACCGTGATCATGCCGGCCGGCGCGGGGGCCACGGACAGCGACAGGGTGACCGGCGTGGTGCCCGCGTTGCGGTACGCGACGACCTGGGTGAACGGGGTGTCGTCGGCGTGCGGCCACCGCTGGACCGGGAAGTCGATGGCACCGACCTCGGCGGCGACCGGCTGGGCGACCGCACGACCGATGTCCAGCCGGCCCGCGCCCTGCTCATAGAGGCTGTCGTCGCCGGCCGGCTTGGCCGAGTCCATCAGGGCTGCCTTGAGCTGGGGGCCGGACCAGTCCGGGTGCTGGCCGGCGAGGATCGCGGCCGAACCCGCCACGTGCGGAGTCGCCATCGACGTGCCCGCCATCGCGACGTAACCGCCGCCCGGGGCGGCCGCCACGATGTCGACGCCCGGCGCGCTGATCTCGGGCTTGATGTGGTTGTCGCCGATGCGGGGACCCCGGCTGGAGAAGTACGCCCGCTGGTCGTCGGCGTCGACCGCGGCGACGGCGAGGGCGTCGTCGGCGGTGGCCGGCGAGGAGACCGACTTCGGCTTGCCCTCGTTGCCGGCGGCGACCACGAAGAGGGTGCCGTACTGGCGACTCAGGTCCTGGACCGCGGTCTCCAGCGGGTCGAGAGCGGGCGTGTCGGTGCCGCCCAGGCTCATGCTGACCACCCTGACCTGCGGCGCGAGCCACTGCATACCGGTGATGATGTCCGAGTCCTGGCACTCGGTGGTGGCGCAGACCTTGCCGACGAGCAGCTTCGCGCCCGGCGCCACACCGCGGTACCTGCCGTCGGATGCGGCGCCGCTGCCCATGATGGTCGACGCCACGTGGGTGCCGTGGCCGACGTTGTCGCTGGGGTCGTTGCCGCCGGTGAAGTCCCGGACCTCGGTGAGGTGCCCGGCGAAGTCGGGGTGGCCGGCGTCGATCCCGGTGTCGAGGACACCGACGGTGACCCCGGTGCCGTCGAAGCCGGCCTGCCAGGCCGACGGGGCACCGATCTGCGGCACGCTGTGATCCAGGGAGACCTTGCGCTTGCCGTCCAGCCACACGTGGGTCACCCCGGCGGCGAGGGTGCGCTGCGACGACGTACCGCGGGTGAGCGACGACCACAGCTCGACCCGGTCGTCCCGGCCCGCCCGCACGGCCAACGCGTGGGCGGCGGGCAGGTCGGCCCGTACCCGCGCGGAACCCCCGACGGCGGCGGACCGCGCCTGCGCAGCCTGGTTCTGCGGGTACGCGACCAGCAGCGGCAACTCGGCAGCGCGGTCGTCGTAGCCGAACTCGCCGAGCGCGGTGAGGTCGAACAGCCGTCGGTCCAGCCGACCGTCCTGCAGCAACGGCAGCGCGTCCACCGGGACGACGTACTGGTGGCCGCCCTCTCGGCTGCTCACGAACCAGATGGCGGCCCGCCCGGGTCCCCGCTGGATCTCCAAGTCACCGTCCGCGCTCAGGAACACCCGGTCGCCGGTGATCAGCGTGAAGGTGCCCGGAGAGCCGGAGACCGGGGCCTCCGGCTTCTCCTGCGCCTGCGCCGGATGGGCCGTCAGGCCCGCCGCGACCAATGCGGTCGCGAGCACTCCGGCTGTCAGGGCGCGTCGTTGCCGTCGTCGCACATCGTCCTCTCCGCCTCGGGCCTCTCCCGGGACGGCACGATGACGCCTGACCTGCTCGTTAGGTTGATCACTTCGGATGTGACGGTAGCCACAATCTTCGACCGCGCCGGTGCGACCGGATTCCCCCTGCGGGTTCCATGCGCGATGACGACGGCACGAGCAGGCGAAGGGGGGCGCAGGTCAGATGCGTGACGCCGAGGAGTTCGACGCCTTCTACGCCGCCTGCGCCGGCCGGATCGTGGGTCACGTCTATGCGCTGACCGGCAACCGCAGCGAGGCGGAGGACGCCGTCGCCGAGGCGTTCATGCGGGCCTGGCAGCGCTGGCCGACGGTGCGCGAGGCGGACAGCCCGGAGGCGTGGGTCCGCCGGGTCGCGTCCCGAACCGCGGTGAGCAGTTGGCGCAAGACGTTCAACCGGATCCGCGCACACCGTCGGGCAGCCGTCGACCAGGGCGTGCCCGGCCTCAACGAGGACCACGTCGCCCTGCTGCAGGCACTTCAGCGGCTCAACCCCAACCAGCGCCGCGCCGTCGTGCTGCACCACCTGAACGATCTCAGCGTCGCCGAGGTGGCAGCCGAGATGCAGGCGCCCATCGGGACCGTCAAGACGTACCTCGCCCGCGGTCGGAGGGCGATGGCCGAGCTGCTGAACGAGGCGCACCAGGAGAGGGCCTCCCATGGCTGATCCGCACGACGACCTCACGGCCATCGTCGACGAGGTCCGGCGAGTCACGACCCTGCCGACGGCGCAGCACCTGCGCCGCCGGAGCGAAGAGCGTCGGCGACGTCGCGCGGCCATCACCGCCACCGGGCTGGCCGTGCTGGTGGGTGCGGCCGGCACCACCCTGCTGGCGGCGCGGAACCACGTCGAGGCACCGGTCCAGGGTGTCGGTCCGGCCGGCGTGGTCGCACCGTCGACCGCCCCGCCCGTCACCGCCCCGCCGCTGACCGCTCCGCCGGGACCGCAGGACATCCTCGCCGGCCGCCGGCAGGTCCTGATCGGAATGCCCGGCCTGGCCGGAGCCGTGCTGGCGATCGGCCGCACCGACGACCAGGTACGGGCCACCACCGAGCGGGGCATCGACGACCGGGCGCTGTGGGTCCTGCGGCCCCGGGGGGACCGATTCCAGATCATGCTGGCCGCGCCGCGCGACGCCGGCCAGGTCTGCATGACCGTCGTGCACGACGCGGCCCCGGGCAGCGTCCACGCCCGGGCGTGCGATCCCGCCGCGCAGACGCAGCTCTTCCGGATCGAGCAGGTCGCCGACGGCAGCTACTCGTTCCTGCAGGGCAAGCGCTACGTCCAGGTCGTGGACGGCACCAACGCCCTGGTCCCCGACCTGCCCGAGGGCCTGACCACCACGTACGAGTTCGAGGACCGGGGCCCCGCCGCCGTCGAGCGCTAGAACGGCGGCGGGGCCAACGGGTCACGGCTGGTCGAGGCGCAGTGCGAGGTCGGTGACCAGGTATGCCGCGTCGAAGGCGCCGGTCGGTTGGGCTTCGCCGGTCAGCAGGTCGACCCTGTACGCCCGACTGACGCCGGAGCCGTTGAACACGGCGTGGGCGCTGTTGCTGACCGCGCGCCCGGCGCGCAGCGCGCTGTAGATGTCGAAGCCGGCTCGGGGGTCGGCGGCCACACCGAGTGCGCCGGTGGCGGAGAGTTGGCCCGAGTTGGCCGGGACCTGAAGCGCGACCTGGTCGAGGCTGGTGTCGACGTCGAACAGGCTGGTGGCGGTGGTCGGGCTGAGGTCGTTGTTGGTGTAGGCCGCGCCGGAGACCCCTGCGGCGGCCACGACCGACGGCGGATAGGTGAGGACGCTGTCGGCGAGGGTGACGCCACCGACGTTGACGTTGTGTCGCAGATTCTGGCCCGTGTTGCTGACGATCCGCAGGCGGTCGGCCGCCGGGTTGAAGTCGACGCCGAAGGACGTGCCGGCGAGGGCGATGGTCAGTTGACTGACCTTCGTGGCGACGGCGGTGCGGGTGGACAATGTGTAGACGCCGCCAGCGCCGCTGACGCCGTACAGGTTGCCGTCCTGGACCCGGTAGTCGATACCGACGAGGTCCTCGATGCCGGGCAGGTCGACCACGCCGATGGCGCAGGCCCACTGAGGTCGGTTGACCGCGAACTTGATCAGCTGCTGATCTGCGGTCAGGCCGATCGCCAACGGCCCGTTGCGACCGGTGCTGTTCAGCAGGTCCCAGAGCGGGTTGCAGGGTACGGCGGCCAACGACGACGAATCGGCGGGGGCGTTGCCGGCGGGCGGGACGCTGCCCGGCCGAGCGGCCACCCCGGCCGATGATGCTGCGAGCCCGACAGCGACGGCCAGGCCGGTCAGGACCAGGCCTCGATGGAACACAGCGTGCATGAGAAACCCTTCCTTGTGCAGTGGAATGCCCGGCAGTGGCATCGGAGAGTTGGGCAGGCCCGATCACGCAGATCGGGACGTTTTCCCAGCTCAGAGGCTATCGAACAGCTTCGCTGCGCACTGTCGGATCACGTACACATTGAAATGTTTTCATGCAATTTGTCAGCGCGGCGGGGACGCCTGGCCGGCCAGCACGACCAAGTCGTCGGCGCGGGCGGAGAACGCCGCCTTCGCGCCTTCGAGCCAGACGAGATAGCCCACCGGCGGTCCCGACCCTCCCCACCGGGCGCCGATGATCGTGCCCACTCGGCCCGCGTACGGCTCGCTGAGCACACGTACCCGGGTGCCCGGAGCATGTCCGTCCTCGGCGACGATGAGCAGCGCGTCGAGAATCTGCCGTACCCCGACGATCGGAAGTCCCGGCACGTAGAACTCGCCCGCGGACCCCAGGCGGGGGGTCATCATCGTGCGGAAGAGCGCAGCGTGCCGGATCGCCTCCTGGCGGATCTGCCAGTCCGCGCTGCCTTCGGCAGCGGCCAACGCCTTCTCGATCGCCGCGAAGAGCGCCACCGGCTCCCGATCGAGTAGGCGGCGGGCCTCGTGGTCCACCTCCGCGTACGCCAGGTCGACCGCGGTGTCCTCGCCCATCTCCGCGACCCAGGCCAGGTCACCCACCTCGGGCAGCAACCCCGGTGCCTCGGCGGCGACCGCGACGTACACCATCGCCAGCAGTTCGCGGCGGGCTTCGCCGTGGTAGAGGAGGCCCACCCCAGCCCTCCGGGTGGGCGGAAAACGCTCGACGAGGTGCTGGGCCCGACCGGCCGGCAGACTGGCGGCCCGTCTGGTGTCCGCCACCCGCTCCTCGAACGATCGCCGTTCACGGCGGTCGACGAGCAGCTGGCGGTACGAGTCGAAGCCGCTCGGATAGATCGTCCGCCCATAGCTGGAGAGGGTCTCACCGGGCTGAAGACCGACCGCCCTGAGTTGCCGGGCGGCCACCGAGTAGGCCACCCCGGTGCGGGACGCCTGCTCCCGGATCGCACGTTTGCGTGCACGCCCCGAGGCTGGGCTCCGGCGGGGATTCTGATCAGACATGACGCCTCCGATGCGGCCCCACGCCCCGCACCGAACAGGCGACGTGACCGGCACGTCGAAGGTTGACCACCGCGCGGAGTCGGAGACTCTTGGCCTCAACGTGTGGTGCGGCGTGGGCGACCACACTGGGCGCTGGCAGGCGCTCTGCCGGCACCTACTATATCGCGATCCCAGTGCCGGCTGAGGTGGTGCCGGCACCGGCATCGGCACCGAACCCGTCCGGTCCGAGCGCCGGCAGGGCCGGCGCGAGCGCCACCAGCATGCACAGGCCGCTCAGCGGGAGAAGGTCCAGCGTGGCCACCGGCAGGACGATGCCGATCAGCAGGAGGGGGACGCTCCACCACGGCAGCCGCCGACGGGCGGCGAGCATCCCGGCGAGGACGACCAGGCCGAGGAAGAAGAACTGGGGTACGACGTCGTAGAAGGCGATCTCGACGCCGGGGATGTCCTTGAAGTCGGCGCTGAGGGCCGACATCTCCGGCCGGTCGGCGGCCAGCAGTCCCTCCACGATGTCCGCGCCGATCTGCACCATGGTCGCGGCGAGTCCGACCAGGGTGAGGACCACCACCCCGTTGCGCCATCGGCTGGGCGGCAGCAGGCGGGCCAGCGCCAGGACCGCCGGAACGAAGAACACCATGCCCGCGAGGCCGATCAGGTGCGCGGCCTGCCAGTCGAACCCCGGGCCGTACACGTCGTCGGACTTTCCCCACAGGCGCACGAGCCCGTAGGCCACGATGCAGACCGGCCCGGCGATCACGAAGAACGCAGCACGTTTCATGTGCAGCATCATCTGGTCGTCGACACCCGAGCGGCCTCCGGGCGCTACCCCGGCCCGGCCCTGAGTTCTGTCTCAGGTGTTCCACCGAGAATCGAAAGTGGGACCGGGCCGTCCAGGACCTCGACGCCGAACGGCCCCGCCAGCGCGTTACCGCAGCTCACGGGGCCGTTCTCAGGCGCAGGAGAATCAGTGGCGGGGCTGGTAGCTCTTCGGCAGACGCATACCGCGCTCGGCCATCAGGTCACGGACCCGGTTCGGGTAGTTGGTGATGATGCCGTCGACGCCCAGGTCCATGAGCGCCGCCACGGTGGCGGGGTCGTCGCAGGTCCACGGGATGACCTTCAGGCCACGTGCGTGCGCCTCGGCCACCATCGTCTCGTCCGGGTAGAAGCGGAAGTTCGGGTCGCTGATCGTCCCGTTCTGCGGGAATCCGTAGTTCGGCGACAGGGCCGTGACGCCACGGATGGCGGCGGCCGCCTTCACGAAGTCACCGTCGTAGTCGTCAGCGTCGATACCGCCGAGCCAGGGGGACGCGCCGGGCTTGCCGACCTGAAGGAAGTCGTAGTTCGTCAGGGCCACCAGCGGCCACTTCGGCGCGAGCCGGTGCATCTCCTTGAGCGCGCCCCAGTCGAACGACTGGATGGTGACCTGCTTCTCGATCCCGGAGCGGCGGATCTCCTCGAAGACCCGGCGAACGAACAGCTCACGGGGTGCGGTCTGCTCGGGCGCTCCCGCCTCGACCTTCGTCTCGATGTTGAGCTTGAGGTCCTTGGCGCGGTAGCTCTTGACGAGGTTGAGCACGTCCTTCAGCTCGACCATCCGGAAGCCCCTGATCTGTTCCTGCTCAGGGAACCCCGGGAGCTGCTGGAAGCCGCAGTTCATCGTCTTGATCTGGGCGAGCGTCAGGTCCTTGATGTACTTGCCGACGTACGGGTACATCGGGTCGCCGACCGTGACCGGTGCGGTGTCCACGCACTTCTGGGCGCTGATCTGGCGGTCGTGGTTGACCACGACCTTCTTGTCCTTGGTGACCTGGGTGTCCAGCTCCAGCGTGGTGACCCCGAGGCGCATCGCCTTGGCGAAGCCCTGCAGCGACTCCTCGGTGGTCATGCCGATGCCACCGCGGTGCGCCTGAAGGTCGAAGTGGGTCTTCTGGGGCCGCAACGCGCTGGCGCTGTCCGCGGGTGCCGCGTGCGCGGCCACCGGAGCGGCGAGCGCGGGCAGAACGACCAGGCCCGCCAGGATGTGACGCAGGGACATGGGTGGAAACCTCACCTCTTTCGGAAGCGTTTGCCCTGGTGAGGCTAGGTGGGAGGGCATCCCGTCCGGTGGCCTCGCCACAAGCGGACGGTGAACGTTGGCCGAACCTGGGAATCAGCTGACCGCGACCCGAGATCGGCTTCGGCGGCGGGCCGATCTGACCGCGGCGGACGGCACGACCCGGCGTCCGCTGGCCCGGGTGCTGATCAACGTCGGTTGAGTTCCGCCTCAAGACGCTGGATGAGCGTCTTGCGTCCCTTGCCGTCGCGTTCGCGTCGCAGCGCGTCCCTGAGCTGCCGCGTGTCGAGGCCACGAACGAGCTTGGTCGCCTCGGCGACCGACATCTCGGACAGCCGTCCCCGGTTCGAGGTGGCGTCCTTTCGTGCCCGTTTGGCCGGCCCGGTGTTGGCCACGTACTGCTTGCCGGACCGGGACGCCTCGCGTTTCTTGGTGTCGGTCGCGCGCTTCTCGCCGGCCGAGAGCTGGTCCCAGGCCTTCTTGGGCAGGTAACGACTCGTCGTGCCGCCCTGGCGGGCACGGGTGTCGCCCTCTTTCGTCTGCCATTTCTCGTTGCCCCACCGCTGGAGCGACTTCTGCCGCTCGTCCTTGGGGCCCAGGAATCCCCCGCCGCGCTTCTTGTACTCCTGGGTGAGTAGTTGCGACTTGCGTGCCGACCACTGGCCCTGCCGGCCGCCCTTGTCAGAAGCCTTGATTTCTTCCTTGATCTGCTCTCTGAGCTCGGGTTTCGTGTACCGCGCCATGGCTGGCAGCTACCCGGGACCACACCGCATATGCCTACGGTCCGCGAACCGGTCCGCAGACGGGTGTCGCCGCCCGCCACGGTGGGCCCATGGCCGGCGGCGGCATCCGCTGGCATCAGTCGTCGTCGCCGGACTTGTCCCCGTCATCGCCGGACCGGTCGTCGTCGCCGGACCGGTCGTCGTCGCTGTCGTGGCCGTCGTCGTCCACCGGCTCCTGCTCGGCCTTCACGATCGTGCCGTTGTCCCGGTCGACGTCCACCTCGTGTTCGGTGTCGCCGGCGACGATCTCGACGCTCCAGACCGGTCGGCCGTGCTCCTGTTCCGCCTCGACCTCGACGATCCGGCCTCCGCCGGCCCGGGCCAGCGCGATCTCGCCGGCCCGCTGCTGGTCCACGGCCCCACCCGCCGTCGCGCCGGCCGACGGCGTGCCGCTGGTCGGCGTACCGCTGGCTCCCGGCGTGGGGGTGGTGCCGCTGGTGGCGCTGTCGTCCGGTGCGTCCGTGGCCGTCGGGTCGACGGTGGCGGCGGCCAGTGCCGTACCGCCGGCCGGCGGGTCTCCGGCGGCGCTGACGCCGAGGGCGACCCCGGCCACCGCCAGTACCGCCGTCCCACCGACCGTCGCCAGGAGCAGTGCGCTGCGCTTCATCGTGGTGTCCACCTTTCCTCGGTTGTCCTGTCGAGGATCGGCCGGATTCCGATAGCGTCGCGCTGTCCGAACGCTAAGGCCGGGTTAAACCGTGCCGTCCGCCGTCGCGGTGGCGGCGACCCCGAGCCGGAGCAGCACCCGCGCCCCGCCGCGCGGGCCGGTACGCAGCTCCAACCGACCGCCGCCGGCCTGCGCGGCCCGGCGGGCGATGTCCAGGCCGAGGCCGGTCGACCCGGCCGCGCTGGCACCTCGCCGGACCGCCCCGGCCGGCATGCCCGGGCCCTCGTCGGCGACGGTGAGCAGCACCTCCCCCGCCTCCCGCACGAGGTGGACGGCGAAGGGCGTGCCGTCGGGGGTGTGCGCGAAGACGTTGCCGAGCAGGGCGTCCACGGCCGCCGTCAGGTCGTCGGCGGGCACCGCGACGGGGAGCGGGCCGGGCGCCAGGTCGAGGGTGACCGCTCGGCCGGTGTCCTCGGCCAGCACCGACCAGAACGCCACCCGGTCACCGACGATCGCCGCGGCGTCCGAGGTCGGCGTCGGTCCCACCGCCGGTGAATTGCGCCAACGGGCCTGCCGGATCAACCCGGTGACCGCCCGTTCGAGCCCGTCGGCGGCGGCCGTGATCCGGGCCGCGTCGTCCGGGTCGCGCAGCGACTCGGCCTCCAGCCGCAGCGCCGTCAACGGCGTCCGCAGCCGGTGCGACAGGTCGGCGACCTGCTCCCGCTCCTGCACCAGCAGCACCTGGATCCGACCGGCAAGGTGGTTGAGCGCGCCGGCCACCTCGCGCAGCTCCGCCGGCCCGGCAGGTACGACCCGGGCGTCCAGTTCGGCGTTGGCCAGCCGGTTCGACACCGCGGAGAGTTCGCTGATCGGCCGGACCAGCGTGCGCGCCAACCGGTCGGCGACGGCCAGCCCGATCAGCACCAGGACCACCCCGAGCAGGGCCAGCACCAGCCAGGCCCGGGTCACCCCGTCGGTCAGCTCGTGCCGCGGAACCACGATCCGGATCACCCCGGTGCCGTCCGCCCGGCCCTGCACCGCGATGACCACCTCCCGGCCGGCCTCCGACTCACCGGTGAGGCTCTGCCCACGCGCCGCCAGGGCCACGGCGGGCGTACGCGGCGCCGGGGCGCCGAGCACCGTGCCGTCGGGGAGGAAGACGCTCACCGACCGGCCGGACTCCACGGCGAGCTGTTCGACGGTGAGCCGGATGGTCGCCACGTCGGCGGTGCCGACCACCGGCACCAGGCTCTGCGCGTCGGCGGTGGCCCGGACCGTGGCCCGGTCCTCGGCGACGGTGCGTACCAGCAGTGCCAACGGCACCAGGAACGCGATCAGGGTGAGGACGCTGACCGCCGCGACCAGCAGCGCGAGGCGAGCCCTCACCGCTGCTCCCCCGGCGCCTCCAGCCGTACGCCCACCCCGCGCACGGTGTGCAGGTAGCGGGGCTGCTGGGCGTTCTCCCCCAGCTTGCGGCGCAACCAGGACAGGTGCACGTCGACGGTCTTGTCGGCGCCGCCGTACGGGATCTGCCAGACCTCGGTGAGCAGCTCGCGTTTGGTGACCACCTGGCCGGGCCGGCCGGCGAGATGGTGCAGCAGGTCGAACTCGCGGGGAGTCAGCTCGACCGGTGCCCCGTCCAGCGTGACCTGCCGGGCCCGGGGGTCGATCCGCAGACCGCCGACGGCGAGCGACGGGTCCTGCGCGTCGGTGCCGAAGGTGCCCCGCCGGAGCACCGCACGGACACGGGCGTCGAGCTGCGCCGCGGTGAACGGCTTGACCACGTAGTCGTCGGCGCCCGCGTCGAGGACCCGGACGATCTCGGCCTCGTCGTCGCGGGCGGTGGCCACGATGACCGGCACCGAACTGACCGCGCGCAGCATCCGCAGCAGCTCGCGGCCGTCCAGATCGGGCAGACCCAGGTCGAGGACGACGAGATCGGGGCGGTCGTCCAGCGCGTCGCGCAGACCGGCCAGCGCGGTCGAGGCCGCGGCCACCGCGTGCCCGCGTTCGCGCAGTGCCCGGATCAGCGGCGTACGGATGGTCAGGTCGTCCTCGATGAGCAGCAGGCGGGCCACAGCTGGCAGGCTAGCCGCTGCGGCCGGGGCCGGAGCCCACGTTAACCGTCCCTTAGCGTCCGGATGTGCCAGCGACAACCCGGCATCGGGGATAGTCGGGGGATGCGTCGTCGTCCGATCCTCGTCACCGCCGGTTGGGTGGCCACCGCCGCCGTGGCCACCCTGATCGGCGTGGGCGCGATCCGCCTGGTGGGCGAGAGCATCACCGGCACCCCCGGCGGGATACGCAGCGCGGCGGAGATCGAGCGCGCGCTCGCCTCGCCCGAGCCCGCACCGACCGGCACGACGGGCACCGCGCCGACCCCCGGCGTCGGCCCGTCGAGCGCCGCGCCGTCCGCCAGCTCCGGGCCCCGCCGGGTGTTCGCCACGGCGGGCGGCACCGCCGTGGCCGAGTGCGGCGCCGGTGGGGTACGCCTCGTCTCCTGGGCGCCCGCGCAGGGCTTCCGGGTCCGCGACGTGGACCGGGGCCCGGACGACGACGTCGAGGTCAGGTTCGAGGGGTCGGCCGGCGAGTACGAGTTGAAGCTGCGCTGCGTGGGCTCGGAACCGGTGGCCGACGATGACGACTGAACCTCAGGTGGGTACGACCATCGGTGTGCCGGCGATCGGGTCGGGTACGACGACGCAGCTGAGCCCGAAGACCTTCTCGACCAGCTCGGCCGTGACCACGTCGGTGGGGGCGCCCTCGGCGACGATCGCGCCGTTCGACATCGCGATGACGTGGTCGCAGTAGCGGCAGGCCAGGTTGAGGTCGTGCATGACGATGACGATGGTCTTGCCGGACTCGGCGTTCAGCTTGCGCAGCAACCGCAGCAGCTCGACCTGGTGGTTGATGTCCAGGTAGGTGGTGGGTTCGTCGAGGAGCAGCAGGTCGGTGTCCTGGGCCAGGGCCATGGCGACCCAGACGCGTTGCCGCTGGCCGCCGGACAGCTCCCGGATCGGACGGTCGATCAGCTCCGCGGTGTCGGTGGCGTCCAGGGCCCGGGAGACCGCGTCGTGGTCGCCGTCGGTCCAACGGCGGAACCAGCCCTGGTGGGGGTAACGGCCCCGGGAGACGAGGTCGGCGACGGTGATGCCGTCGGGCGCGACCGGGGTCTGCGGGAGCAGCCCGAGCACCTTGGCCACGTCGATGGTACGCAGGTCGCCGAGGGCCTTGCCGTCGAGCAGGACGGAGCCGCTGCGGGGCAGGAGCAGCCGGGCCAGGCCCCGCAGCAGGGTGGACTTGCCGCAGGCGTTGGCACCGACGATCGCGGTGACCTTACCGTCGAGCACGGTGACGTCGAGGTTGTCCACGACGGTCCGGTCGTCGTACCCGAGGGTCAGCCCCTCGGCGCGCAGTCGGGTCATCCGCCCGCTCCTTGCCGGTTGGAGGTGGCCAGCAGCCACAGCAGATAGGGAGCACCGACCGCGCCGGTCACCACGCCGGTGGGCAGCGGTGTGGGCAGCAGGTGCACGGCGACGAGGTCGGCGCTGAGCAGCAGCGCCGCACCGACCAGCGCGGCGGCGAGAATGCCACCGGTGGCCGGACCGAGGAGCCGGTTGGCGATCGGGCCGGCGACGAGGGCGACGAAGGCGATCGGGCCGGCGACGGCCACCGCCAGGGCGACCAGCACGATCGCGGTGCCGAGCAGGGCTGCGCGGTTGAGTTCGGCGCGGGTGCCCAGGGTGCGGGCGGCGTCGTCGCCGAGTTCGAGGGCGCGCAGCGGCCGTTGCAGCAGTACGGCGATCGGCAGCAGGACGAGCAGGCCGCCGATGAGCAGCCGCAGTTCGGTGGTGCTGGCCTGCCCGACCGAGCCGGTCAGCCAGTGCATGGCCTGGCGGGCCTCGAAGAGCTGGGCTCGGGTGAGCACGTAGCCGATGAGGCCCTCGAAGAAGGCCGACACACCGATGCCGATGAGGATGAAGCGGTAGCCGCTGACGCCGTCCCGCCAGGCCAGCAGGTACATCAGCGTGGCGGCGACGATCGCCCCGCCGAGGGCGAACCCGCTGACGACGAGCCCGGCGGCCGAGAAGATGACGATTCCGGAGACGGCGGCGAGACCGGCGCCCGAGGTGATGCCGACGAAGTCCGGCGAGGCGAGCGGATTACGCAGCAACTGCTGGAAGATCGTCCCGGAGGCGCCCAGCGCGAGCCCGACCGCCAGCGCGGCGGCGGCGGTCGGCAGGCGCAGCCCACGGACGACGAAGTCGACGCTGGGGTTGTCGGACAGGTGCAGCACCGAGGCGATGACCTCACCGGCGCCGATGCGGAAGCTGCCCACCATCATGGTCAGCACGAACAGGGCGGCCACGGCGACCGTCAGCGCGCCGGTCACCGCGGTGGAGCGTCCGGCTCGGCGTCGCCGGTTGGCCCGCAGCCGCGCCGCCGCAGCGGGCGGGTCCACGGGCAGGTCCGTCGTTGTCGTCGTCATGTGCTCACACCTCCGACAGCCGGCCGTAGCGCACGATCGCGACGAACGCGGGCGCGCCGAGCAACCCGAGGACCACACCGACCTGCAGCTCGTCCGGGACGACCACCACCCGGCCGAGCACGTCGGCCAGCAGCAGGACGACCGGTGCCAGCAGCATCGAGTACGGCAGGATCCAGCGGTAGTCGGGCCCGCAGATGAACCGCGCCACGTGTGGCACGACGAGCCCGACGAAGACGATCGGCCCGCAGGCGGCGGTGGCCGCGCCAGCGAGCACCGCCACCAGGGCGAAGGCCGCCGCCCGGGTGCGGGTCACGTTCTGGCCGAGGCCACGGGCCACGTCCTCGCCCAGCGCGAGGCCGTTGATGGCCCGCCCGAGACCCAGCGACACCACGAGGCCCAGCAGCAGGAAGGGCGCGACACCGGTCAGGATCGGGGCGTACCGGCCGGCGAGCGAGCCCACCTGCCAGAACCGCAGCTCGTTGAGCGCGTCCACGTTCGTCATGAGGATCGCGCTGGTCACCGAGGTCAGGCCGGCGGTGACGGCAGCACCGGCCAGGGCCAGCTTGACCGGGGTGGCGCCTTCGCGACCGAGCGACGCGATGGCGTACACCAGCGCGAGCGCCGCGATCGCTCCGGCGAAGGCGAACCAGACGTACGCGTTCACGCCGCTGATGCCGAGCACGGTGATCGCGAAGACCACGAAGGCCGCCGCGCCGGCGTTGATGCCGAGGATCCCCGCGTCCGCGAGGGGATTGCGGGTGACGCCCTGCAGGATCGCCCCGGCGACGCCGAGCGCGGCGCCGACCAGGATGCCGAGCAGGGTGCGGGGCACCCGCATCTCCAGCGTGACCGTGCTGGTGATCGAACCGTCGCCCGCACCCACGTGACCGAGAGCGCGCAGCACCTCGCCGAGGCCGATGGACCGCGAGCCCATCGTCACGCTGAGGAAACCGACGAGTGCGAGGAGCGCGCAGAGGGCGACGAGCCCCAGCCCGAGGGCGGGGGCCCGCCGTACGCCTCGCGTCGGTGCGCGCCTCGCGTACCGGTCAGTTGCCGACATTCGGATCTGCGGCCTTGACCGCCTCGGTCAGCTTGTCCAGCTCGGTGGCGTAGTCGCCGTACGAGTGCAGCCAGACCGTCGGCCACGACACGGTGGCCCCGGCCTTGGCCGCCTTGATCTTGAACCAGGTCGGCTGCTTCTTACCCCACTCGGCGTTGGCGGTGAGGGTGAAGGAGCGGCCGTCCCACAGGATCAGGTCGGGCTGGTACTTGTCCGCGTTCTCCCAGCTGAGGTTCTCCCAGTACGGGAAGGCCGGGTCCGGACTGGCGGGGTTGAGCACCTTCAGGCCCCAGCTCTGGAAGTCCAGCAGCTCCGGTGCGTGCTCCGGGTTGGCCACGTACAGCTTCTCGGTGGCGGGCGACATCGCCGCGACGGTCAGGCCGGGCTTGGCCGCGGTCGCCTGCTTGAACGTGGCGAGCGCCTCCTCGAAGCGCTTCTTGTTCGCCGCGATCTGCGGGCTGCTCACGTCCGCGCCGAGGCTCTTCGCGAGGTTCTCGTACCCGTCGGCCAGCGCGACGATCGACTTGCCGTAGGTCACCCCGACGACGGGCGCCAGCTCGCCGATCTTCTTGCTCTTCTCGTCGACGCCCTCCTCCATGCCGGAGTGCGCCTTCTCGGCCGGCCACCAGTCGGCGACGATCAGGTCCGGACGCAGGGCGGCGGCCTTCTCCACGTCGATCTTGCCCCACTCCTCACCGAGGATCTCGATGCCGGTGAGGTCGAGGTTCTTCAGGTTGAGGTCGGTCTTGACCGACTCGTCGGCGTACACACCGACGGGCTTGATGCCGAAGGACATCAGCGCGGCGGCCTCGCCGGCGTGCGCGATGATCCGCTTGGGGGTCTTGTCGGTCTTGACGACCTGGCCGGACCCGTCGGTGAACGACCAGGGGCCGGAGGCGGCGGCGGCCGCATCGCCGGTGTCGGAGTCGCTGCCACAGCCGGTGAGCCCGGCGAGCACGGCGCTCAGCGCCGCCACGGCCAGGACCGGACGCCATGCCTGCATGGTGAGTTTCCGTTCGTTCGGGGGGTGAGCTGAGCCACTGCCGCGCTCAAAGTTAGGTTAGGCTAACCAACCAGGGCCGACTTTAGCCAGACGGCATGATCCCTCTCACCGCGGGGGTCCCCCGAAGGCCGACGACAACGGCCGTGGCCGGCACGGAAGGACCCGTGCCGGCCACGTTCTCGGTGGTGGTTCAGCTGGCGTACGCCTCCAACTCCCAGAGCGAGTGCCCGTACCCGGTCCCCCGGGCGGTGCCGTAGATCCGTAGGTAGCGACCGTTGGCGCCGAGCGCGGTGTGCTCGTCCACACCGCCGTCCGCGCCGGTCACCGTCTTGACGTTGGTCCAGGTGGTGCCGTCGTTCGAGGTCTGGATGATGTACGCGCTGCTGTACGCCGCCTCCCAGTTCAACTTGACCCGGCCGATCGCGGTCGGGCTGCCGAGGTCGACCCGGATCCACTGCGGATCGGAGAACGTGCTCGACCAGCGGGTGGTGAGACTGCCGTCCACCGCCTGGGCGCCGGTCACGTCGGCCCCCTCGTTGCTGGACGTCAGCGTCGGCTTGTTCACCAGCAGGTTGGTGCCGGGGCCGGTCGGGCCGCCGGTGCCGCCGTACACCTCGAACTCGAACAGCGAGTAGCCCCAGGCGGTGCCGCGTGCGGTGCCGTTGAGGCGGATGTAGCGGCCGGTACCGGTCAGACCGGTCAGGTCGTCCACTCCGCCGTCGCCACCGGTCACCGTCCGGATCGTGGTGAAGTTGACCCCGTCCGGCGAGGTCTGGATCTGGTAGCCACTGCCGTACGCCGCCTCCCAGGTCAGCTTGACCCGGTTGATGGCGTACGAGGCGCCCAGGTCCACGTCGATCCACTGCGGATCACTGAAGGCGCTGCCCCAGCGGGTGCCGAGCGCGCCGTCGAACGCGTTCCCGGCGACGTAGGCTCCCTCGAAACTGGACGCCCGAGCGGGCTTGCCCTGGGCCAGGTTGCCGGTCGGCGGGTCCGGGTCCGGGTCGGGCCCGGGACCGCCGGGGCTGGTGGACAGGGTGAACTCGTCGATGTCGAACCACGGCCCGGCGCCCTTGAAGACCAGGAACAGGGTCCGGGTGCCGGTCGGGGCGGTGACCCCACCGGTGACCGTGGCGAAGTTGGCGTACCCACCGGTGGGTACGACGGTCGCCGAGCCGACCAGCTGCCCGGTCGGCGAGTCGACCCGCAGCTCCACTGTGCCGCCGCCGCCGGCCGGTGCGCCGACCCGGGCACTGAACGACTGGATGCCGGTCAGGTTGTAGGGGTGGAACGAGATCCAGTCGTTGTTGTCGATGTAGCCGACCGCGGCGCCGCCGTGTCCGGCCGCCCCGGCGACGATCTGGACGCCGGACGAGTCACCGAAGTGCTCGGCCTGGCGTACCCGCGGTTGCAGTACCGCCTGCGTGTGCGTTGTCAGCGCCGGCTGGCCACCCCCACCCAGGTCGGTGTACTCGGCGTCGATGATGCCGAAGATGTTCGCCGCGGAGTCGTGCTCGCCGTCGGCCGAGGTCTGGATGACCCCGGAGCAGCCCTGCACGCTGCCGAGCTGGTGACCGTGCGAGTCGTGGCCGAGGACGTAGTTCACCTTCACCCGGGCACAGTTGATCGCTCCGTCCTGGGCGTCGGTGACGGTGACGTTGAACGGCACGGCGTCCCCGAAGTTGAACGTCTGCCCGTTCAACGGGGTGTTCACCGTGACGACCGGGGCGCTGTTGCCGACCGTGACGACCACGCTGGCGGTGGCGGTCTTGCCGGTGGTGTCCCGGACCGTCAGCGTCGGACTGCGCGTCCCGTTGGTGGTGTACGTGAAGCTCGGGTTCGGCGCGGTCGAGTCGGTGGTGCCGTTGTTGTCGAAGTCCCAGGCGTAGGTGAACGGGTCACCGTCCGGATCGAGTGTCCCGGCCGAGGAGAACGCCACGGTCAACGGCGCGGTGCCGCTGGTCGGGGTGGCCGACACCACCGGACGGGGTGCCCTGCCCGTGCGCGCGTACTCGATCCGGTACAGCGCCGAGTTGGCGTCGCCGTTGAACCAGCCGGTGCCGTAGTCGAGCACGTAGAGCGCGCCGTCCGGGCCGAACTCCATGTCCATGACCTGGGTGCCGGTCCACGGGAACGGGTTGATCTTCAACGGCTGGCCGGTCGAGTCGAGCTTGATGTTCTTGATCCAGCGACGGCCGAACTCGCCGGCGAAGTACGTCCCGTCGTAGTACTCCGGGAACGCCACCTCGGAGGTGCTGTTCGGGTTGTACCGGTACACCGGGCCGCCCATCGGGGACAGGCCGCCACCGGTGAACTCCGGCGGGGAGCCCGATCCGCCGTACGGCAGCCAGGCCGAAATGGCCGGCGGCAGCTGGGTGATGCCGGTGTTGTTGGGTGAGTTGTTCACCGGCCCGCCCGCGCAGTTGAACTTCGGCCCGGACGGGCCGGACGGGAAGGTGTAGTCGTTGTAGGCGTCGTTGCGGGCGGTGCAGTACGGCCAGCCGTAGAAACCGGGCCGGTCGATCCGGGCGAACTCCACGTTGCCCGCCGGTCCCCGGTTCGGGTCGGCGGTGCCCGCGTCCGGGCCGTAGTCACCGAGGTAGACGATGCCGGTGGCCTTGTCCACGCTCATCCGGAACGGGTTGCGGAAGCCCATCGCGTAGACCTCCGGCCGGGTCCGCGCGGTGCCCGGAGCGAACATGTTGCCGGCCGGGATGGTGTAGCCGCCGGCCGCGCTCGGCTTGATCCGGAGCACCTTGCCGCGCAGGTCGTTGCTGTTGCCCGAGGTGCGCTGCGCGTCGAAGGCCGGGTTACGGCCGGCCCGCTCGTCGATCGGGGTGAACCCGGCCGAGTCGAACGGGTTGGTGTCGTCGCCGGTGGACAGGTAGAGGTTGCCGGCCGCGTCGAAGTCCATGTCGCCGCCGACGTGGCAGCACATCCCCCGGCTGGTCGGCACCTCCAGGATCAGCGTCTCGCTGGCCAGGTTGACGGTGTTGTCCGCGTTGACGGTGAACCGGGCCAGCCGGTTGACGCCGTTCCAGACGGCGAATTCGGCCGGGGTGCCCTCGGCCGGTGCGCCGCCGCCGGGGGTACTCAGTGGTGGCGCGTAGTACGCGTACACCCAGCGGTTGGTGGCGAAGTTCGGATCGGCCTTGATGCCCTGCAGGCCCTCCTCGTCCCCGGTGTAGACCGGCAGAGTGCCGGCGATCTTGGTGTTGCCCGCCGCGTCGGTGTGCCGGATGACGCCGTTGCGGGAGGTGTGCAGCACGCCCCGGTCCGGCAGGACGGTGAGGCTCATCGGCTCACCCGTCTCGGCCGCGCCCTTGGCCAGCTCGACCTGCTGGAAGCTGCTGTTGACGGTGGCGCCGCAGTCCGCGCCGACCTCGCCGGCCGCGGTCATGATGCCGCCGAGCAGGTGCTGACGGAAGTTCGCCTCGGTGAACGACGCGTCGGTGTGGCCGAGGCCGGTGTACCAGGCCCGACCGCCGGAGTAGTTCTGGCACCACGAGATCGGGTGGTCGTACCCCATGCTCCCGCCGGTGTAGGTGCTCTCGTCCAGGGTGGCCAGCACATGCACGTTGCCCCGGGGGTTGACGCGGTAGTTGTACAGCTCGTCGAACCGGCTCCACCGCTGCGGCAGCGTCCGGGTGGACGGGTGCACCTGGTCGGCGACCTTGACGGTGACGTTCTGCTCGGCCGGGTGCGAGGCGAAGTACGCCCCGACGAGCCCGCCGTACCAGGGCCAGTCGTACTCGGTGTCGGAGGCGGCGTGCACGCCCACGTACCCGCCACCGCCCTGGATGTAGCGCTCGAACGCCGCCTGCTGGGCGGCGTTGAGCACGTCGCCGGTGGTGGAGAGCCAGATCACCGCGCCGAACCGGTCCAGGTTGGCGTCGGTGAACTGGCCCGCGTCCTCGGTGGCCTCGACGGTGAACCCGTTGGCCGCGCCGAGCTGCTGGATGGCGGTGATGCCCGGGGTGATGGAGCCGTGCCGGAATCCGGCCGTCTTGCTGAAGACCAGCACGGTGAACGGTGCGGCGCTGGCCGCGGGCGGCACGGCGAAGATGCCGCCCACCACGAGGATCGTGCTCAGCACGGCGCCGAGCCACGATCTCAGGGATCTGCGCACGGTAGGTCCTTTCGCGGTGCGGGGGGCGGCGTGCGCCGATCACGCCTGGTGGTGTGAAGAATGTAAATGCATCGTTGCGTCTGGATCACGGGCGCGTCAAGCACTCTCCCACCATCCGTGAGAGCGTTATCTCTGCAGCTCAGGGCCGACCGCGCAGGGTAAGATCGAATTACGGTTTTCGGGGTACCCCGACCCCGTCAGACACGTTCTATCCTGCAGCCATGACGATCACGGATCGGGACCTGGTGCTGGCCGCGGCGGAGGCCGGGGCGGCCGTCGTGCGATCCCAGTACGGCAACCCCCTCACTCGTTTCCACAAGTCCCCGAGCGACTTCGCCACCGCCACCGACATCGACGCGGAGAAGGCCATCCTCGACGTCCTGCGGGCAGCCCGACCGGACGACGCGGTGATCGGCGAGGAGAGCGGACGCACCGGTGTCGCCGAGCGCACCTGGCTGGTGGACCCGCTGTGCGGCACCCTGAACTTCGCCGCGCGCACGGCCCTGGTCGCCGTCAACGTCGCCCTGCGGTCCGGCGCGCGGCTCGCGGTGGCGGCGTCGGCCGACCCCTTCGCCGACGAGGTGTTCTGGACCGACGGCGAGCACGCCTACGTTCGCCACGACGGTGGCGACGAGCAACTCCGCCCCTCGGCCGAGTCGCGGCTGGTGGACGTCAACCTCGATCCGCCGTTTCCGAACAGTCCCGCGTTCCAGGCCGTACGCCTGCTCGCCCACCCGGAGTTCGGCGAGCGGTTCCGGCCCCGGGTGCTCTCCACGACGCTGGCCGTGGCCTGGGTCGCGGCGGGCCGGCGGGCGGCCTACGTGACCGACGGCAACCTGCGGGACAGCGTGCACTTCGCCGCCGGGATCGCCCTGTGCCAGGCCGCCGGCTGTGTGGTGACCGGCCTCCAGGGGCAGCCACTGCACACCGGCGTGGGCGGACTGCTCGTGGCCGCGGACCACGACACCCACGCCGCCCTGCTGACGCTCGTCAACGAACAGTTCTCGACGGCGGCGACCCGCACCACCTAACCGGGCGCGTAGACGAGGTCCATCGTGTCGGTACGCCCGGCCCAGCTGAGTGCGAGGTGCCAGCAGCCCTGCCGGGGCATGTCGATGATTGAGGGGCCGGGCCCACCGCGGACCTCGTGGGTCACCCGCGTGTCGGTGCCGTCCAGCGTCGCCGTGATGGCCAGGGTGGCCGGCGCGGTGGTGCCGGACGGGGCCGTGGTGGGACGGGCCACCCAGAGGATCTTGTTGTTGGCCCCGTCCCGTCTGTCGTGCGTGAGCGGGTTACCGAAGAGCACCCCGAGGATGTCCCCCTTCGCGCCGAAGACGTGCGGGACACGGGCGTCCCCGCTGAACCCGGCGGTCGCCCAGTCGGGCAGTGACCCGGTCTCGATCCGGGAGCCGCACCCGGTCGGGGCGCTCGCCGTTGCCGTGGTGGCCGGAGCGCCGACCGGCGTGGCCGGCCCGCCCGCGGTCGTACACCCCGCCAGCAGGACCACCGACCCCAGGAACAACCGTGCTGATGACCTCATCACGCGCCTCTCCCCTACCTCAGCGATTCGGCGATCTCGACCGCCGTCTCCTTCGTGACGTCGCCTTCGAGCCGGTAGCACACGCCGGCCTCCTGCCAGATCAGAGTCGAGGCGGCGAGCCGCGCGGTCTCCACCCGCACCTCGCCCGCCCGGTCCACATAGGTCAACTGGTGCGGGCCGTCGATCCAGACCGCGAAGTCGCCGTGCACCTGGACCCACTGCACCCCCGGTCCGCTCGCCTGCTTCAGGAAGGCCGCGTCGAGAAGACCGTCGAAGGCGTCGACGCGCAGTGCTCCGCCTCGGTAGAGCAGCGTGGCCACCCGGTAGGCGCCGTTGTCGTCGGCGTCGGCGACCAGCACCTGCTCGGGCGGGCCCAGGCTCGCCGGTAGCCGGATCGGGAACCGCACCTGCCGCTGCGCCTCGTCGAGGGCGACCGTCCGTTGCGACGGCAACGGCGACGGAGTACCGGTGGGCAGCGTCGGCGCGGGCGACGTGCTGATGGTGACGCCGGCGAACCGCAGCAGCCCCGCCACGGCGTCGGCGATGGCGGCCCGGCCCGGTGGCAGCACGGCGACGAGCAGGGCGACGAGCGCCGCCGCGAGGTAGTAGCGCCAACGGCGGCGTGGTCGTACCGGCCCGGTGAGCTGAGCGCGTACGCGGGCGGTGACGTCGGGAGCGTCGGGTGTCTCCAACCAGGTGGACAGGTCGCGCAGCTCCCGCTCCAGGTCATCCACGAAGGGCCCCCTCGCGGTCGAGCAGGCCACGAAGTTTGGCCAGCGCCCGAGAGGTCCGTGACTTCACCGTTCCTCGGGGCCAGCCCAGCATCGTTCCGGTCTCGTCCTCGCTGAGATCGAGGAAGAATCGGCAGACGATCACCTCGCGGTCCTTGACCGGCAGCAGGCGCAGGGCCTCGACCAGCGTCGCGCGGCGTTCGGCGGCGAGGACCGCGCCGACCGCGGCGTCCTCGGCGACCTCCGACCGTGGGTCTGCCGCAACGGCCCGCAGGACGAGCCCGTCTCGCCGGTTGCGCGATCGGTACAGGTTGCGCGTCTCGTTCGCCACGATCGCGAGGAGCCACGAGCGGAAGGACGACTCTCCGCGGTAGCGGGCGAGACTGCGGTATCCCTTCACAAACGCCTCCTGCACGACATCGTCCGCATCCGAGCCCGCACCGAGCAGCACCGCCGTCCGGTACGCGGACGCGGTGTGCCGGGCCACCAGGAGGTCGTACGCCTCCAGGTCGCCGGTCTGAGCGCGGGTGACGAGCTCTCCGTCGTCCAGTGGAACCTCCTTGACTGTTCACACTCATGACACCGCCCGCGGCGCGTGGGTTCCATCCGCCAACCGTGGAACCCCGGCGGGTCTGGCGGTGTCAACCGCACATGATGGCCACCACATCGGTCTCCCGCCGCACCGTCCTGACCCTGCTCGCCGGTACCGGCGCCGCCGCGCTGGTCGGCTGTGACGGCGTCCGCAGGTCGCACTCCACTTCCGCCGGTACGGTCCCGGACGCGCTGCTCGTCGAGGTCGACCGTGGGCTCGGCGTCCTGTGGGGTGCGGAGCGGCAGACGGTTCCGAACTCCATCGCCACCGCCGACGGGCGGGCGATCTACGCGACCACGGCCGAGGGTGCCGACACCGCCCTTCGGCGGATCGACACCGGCACGGGTCGCGCCTCGAACCCGGTCAAGCTGCCCGGACGGTGGGTGCCGCAGGCGGTCTCGGCCAGCGGTACGACGGTGGCGCTCACCCCGATCGCGGAGAACGTCACCAGGGGACGCCCGGCCGGGCGGGACGTGACCCCGGTGCTGATCGCCGACGTCGATGGCGAGAAGCACCGGCTGGAGTTGCGGGGCAACTTCGTACCGGAGACGTTCACCGAGGATCTGGCCGGCCTGTTCGTCCTCGAGTGGCTGCCCGCGTCGGCGCCGGACCGCTACCGCGTCCGCGTCGTGGACCTGGCCACCAGGACGCCCGGCCCGCTCAACACCCGGGACAAGTCGCCGGTCCCGCCCGGCGCGGAGGAGGAGATGCGCGGCGACGGACGCCAGGCCCTGCTCGCCCCGGACCGCACCCTCTACACGCTCTACACCCACCAGCCGGACCACCAGCACACCCGCGACCTGGTCAGCGGGCGACCGGGCAACGTGCACGCGTTCGTGCACACGCTGAACCTGACGGCGCGCTGGGCCTACTGCATCGACCTGCCGCACCCGTTCGGGGAGGCCCCCGCCAGCGGGCACGCCATGGCCATGAGCCCGGGCGGTGATCGGATCTTCGTCGCCGACGTCAGCTCCGGCGCGGTCGCGGAGATCGTCACCGAGGACCTGACGGTCCGCCGGACGGCCGCCCTGCCCACCGGGGCCGGGGCCGGACACGCCGCCGCCGACCGCGACCGCCTCGTCATCGGCGCCGGCACGACGGTGCGTACCGTCGATCTCGTTCGTCTCGGCGTCTCCAGCGAGTGGTCGGTCCGCCAGCCGGTCACCGGCCTCGTGCTGACCCCCGACGGTCAGCGCCTCTACCTGGGCCAGACCGATGCCGTGAGCTGGCACGACCCGGCAAGCGGGGCTGAGCTCGGCCGTGCCGCCGTACCCGGTCTGGTCGGCCTGCGTGGCCTGGCCGGCCGCGCCTGACCTGCCGCTCGTACCCACACCTACAGGCCGTGGCCACCGGGTGGGTGGCCACGGCCTGCGTCGGGGTCGCGCCGGTCAGCGGGGCGAGCCGCCGTCCACGTGCTGTCGGTGCAGGTGCGGCAGGTGCAGCTCGACCGGCTCGGGCGGAAGGTCGTCGACACCCGCGGCGACGGCCTCCTCGTGCCGGCGACGCGCGGCGGGCAGAGCGAGCGCGGCGAACACGGCGAGGACGGCCACGCCCGCGCAGACCCAGAAGCCGGCGGTGAACGCCTCGTCGGTGGGCAGGCCCTGCGGCGTGCTGTGCGACGAGATGACGGCCGCGACGACCGCCGCGCCGATGCTGCTGCCGATGGTCCGCGCGATGGTGTTCACGCCGCTCGCCTCACCGGTCTGCGCGGCCGGCACGCTCTCGATGATGGCGTTGGACATCGCCGCGAAGGCCAGGCCGATGCCGGCGCCGGTGAGCACCCCGGAGAGCAGCACCTGCCAGGCGGCGCCGTGTGCGAGGGCGGGCAGCACGAACGCGACGACGACCGAGACCGCGCCGAGGAACATCGGCACCTTCGGGCCGAAGCGCCGGTCCAGCAGACCGGCCAGCGGGCCGAAGATCACCATCATCACGACGGTGGGCAGCAGGAACAGGCCCGCCTGGGACACCGACTTGCCGAACCCGTACCCGGTCGCCTGCGGGAGCTGGAGCAGGGTCGGGACGAGTACGAACGTCCCGAACATCGCGAAGCCGAGGATCAGGGCGACCAGGTCGGTGGCCCACACACCACGGATCCGCATCAGCCGCATGTCGATGAGCGGCTCACGTACCCGCAGCTCGACCAGGACGAACGCGACCAGCGCGACCACGCCGACCACGAACAGGCCGATCGTCTTCGTCTCGCCCCAGCCCCAGCCCTGCCCCTTGCTCACGGCCAGCAGCAGCGACACCAGCGCGATCGACAGGATCGTCGCACCGAGCATGTCGAGCCGTCCCGGCGTGCGTACCCGCGACTCCGGCATCCCGAAGATGGCCCCGAGCAGCGCGATGACGACGAGAACCAGCGGCAACCAGAAGAGCCAGTGCCACGACAGGTGCTCGACGATCGGGCCGGCGGCCACGATGCCGACACCGGCGCCGACGCCGAAGATCGCCGACAGCAGGCCGACGGTGACGCCGACCTTCTCGCGGGGCAGCTCGTCACGCACGATGCCGATCGACAGCGGCAGGATCGCTCCGGCCGCCCCCTGCAGCGCGCGGGCGACGATCAGCACCGCCAGGTTCGGAGCCAGGGCGGCCAGCAGCGTACCCACGGCGAGGGCGGCCAGGACGCCGATCAGGACGCGGCGCTTGCCGACCATATCACCGAGCCGGCCGAGGATGGGCGTGAGGACCGAGGCGGCCAGGAGGTACGCCGTGAGCACCCAGCTGATGTCGCCGGTCGAGACGGCCAGGTCCCCGGCGATGGTCGACAGCGCGGGCGCCACCAGCGACTGCAGCACCGCGAACGCCAGGCCGCCCAGCGACAGGTACACCACCAGGAGGGTGGTGTTGGCGCGCGGGCCCACGCCGACGGCGGAGTCGACGTTGGTCGGCTCCTCGATGGTTTGCGTCATGAGGTCCTCGGAGCTAGATGTAAACGCTTGCTGACTTAGCCCAGTATCCGCAGCCAGAGGGCGATGTCAACAGTCGTTTACGTCACGTCCACGGCCCCCCGACGGCTTGCGGACGACGTAAAGTCAACATATGTTTACATCGTGTGTCGAGGCGGTTACGCTGCCAGCCACCGCGAGAGAGGACGCGCCGTGACAGCAGACCCGCCCGGCCGCGCGACCGGGAAGACGGCCTCGACGGCCGACGAGCCGGCCCCCCGTCGGCGGCGCGACGCCACCGAGACCCGCCAGCTCCTGCTGGACGCGGCCCGTCATCGCTTCGCCAGCGACGGGTACGCGGCCACGACCGTGCGGGACATCGCCGACGACGCGGGCGTCAACGTCGCACTGATCAACCGGTACTTCGCGTCGAAGGAGGGTCTGTTCGAGGCCTGCCTGCTGGCCGCCGGCGACGAACTGCGCCGAACGACCGGCACGGTGCCGCTCGACCAGGTGCCCGAATCCATCGCCCGCCACATCGCCGGCCTCGGCAACGCCGGGTTCTCGGCCCAACTGACCCTGCTGCTGCGGTCCTCCGGCGACGCACGCGCCGACGAGATCCGGCTCGGCGTCCTGCACCACTCCAGTGAACAACTGGCGGCGGCCCGCGGGTGGCGGCCCGACCAGGCGGACAGCGAGTCGGTCCTGCTGCGCGCCCAGATGGTGCTGGCCGCCGGCATCGGCATCGCCGTGCTGCGCTCGTCGCTGCGCCTGCAACCGCTGGCCTCGGCCGCCGAGCAGGACCTGGTCGCACCGCTACGCGACCTGGTCGACGCACTGCTGCCTCCGCGCTGATCCCCCGGCGCACCGCGCTCCAGCCGGCTGTCACGTCACCGTGCGCGGGTTGCCTTGACGCCGACGACAACGTTTAGCGTGGTCGCGACGGGCGGACGGAGGAGGTCGGATGCTGATCGGTGAACTGGCTGAACGGGTCGGCACCAGCACCCGCACCCTGCGCTACTACGAGGCACAGGGGTTGGTGCGGGCACAACGGTCCGCCAACGGCTACCGGGTCTACGACGAGGCCGAGCTACGGGTCGTCCGGGAGATCCGGGCCCTGCTCGACGTCGGCTTCGCCCTCGACGACGTCCGCCCGTTCGTCGCCTGCCTCCGGGCCGGCAACACGTCCGGCGACGTCTGCCCGGACTCGGTCCTGGTGCTGCGACGCAAGCTCGCCGAGGTCGACGACTACCTCGACCGGCTCGGCGCGGTACGCCAGCAACTACACACCCAGCTCACCCACGCGATCGCGCACCGGGAGGAAACATGCCCCAGGAAACGGACATCGGCTCGCTAGTCACCGTCACCGACGAGACGTTCGCCGAGCTGGTGCTGGCCAGCGACCGTCCCGTGGTCGTCGACTTCTGGGCCGAGTGGTGCCCACCCTGCAAGATGATCGAGAAGAGCCTCGTCGAGTTGGCGCGGGAGTTCGGCGACCGGATGGTGGTCGCCAAGCTCAACTCGGATGAGAACCCGAGCGCCACCCGGAACTACCGCGTCATGTCCCTGCCGACGCTGCTGGTCTTCCGGCACGGCGAGCTCGTCGGCTCGACCGTCGGCTCCCGGCCGAAGACCTACCTGCGACAGATCCTGACCGCTCAGGCCCAGTTGTAGCGCGGGGCTGTGGTGACCCGACCGGTCAGTCGGTCATCCCGGCGCGGAGTCGGGCCAGGGACTTCTCCAGCAGCCGGGAGACGTGCATCTGCGACAACCCGACCTCGTCGGCGATCCGCTTCTGGGTCATGTCGCCGTAGAACCGCATGGTGAGGATTCGACGTTCGCGCCCGGGAAGCGCGGCGAGCAACGGACGGAGCGCCATCCGGTCGTCCACCTTGGCGAAGCCGGTGTCGACGGCCCCGATGAGCGAAAGGGTCTCCAGGTCGTCGGTGCCGAGTTTCGGTGCGTCGAGAGACACCAGGCGGTAGACCTGCGCCGCGGTGACGGCGGCCAGGATCTCGTCGACGCCCACCTCCAGGTGGTCCGCGAGTTCGGCGGCACTCGGGTGGTGACCCTGTCGGTGTGTCAACTCCCCCGTGGCGGCCCGCATCCTGCCGTTCAGCTCCTGCGCTCGGCGCGGCACCCGCATGGCCCAGGTCGTGTCGCGGAAGTGTCGACGTAGGGCTCCGAGAATCGTCGGGACCGCGAACCCGGAGAACGGCACCCCTCGGTCGGCGTCGAACCCGTCCACGGCCTTGACCAGGGCGAGGGCGGCGACCTGCGCGAGGTCCTCGTACGGCTCGCCGCGCCCGGCGTACCGGCCGGCGAGTCGGCGGGACAACGGCAGGTTGCCCTCGATGATCCGGGCGCGGAGCCGTACCCGGCCGGGATCGCCGAGGGTCAGCGCGGAGAGCCGGCGCAGCAGTTGTGCGTTGCTCTCCGGCTCGTTGGTCGGCAGCGGAGAACTGAGGACGGTCGAGCGGGGGATGAACATCGTTGAGCGCCCCTCACGGGCCGGTGGCGGCAGGCTGGCGGCCACCGGGGACCTGGGCGACAACCCCACCGTACGCGCCATTTCCGGCACCGGCACCGCGAGCGTTCGCGTCGGGACGAACTGAGTCGACAATCAGGATGATTGTCCGACTTCCGGCTACGGTGCGAGTTGTTCCGTACCGTCGACGATCGCCCGTGCCACATCGGACAGTCGTCGGTTGTGCCGGCGCGCGCCCTCGCGCAGCAGTACGAAGGCCTCACCCACGTCCACCTGGAGGCGTTCGGCGAGGACGCCCTTGGCCTGTTCGATCAGGACCCGGCTGTTCAGCGCGGTCTGCAGTTGCTCGGTGAGGATGTCGCCGCGCTCGATGGCGCGCTGCTGGAGCAGCCCGATGGTCGCCACGTCGGCCAGCGCCTGCCCCATCCGGAGCTTGTCCGCGTCGAGTGCCCCCGGTTGGACGTCGAAGAGGTTCAGCGCACCGATCACCTCGGTACGCAGACGCATGGGCAGGGCGTGCACCGCCGCGAACCCGACCTCGGCCGCGGCAGCCGTGAACCGGGGCCACCTGCCACCGATGGGCAGGTCGGCCACCGACACGGGCTGGCCGCTGTGGAAGCAGTCCAGACACGGCCCCTGGTCGGTCTGCAACTGGAACAGCTCCAGCAGTCGGGTGCGCTCCGAGGAGGCGGCCACCACCTGCAGAGCCCCCTTCTGATCGGTCAACAGCAGCCCGGCCGCCGAGACGCCCAGCAGTTGGACACAGCGCTCGGTCAGCACATGCAGGAAGTCGAGCACGTCGAGGTCGTCGACCAGGGTGTCGGCCAGCTCCACGAACACGTCGGACAATCGGATCTCGGCCATGTCACTCACAATCGTGGTGCGAATTGCGCCAATAGTGGACACTCTTCGTTCCGCGGGAACGGGAACTGTCCAAGATCTGGCGGTGGCACCCGCCGTCCGTCAGCGCGCTGCCACCGTACTCCTGGGGCCTTCACCCAGCCCGACGGCCAACTCACGGTCGGTGAGACCGTCGTAGCCGATCTCCAGGCGTGGCACTGGGCCGTTGATCTCACGGAGCCGGTCCGCCGACCGGCGGGCGGCGATCGCGGTCACCCAGGCGACGCCGTCGACGGTGCGGGAGTCCGGCAACGGCGCGAGCCGCCACACCTCGACGAAGACCGCTCGGGTCACCGCCACGGCGAGCGCCCGGCTGCCGAGGATCCCGCAGACCTGGGCGAAGACGACCGTGACGAGACGACGGTAGAAGCGGCCGAACGCGGCGTGGTCCCGGTCGGCGATGCGCCTCACCAGATCATCGATGGATTCCGGCCCCAGAGCGATGTGGACCATCGCGCTCACATTCCTTTGATGCTCAACGAGCGTGGTCGCGACCCGAACGGCCGCGGCTGGCCAGCGGGAGAGGCCGACGACGCGGGGCCACCGAGAATCGGTCGTCCGCCAGGATGACGGTACGACGACAGGATCGGGGCAGCTCGTGGGCGAATCGACGGCGGAGGGCGGTCAGCCACCGGGGGCCCGGGCGACACCCTCACCATACGCGCAGTACGGGCAAAAGCTCCCATCCAGATCGTCGCTGGCAGCCGCCGGAGCTAGCGCTGCCAGGCGTCGATGGTCCTCACCCCGTCACGTACGGCTCGATCCATGATCGCGGGATTGCCGCTGGCGCCCTCCCACCCCTGATCGTGAAACACGGTGACCACACTGTCGACACGGGCCACGACGATCTGGTTGGACCCGTCGCCGCCGGTGCGCTCGCCGTTCAGGTTCGTCTCGGCCCACGCTCGGGTCACCAACAACGCTTCGTCCCCGACGCCCGGCAGCGCTCGGCTCTCGACCGTGACTGGGTTCCCAGCCTGCTTGTAGGAGGGGCACGCCTGCACCGACGCACGCACTCGTCGCAGGTGGTCCGCGGCCCCGTCGCCATCGAAGGTGAAGATGGTCTGATGGATCAGGCCCTGCGGCACGTTGCTCTCCGGATCGTCGGGCTCCTTGTAGGTGAGGGTCATCGAGGCGCTCGCGGTGACCTGCCGTCCCCCGGTGCCGAACTCGTTGGCGCACAGCTTCGGTAGGGCGTCAGCGACCGGCGTCGTCCGTCGGGGGGACTTCTGCATCTCGGGCGGCAGTTCGACGAAGGCCGACGTCGGGATGGTCACCTGGGTGCTCGGGGTCGGAGATGGTTGGTCGGCCTGGCCCGATGGTGCGGATGCGGTGGCCGGTGGCGGGGTCGACGGATCCGAACCGGCCTGTTCCCCGCCATCGGTACAGCCGGAGGTGAACGCGAGCAATGGCAGGACCAGCACCAGCATCCTTCGTGCCCGGACGGTCGGTAGCGGTGTGTCGCGACTCATCAGGCCCTCCTCGTCTCCACCCGACCAGTGCCCCGGGACGAACCGACCGAAACGCCGCAGGTCAATGACGCGAGGCCCACGCCTCGGCCAGCTCGTGTGGATCGCCGGTCCGGAACTCCGGCGGGTCGTGCAGGAGGAAGTCGCGGTGGCTGATGTTCCAGGCGTACGCACCGGCCATGGCGAAGACCAGCACGTCGCCCACCCCTATCGGGCCGGCGTCGGCGGACCGGGAGAGCACGTCCTTCGGCGTGCAGAGCTGCCCCACCACGGTGAGCGGCCCACCGTCGGTGCGCGGGCCGCCGGCACCGGTACGCCGCTGCACGGTGAACGGTTGCGCGTGGCCCTTCGCCGCCGGGGTGCGCAGGTGATGGGTGCCGCCCGCCACCACCACGAACCACTCGCCGTACGAGCGCTTGACCTCGATCACCTCGGTCAGGTACGCGCCACAGTAGGCGGTCACCGCCCGGCCAGGCTCGATGCGCAGCCGCACCCCGGGATGCTCGGCGAGGACCCCGGCGAGGGCACGGCCGTACCCGGCCCAGTCGAACCGCGTCCCCGGGCGGGCGTAGTCCACCGCCATGCCGCCACCGACGTCGACCTCCTCGGCCCCGACCTCGCGGACCGCCCACTCGACCACCGTGGCGGCGACCGCGCCGGCCAGGGGTGCGTCCAACCCGCTGGCGAGGTGGGCGTGCACACCCCGGACGCGGATGCCGGTCGGCGGACGGCGGGCGCAGCACACCGCCTCGGCGGGTTCCATGCCGAACGGGCTCGGCCCGCCGCCCATCACCAGGCTCGCGCCCGGTGCGGCCACCGGCAGGTTGACCCGCAGCAGTACGTCCGCCGACCGGCCCGCCGAACGGGCGATCGCGGCGAGTCGGTCCAGCTCGGCCGGGGACTCGACGTGGATGCGGCGTACCCCGGCGGCGAGCGCGGCGGTGAGGTCCTCGTCGGTCTTGCCGGGGCCGGCGAACGCGGCCGGTGACCGACCGGGCAGCACCTCGGCGAGCCGACGGAGCTCGCCTCGGCTGGCGGCCTCGAAGCCGTCGACCACCGGTGCCAGGGTCTCGAGCACGCCCCGGTCCGGGTTGGCCTTGACCGCGTAGAGCAACTCGACCCGGTCCGGCAGCACCGACCGGATCGAGCGGGCATCCGACGCCAGCGCGGCCAGGTCGTGCACGTAGACCGGCCGCGTCATCGCGGGTCGCCGAACGGGTTCGGCACCGGTACGTACGGCGCGTGCCGGTCCGCGTCCCGGTGCCAGCGGACCAGCAGGTTCGCCTTGGCGACCAGTGGTGCCCCGGCGAGCATCGCCCGCAGTTCGGGTGGGTCGTCCAGGTCGGCGCAGACGGCCTCGACGACCTCGCGCAGCGTCCGCCACAGCTCGGGCTCGACGCGCGGCGACGCGTCGGCGAGCGCGCCGCTGATCCCCCCGAGGTGGTTGACGAACAGGCAGTAGGCGATGCGTCGTTGGGCGTCGAGCGGGCCGTAGCGGGCCTGCGGCGGCACCCCCTCCGGCCAGGCCGGCAGCCGCGCACTGTCGAGTTTGACGCCCTCCAGGTCACGCAGCAGCATCCCCACCGGCCGTCGTCGCCGGTCCAGCACCACGACGACGTTCTGCAGGTGCGCCTCGTGCACGACGCCGTGTACGAGCCAGCTCCGCAGCACCGCCGGCACCAGCAACTCGACGTAGGCCCGCCACCAGTCGACCGGGTCCACCACCCGCAGCGGCGCGGCGGCCAGCGCAGCCGCCAGCAGCGGGGTCTCCCCCGGGCGCAGGTGCGGTCGCAGCCCGGTCCGCAGGATCGTCCCGTACGCCTCGTCCGCGCCGGGCTCGTCCACGGTGCGGTACGCGGGCTCGGCCAGCAGCCCCACCCCGGCCGGCAGTGGCACCGTGGCGAGCAGGTGGGTCAGTGCCACCGCTCCGGTCAGCTCGTAGCGGGCGTTCTTGCGCAGGCAGTTGGTGATCCGTACGTGCAGGCTGGCCTTGACGAACAGGTCGGCGTCGGGGGCGTAGAGGGTACGGACGCTGGCGGTGGGCCGCACCGGCGCCCCGGCGGGCCCGAGGTCGCGCAGTCGACCGTCCACCGGCGGGACGAGGGACAACTGCCAGGGATGTACGGGCAGCACCCGGTGACCGGGCGGCGGTGTGGGCGGGTCGAGCGCCGCGACCAGGGCGTCGAAGGGCCCGGCGCCGGCCACCAGGTCGTCCGGCACCGCGAGCCAGTGCAGTCGGAACGCGGTCCGCAACTCCGGCGCGTACGCCCGCCAGCCCTCGCCGTCGCCGGTGCGCCACTTCGGGGCGGGATGGTGCGGGTGGCCGAGAACCAGCGACTGTTCGGAATCGACGTACGCGTCGACGGCCGGCTCCCCGGTCGGGGTCGGGTCCCGGTCCGGTCTGGTGCCCAGCAGCTCGGTCACCGTGTCACGGCTGGCCAGGACCTGCTCGACGAACTCGTCGTTGGGCGCGCCGGTGCGGGCGGTGAGTTCGTCGGCGAGCAGGGTGGCCAGGCCCGCCGCGTCGAGGTTCTCCCAGGTGCCGGTCCGCGCTGACGGGCCGGTGTGGGTCAGGCGCTGCACCGGGCCGGCGTACCGGTGGGCGCCGACCGGGGACACCCGGTCGACCGCGCAGCGCAGCAGCACGTCGAGGTGGCGCAACCGGACCCGGGCCGTCCCGCCCTCGATGGTCGCCTCGCCGTCCGGTGCCGCGACCTCGCGCAGGAGGCAGCCGAAGACGGCGTGTGCGGCGGCCAGGTCGGCGACCCGGTCGGCGGTCCCCACCGCGGTGCTGACCGGGCGGATGCCGCTGCGGGTACTCGTCACGTGGTCGTCCCCCGCAGGTAGTTCGGTCCGGTACGCCGGTAGTACTTGTTGATGTCCGCGCAGCCGAGGCGCTGCTTGGGCAGCAGGGTGCCGGCGGTGAGCATCGCCTTGACCGGCAGGTGACCGGCGGTCAGCACCCGCTCGGTGAAGGTCCGCGCCGCCGGCCCGGCGCCCCACCGGTCGCGGGCGGCGGCCAGTCGCGGCGCGAGCGCCTCGGCCGGCGAGGGTACGGCCACCCCGCGCGCGGCGAGGGCGAGCAGCGGCGCGGCCGCGGCCAGGTGCAGCGTGATGGTGACGAACACGTCGGCCAACTCCTGCGGACCATTCACCCACATCCGGGCGTCCCGCAGCGGGAGCCCCGCGTGGCGGTGGTCCAGGCGGGCGCCGTCGTTGTCCTTGTACAGCAACCGAAGCGTCCCGGCCGGGTCGATCAGCAGGTGGATGTTCTGCGGATGGGCCTCCAGCGCCACCCCGTGGCGCAGCCACAGACAGACGTGCCAGTCGATCAGCAGGTCCAGATAGGACTCCAGCAGTGCGCCGGGCGCACCGCCGCTGATCCGCTCGATGACGGTGCCGGCGACCGGGTCGGGCGCGGCGAGGGCGGCCACCGGCACCACCTGGACGCCGGCCAGGTCGGCCGGGAACCGGCGGAGCAGGAACGCGCGCAGCTCGTCGCCGTCGCAGTGCGCGTGGGTGTGCTCGTCGGCGTGCAGGACACGACCGGCGAAGACCGGTTCGGTGGCCGCGATCCGGTCCAGCAGACCAGCCACCGCGGCACCGTCGGCGAGGCTGTCCGGGTGCAGAGTCCGCCGGTTGCGGGCACCGAGGGTCGCGGTCGGCAGCGGTAGCTTCAGGTGGGTGGCCGGGTCGTCGTCGAGCGCCACCGTCCGCATCGAGAGGGTGGGACGGACCATGATCGTCGGCCCATCCACGACGGGAAGGTCATGACGGGCGGCGGTGAGCGGATGCACCGGGAGCAGCACCACCCCGGGCTGGTCCGCGACGGGCCACCAGGCCGGCAGTTCCCCGGTCAGTCGAACCGACGAGGCGGCGGCCGGGTGCCAGCGCAGCGGGAAGCTCGGGGCGTGCTCGGGCGCGTACCGGAGCAGGTCGTCGTCGGTCAGACCGTGCCGACACCGGTCGGTGGGATAGACGGGGTGACCGGCGTGCGCGGCGAGCACGTCGTCCAGCAGTGCGGCGGCCATGCCGGTGGGCTCGGCCGCACGACGGGCGGCCACCGTGGCGTACACCGAGGGACGGGCCTCGGCGGCCAGCCGACGCGCGCGCAGGTCGGCCCGGCACTCCGCCGTGAAGTCCCGCCAGCCGGCCTCGGCGTCGGCGTCGCCGTGCGGAACGAGCAACGCCAGCAGACCCTCCAGAGTGTTCACCCGGTACGGCGGGCCATTCGGGGGGTGTACGTGCAGCTCCGGTGCGGCGGTACGGATCGGATGCTGGAAGCCGTCCGGTCGGATCGGTACCCGGAGCGTCCCCGCGTCGTGCGGCACCTGCCACCAGCCCGGTCCGTCCGGGCGACCCAGGCTGGTCAGGCCGAGGTGGTCCTCGCGGAGCAGCGCGTCGAGCACCCGGCCGAACGCCTCAGCCGCGCTGTCGTCGCTCATCCGGCGATCTCCCAGCGCAAACCGGCGCGAAAGTCGGTGAGGGTACGCCGGACCGTGCCGTCGGCCGGGCCGATGGCGTGCAGGACGGCCAGGTAGTCGCGGTTGGTGCCGGTCACCTCGGCGGTGTGGCCGACCGTGCGCAGTGGCCGGCAGCCCAGCCGGACGCCGTCGACGTCCGCGTCGAGCTGGCCGGGGGCGGTCACCAGCCGGCCGGATCGGTCCGCGCAGACGTACTCGACCCGGGCGTGCCGCTCGACGGTGTTCGGGGTGGGCAGGTCGAACGCGGCCAGCGGCTCCCCCAGGTGCAGCCGGATGACGTACTCGAACAGCGGCACCCCGAGCAGTTCGGCGAGGATCAGGTCCATCCGGTCGCCGATCAGGCGGTAGTTCACCTCGATGAGGCGGACCCGGCCGTCCTGCACGACGTACTCGGTGTGGCAGGCGCCGAACCGGACGCCCAGGGCGTCCAACTGCTTACGGAGCTGGGCGGTCTCCGACACCGCCGGGGGTGCCCAGTCGAGACTCTCCTCGGTGAAGGTGGGTGGCGGACCCAGGCCGGTGCGCCAGCCCCCCAGGACGACCAGGTCGGCGTCGTCGCCGAGAGTCTCGTGGGTACGGACCTCGCCGGCCAGGTACTCCTCGACGAGCAGTGCGACCTCCGGCCGCCGGGTACGGATCTCGGCGACCCGCGCGGCAAGTTCCCGGTGGTCGGCCACCAGGTAGGCGTCCTCGCTGGCCACCCCTTCGCGCGGCTTGACCACCGCCGGGAAGATGTCGGCGGCCACCACCGGCACCGCGCCCGGTTCGACGACGACGATCCGGACCGGGTCGAGGCCCGCCTCGGCCACCGCCCGACGGGCGGCCGCCTTGTCCTTGCAGCGCCGGGCCACCTCGGGGTCCTTGCCGGGCAGGCCGAGCCGGCGGGCGGCGAGCGCCGTGGCCGCCTGCAGATGGTCGCTGTTGGACAGCAGCGCGGCTGGCGGCTCCCCGCCCGCCACGGCCGTCAGGACCGCGGCCGGCTCACGAACCACGCAACCCTGCACCGACACGTCGGACGGCCACCGCTCGGGCTGGTCGGTCAGCACGGTGACCGGCAGCGCGAGCGACGACGCCGCGGGCAGGAAGCCGTGCAGCACGGCGTCGGTCGGGTTGAGTGCGGTGAGGTACAGCCGCATCCGGCCCTCCGTCCAGTCTCCGTCGCCCCGCACCTCAGTGCCGGGCGGGGTTCCGGACCCACATCGTCGGGTGCACGCCTCCAGCAGCCCGCCGCAAGGCCAGCCTTACTTAGGCAAGGTTAGCCTAAGTGGACATGTCGGCGGTGGACGGCGCCGGCGTGTCCTGTCGGTCAACCCAACAGCTTGCCGTGCACGGTGACCCGGATGACCGCGGCAGCCAGGATCAGCACCAGCCCGCCGGCCCAGCCCGCCCCCAGCGCCCACGAGAACCTGCGCACGCCGAGCCCCATCGCGAAGAGCCACCCGCAGATCACCAGGAACGTCTGCGCGAACCCGAACATGAAGATGATCATCAGGAAGACCGCGAACCGCCCGCCGGCTTCCAGATCAACAGTGCCGGCATCCTGCCAGACGTAGGGGAAGTACGCCGCGCCGAGGGCGAACCCATGACCGACCAGCGCCAGAGTGAGGCCGAAGACGGTCCACCACCAATCGGGGTGAACCCGCGACTCCGAACCGGTCCGCACCTGCGACACGAGCCCTCCCCCGATCCCCCGCTGAAGCCGGCGGTCGTACGCCCGCTTCTGCTGGTCGCAAGGCTACCGGTGGGAGTCGGCGTGCGCCGCCCCGTGATCGTCAGCGGGCGCTACGACGACGGGGCGTCCAGCCGGGTGCAGCCGCTGGCCGGGCTCTCGCTGAAGGCGATGACGGCGTCGAGCCGGTCCCGGGCCTGCACGAGGTTGCTGATCTGGTGGTCGATCCGGTCGCGTTCGGTATGCAACATGGCGCGGGTCTGCGGGGTGTTGACCTTCGCGTCGACGCAGGGCAGGAGGTCGAGGATGGTCCGGCTGGACAGGCCGGCCGCGTAGAGCGTCTGGATCAGCTCGACCCGGTCGACCGCGCTGTCGGGGTAGTGCCGCTGGCCACCCCCGCTGCGTGGGGCGATCAGAAGGGTCTGCTCCTCGTAGTAGCGCAGGGCCCGTACCGAGACGCCGGTCTTCGCGGCGAGTTCCCCGATCCGCACGGTTCCGCCTCCTGCTCGATGACACGACTTGCACCTCACGCCGACGTGAGGTTTTAGCGTAGCCGCGTACCGATTCTTTCGCGCACCTGCCAGGAGGCAATCATGCGGATCTCCGGATCGATCGCGCTGGTCACCGGCGCCAACCGTGGCATCGGCCGACACTTCACCCGACAGCTCCTGGAGCGCGGCGCGGCCAAGGTATACGCCACGGCCCGCAACCCGGAACTGATCGACATTCCCGGTGTCGAACGGCTCCGGCTGGACATCACCGACCCGCGGTCGATCGAGGACGCGGTGCCGGCCGCGCCGGACGTCACCCTGCTGATCAACAACGCGGGGGTCGCCACCTGGACGAACCTGGTCACCGGCGATCTCGACAAGATCCGACTGGAGATGGACACCCACTTCTACGGCACGCTCGCCATGGTGCGCGCGTTCGCGCCGGTGCTCGGCGGCAACGGTGGCGGGGGCATCCTCAACGTCCTGTCCGCCATGTCGTGGTTCTCCTACGACGGGGCCAACGCGTACGGCGCGGCCAAGGCGGCCGCCTGGAGCCTGACCAACGGGATCCGGATCGAACTGGCCGGCCAGGGCACCCTCGTGACCGGCCTGCACCTGGGCAGCGCCGACACCGACATGATGGCCGGCTACCACGGCGACAAGGCCGACCCCGCCGACATCGTCCGCGCCGCTCTCGACGGCATCGAGGCCGACGCCCTGGAGGTCGTCGCCGACGAGTGGAGCGCCCAGGTCAAGGCGTCCCTCGCCGCGGACCCGAGCGCCTTCTACACCGCCAGCTCAACGCGACGGTGAGGTGACGGCCTCAGTGCGGCGGTGAGGTGACGGTCTCGACGCGACGGTGAGGACACGGCTTCAGCGCGACGGTGAGGCCGCGGCGGATCGCGTCCGGGGGCAGCGGCACCATCAGCGGGGTGCCGCTCGCCTCGGCGACTGTCACTTGATCCCCCGCACTAGCCTCACCGGCATGAACAAGCCGGCCTACCCGCACATCCCGATCGCGTTCCTGTGCGCGTCAGTGGCGATCCTGCTGGTCGGCACCTTCTCCGATTTCGGGCCGCCCCCGCCGGCAGGGGAACTGCTTCGAGGCAGCGTTCTCGGCGTCGAACGGGACGGCAGCGGTCAGGAGGCGACGGCGGTGGTGCGGGTCGAGACCACCGGAGGACCGGTCATCTGCGGCATCGACCGGGCCGCGTTTCCCGATCAGCGACTTCCCGCGCCGCAGAGCGATCTGACGGTGGACTACCTGCCCACGAGTTGCGCCCCGGCCCCGGTGTCGCGGCAGCTGCCCCGCGCGGCGGTCCTCGCGATGGGCGGCATCGGCGCGGCGCTCATGGTGCTCTGGCTCCGCCTGGGCCGCCGATCGCGTCGCTGAACTACGCCCCATTTGTCCACTTCGCAACTACCGAGCGTACGGGATCGTTACGCTAGGTGCGCACAGCGGAAGTGAACCGGGAACGCGAAGACAGGAACGGCAATGCAGAGGTCATTCGGATTGACCGTGTTGATTGGGACGGCCTGCCTGCTGAACATCGGCACGCCCGCGTGGGCGGACAGCACCGGCGAGGTCACCGCCACCGTCATCGTGACCGGAGGCGAGCTCAGCATCGAGGTGCCCGCAGCGGCCGACCTTGGCGACGCGGCGCCCGGCGAGATCCTCAACGGGCAACTCGGCACCGTCACCGTCATCGACGATCGTGCGCAACTCGCGGCGACCTGGGTGGCGACCGTGACCGCCACCGACTTCACCACCGGCGACGGGACACCGGAGGAGACGATCCCGGCCAGCGTGATCGACTACTGGTCGGGGCCGGCGACCCAGAACGCCGGTGCCGGCCAACTCGTACCGGGCCAACTCACCTCGGCCGAGGCGGTGCCGCTCGGGTCGGACCCGACCGCCTTCGCCAGGACCAGTGGCGACGGACTGAACAGCGCGAGCTGGAACCCCACCCTGAGCCTGGAGATCTCGCAGGCCACGGTGGCCGGTGTCTACACCGGAACGGTGACCCACTCCGTCGCCTGACCGGCGGGCACACCTCGCCGCCCGCTGGGCGGCGCTCAATCCAGGCTGACCGCGCCGGCCATCTGATCGGTGCCCTCGGGCGAGCGCTGCGTCGAGTGGGCGTGTGCGGGCATCACCCGGCGCCCCCGGTACCGGCGGAACAGGACGAACGCGACCAGGCCGAGGACGAGCAGCGCCAGCACGGCACCGGCGTACCAGAGCCAGGATGTGCCGCCGGCGTCCTTGGTCGGCGTTGCGGCGGCACCGGCCGGGAGTTGGTCGGAGTGTGTCGCGCAGACGAGCGGCTTCGATCCGTCCTTGGCGGTGGCACAGGCCACCGTGGCGAGTCTCAGCAGTTCCTTCGGAGTTTCGCCGACCTTGGCCACCGTCGTGAACGTGGACTCCTGGCCCACCTTGAGGTCGACCGACCAGTTGACCGCGCCGTTGCGAGCCTTGCCCCCGCGATCGGCGGAGACGAGGGTCAGCCCGGTGGGCATGGTCTGCGAGACCTTGAGGCCCGCCACCTTGGCCGTACCGAGATTGCGGACGGTGAGCCGGTAGGTCAACTCGTCGCCCGCTGCCACCGCGGTCCGGCCGTCGTCCAGGGTGATGCTGAGCAACGGCCCGCTCGGCGAGGCCGCCCCGGACGGTTTCGGTGTCGGAGCAGCCGCCTGCGCCGGAGCAGCTGCCGGCCCGGTCAGCGCCCAGGCAGCCAGGACGGTCGCCAGGACAGGGATCCTTCGCATGATGCTCCTCAGGCTGTTACTCGGTGATCGCCACATATTCCAACGTCGTGGAGTACTCATCGGCTACGACCGCGGGGATGGTCACCTGGTAGTCGTTGCCGATAGCGTCGCCACCGGCCGACGACGGCCCGGACTGGCGGTGCACCACCACCGCCGTCACATCGGACAGCTCCCGGTAGACGGTCGTGCCGCTCTCCCGCACCCGCAGGTTCTCGATCGGAATCGTGTACGGGTTCGCCGGATTCGCGCCCACCAGCTCCGGGGTCAGCCCGCGCACCGTGACGGCGTACCCGGTGGGGCTGTTGGTGGTGACGGTCATGGTGACCGCCTCCTGCTGGGCCACCACCTGCACGGGTCGGCCCGTCAGGGAGAACCCGGCCGGCAACCCGGACAGGGTGATCGACTGCGCGGCGACGGTGACCGTGGCGGTGCAGTCGGCGGCGCCACCGGTGGCCGGGCAGGTGTTGCCGAGGGCGGCGGAGGTCACGGTGTTGACCAGGCTCCCGTCGCCGGATTCCGGCTGGTTGACGGTGACGCTGTAGCTGATCGCCGCGGTCGCGCCGACCGGCAGGTCGCCGGTCCAGGTGAGCACCGGGGCGCTGTACGACAGCACACCCGTCGTGGTCTCGGCGTCACCGGCGTACACGGCGTCGTCGAGGACGTCGACGAGCGAGTCGGTGACCGTGACGCCGCTGTAGGGCGACTGCCCGCTGTTGGTGATCAGCACCGAGTACTGCACCGTTCCGCCCGCGACGACGGTGGCGGTGTTCGCGGCTTTGGTGATGGTCAGTGCCGGGATCCGGACCGCGACCGTGGCGGTGCAGCCCGGTGACCCCGGACAGTCCGCGCCCACCGTGCTGGAGCTGACGGTGTTGACGAGGCTCTGGTCGCCGGTGGCCGGGAAGTTCACCGTGACCGAGTAGGTGATCACCGCGACACCCGCGACCGGGAGGTCACCGGTCCAGGTCAGCACCGGCGCCGCGTAGGAGACCGCACCGGAGTCGGCGGAGGCGTCCGCGTTGTAGACCGCGTCGTCGAGCACGCCGGTGAGCGAGTCCGCGACGGTCGCACCGGTGTACGGCGACTGCCCGGTGTTGGTGACCGTGATCGTGTACGTGACCGTCCCGCCAGCGGTGACGGTGGCGGTGTTCGCCGCCTTGGTGATGCCCAACCCTGGGATGAGGATCGCGACGCGGACGCCGCACCGCGGGTCGATGCTGCCCACGGCGCAGTTCGAGGCCGGTGCGTCGGAACTGACCGTGTTGCCCAGGATGCGGCCGGCCGCCTGGTCGCCGCTGACCGTCACGGTGTAGGTGATCGTCACGGCGGTGCCGACCGGCAGGTCACCGCGCCAGGTCAGCACCGGCGTCGCGTACGAGAGATCACCGGAACTGGCGGTGGCGTCCGCGTTGTAGACGGCGTCACCGAGCACACCGGCGAGCGAGTCGCTGATCGTCGTGTCGACGTACGCGGTCTCGCCGGTGTTCGTGGCGGTGATGGTGTAGGTGACGGTGCCACCCGGCGTGATGGTGGGGTTGTCGGCGGTCTTCTCGATGACGAGGCCGGGCAGCAGCACGGCGACCGTGACGGTGCAGGCGGGGCCGGGTGCCGCCGTCGAGCAGTTGCTGCCGGGCGCGTCGGTGGTGATGGTGCTGGCGATGGTCCGGTTGCCGGTGTCCGGATCGTTGACCGTGACCGTGCCGGTGATGACGATGACACCACCGACCGGGATGTCACCGGTCCAGGTCACCTCCGCGCCGACCACGGTCAGCGTGCCGGAGCTGGCGACCTGGTCCCCGTTGGGCCGGGCGTCGTCAAACACGTTCGCGGCGTCCGTCACCACCTGGATGCCGACGTACGGGGTCGGCCCGGTGTTGGTGAAGGTCGCGGTGAACCGGATGACACTGCCCGGCGTCGTGGTGGCCACGTCGGCGACGTTGGTGATGCTCAGCGCCGGGATCAGCACGGCGACGGTGACCGTGCAGGCCGGATCGGTCCCCCCGGCCGGGCAGTTGCTGCCCGGGGTGGTGGACGTGACGGTGTTGGTCATGCTCCGGTCTCCGTCGGAGGGGTTGTGCACTCCGATCGAGTAGGTGATCACGGCGCTGGCACCGATGGCGAGGTCACCGGTCCAGGTCAGGGTCGGCGCGGTGTAGGACACGCCGCCGACGGTGGCGACCGCATCGTTGTTGTAGGTGGCGTCGTCGAGCAGGGCGGCGAGGCTGTCGCTCAGGGTGGCCCCGGTGTAGTCGGTCTGGCCGCTGTTGGTGACGGTGATGGTGTAGCCGACCGCGCCACCGGGTGTGGTCGTGCCGGCGTCGGCGTTCTTGCTGATGCTCAGGGCCGGCAGCAGCACCTGCACGGTCACGGTGCAGTCCGGATCGGAGCCGCCCGGCGGGCAGTTGCTGCCGGCGGAGGCGGAGCTGACCGTGTTGACCAGGACCCGCCCGCCGGTCTGCGGGTCGTCGGCGGTGACCGTGTAGGTGACCGTGACCGACCCGTCGATCGCCAGGTCACCGGTCCAGGTGAGGATCGGCGTGCTGTACGTGACGATGCCCGAGCTGGCACTCGCGTCGCCGTTGTAGGTGGCGTCGTCGAGCAGACCGGCCAGGCTGTCGGTGACGGTGGCCCCGGTGTACGCGGTCTCGCCGACGTTGGTGACGGTGATCGTGTAGCCGACCGGGCCGCCGGGGACGGTGGTGGCCCGGTCCGCGGTCTTGAGCACGGTCAGCGCCGGGACGAGGATCGTGACCCTCGCCGTGCACACCGGATCGGTGCCGCCCGTCGGGCAGTTGTTGCCGGGGGCGGTGGAGCTCACCACCGAGGTCATGATCCGGTTGCCCAGGTCCGGGTCGAGCACCGTGAACGAGCGGGTGATGGTGAGCTCCGCGCCGACCGGCAGGTCACCGGTCCATCGGATCGATGACGTGTTCGGCACCAGCTCCAGGGTGCCGGTCGAGGCCGCGGCGTCACCGTTGTACGTGGCGTCGTCGACCGAGCCGGCGAAGTTGGTCGTGATCTCGATGGCCGTCAGCGGTGTCGTCCCGGTGTTGGTCGCCGTGGTGGTGTAGCGGACCGTGCCGCCCGGCACCGAGGTGGGTGCGTTCGCCGTGTTGACGATGCTGAGCACCGAGACGGTCACGGTGGCCGTACAGGCCGGGAGGGTGTTGCCGACGGGGCAACTGCTGCCGGCGGCCGCAGAACTGACCTGGCTGGTCAGGAGGCGATTGCCGTTGTCGGGACTGGCGACCGTCACGGAGTAGGTGATCGTCGCCGTCGACCCGGGCGCGAGGGTGCCGGACCAGAGCAGGTTCGGGCTGGTGAAGGTGACCGTACCGGTGCTCGCGATGGCGTCACCGTTGTAGGTCGCGTCGTCCAGCAGCCCGGCCAGCGCGTTGCTCACCGTGACGCCGCTCTGTGCGGTCTGCCCGTTGTTGACGATGGAGATGGTGTAGCCGGCGGTGCCGCCGGGCACGGCGCTGGCCTGGTCTGCGGTGATGGTGATGCCCAGACCCGGCGTGAGCACGGCCACCAGCACCGAGCAGTCCGGATTCGAGCTGGCCGGCGGGCAGGTGCTGCCGGCCACCGTCGAGGCAGCGGTGTTCACCATCAGCTTGTCGCCCGTGTCGGGGCTGTTCACCGTCATGGTGTACGAGACGACCGCGCTCGCCCCGGCCGCGAGGTCCCCGGTCCAGGTCAGCGTCGGTGCCGTGTACGACACGTCGCCGACGGTGGCGGTGGCGTTGTTGCCGAACGTCGCGTCGTCCAGCGCACCGGTCATGTCGTCGGTGACCACCGCGTCCAGGTAGGGAGCGGTGCCGGTGTTGCTGATGGTGATGGTGTAGCTGACCGTGCTGCCGGGCGTGCTGACGGGCGTGTTGGCGAGCTTGACGATGCTCAGTGCGGGCACCAGTACGTCCACCCGGACGGTGCAGCGTGCATCGGTGCCGCCGACCGGGCAGTTGTTCCCCTGGATCGCGGAGCTGGCCGTACTCGTGATGATCTTGTCGCCTGGGTCCGGATTCCGGACCAGGAAGGTGCTGGCGATGGTCACCACACCACCGACCGGCAGATCACCCACCCAGCTGAGACCGCCGGGTCCCACGACGAGGATGCCCGAGGATGCCACGTCGCCGACCGGGATGGCGTCGTCGAGCAGGTCGGCGCCGCCCAGGTTGACGACGGCCCCGAAGTAGGCGGTGCCGCCGTCGTTGGTGATGGTGGTGGTGAGGACGACCGTGCCGCCGGGCAGCACGGTGGCCATGTCGGCCGTGTTCGTGATGGTCACCTGCGCGACGGTGACCTGCGCGGTGCAGCGGGGGTCGACGCTGCCGGCGGCACAGTTGTTGTTCTCGGCACTGGAAACCACCGTGTTGACCATCCGGTTGTCGCCGCTGAGCGGCTGCACCGTCACGGTGTAGGTGATGGTCACCGACCCGGCCGCCGGCACGTCGCCGGTCCAGGAGAGCACCGGCGGTGCGTAGCTGATGGTGCCGACCCCGCCCGCCGAGGCGTCGTTGTTGTAGACGGCGTTGCCGAGCACGTCGGCCAGCGAGTCGTCGAAGGTCGCGCCCAGGTACGGGGTGAGCCCGGAGTTCGACACCACCACCGTGTACGTGACCACCGACCCGACGGTGGCCGAGGCCGCGCTGGCGGTCTTGGTGAATGCCAGTTGGGTTTCGTCGACGACCGCGACGGCGACGGTGCACCTGGGGTCGGTGCCGCCCACCGGGCAGTTGGCCCCGGCCGCGGCGGAGCTGGCGACGTTGGTGAGCACATCGTCGCCGACCACCGGATTGTCGACGGTCACGGTGTAGGTGACCGTCACCGTGGCGCCGACGGCCAGGTCGCCGGTCCAGGTGAGGACCGGCGCGGCATAGGAGAGGGTGCCGGCCGTGGCGCTCGCGTCCGCGTTGTAGGCGGCGTCGTCAAGTACGTCGGTCAGGTCGTCATCGACGCTGGTCGCGGTGTAGTCGACCTGCCCGGAGTTGGTGATGGTCAGCGTGTAGGGCACCGCGGTGCCCGGCAGCGCCGCAACCGCGGTCGTCGACTTGTTGATGGTCAACGCCGGGGTCAGGACCAGCACGGTCGAGGTGCACCCGGGCGCCTGAGTCGTCGTGGTACAGGAACTGCCGACGGCGGTGGACTGCAGGGTGTTGACCATGATCTTGTTGCCCGGATCAGGCGAGAGCACCACCACCGAGTAGGTGATCGTGACGACCGCACCGACCGCGAGGTCGCCACTCCAGGTCAGGGTGGTGCCGGCGAAGCCCAGGGTTCCGGCGCTGGTCACCGCGTCCCCGTTGTACGTCGCGTCGCTCAGCACCGACGCCAGCGAGTTGGCCACGCTGATCGCGGTGTACGGCGCGGTCCCCGAGTTGGTGAGCGTCACCGTGTAGCCGACGGTCTGGCCCGGCACGGCGGTCGCCGTGTCCGCGACGACGTTCAGCGCGAGGCCCGGTATCAGTACGGTGACGCTGAGCGAGCAACGCGGATCGGTGCTACCCGCCGGGCAGTTGCTGCCCGGGGCGGTCGACACCATCGTGGCGGTGAGCAACGGGTCGCCCGGGTAGGGGTTTAGCACCGTGACGCTGCCGCTCAGCGTGATGGTCGCGCCGACCGGAATGTCACCGGTCCAGACCGAGCCGGTCGGGCTGATCGTCAACGTGCCGGAGGACGCGGTCTGGTCGCCGTTGCCGACGACATCGGTGCCGAAGCTGCTCGAGTCGAGGCTGACACTGATGCCCTGGTAGGGGACCTGGCCGGTGTTGGTGTAGGTGCTGTTGATCCGGACCACCCCGCCCGGGGTGGTGGTGGCGACGTCGGTGGCGGTGATGAGCAGCAGCCGGGCCACCGGCACGCTGACCGTGCAGCGGGCGTCGCTGCCGCCGACCGTCGGGCAGTTGCTGCCCGCAGCCGCCGAGCTGAGCCGGTTGGTGAGGATCAGGTCGCCGCCGACCGGGTCGGCAACCGTCACCGAGTAGGTGAACGTCACCGACGCCCCGATGGCCAGGGCACCGGTCCAGGTCAGGTTGGGACTCACGAAGCCGACGGTGCCGGCGGAGGCCGTCGCGTCGTTGTTGTACGCCGCGTCGTCGAGCACACCGGCCAACGCGTCGGTGACGGTCAGCGTCGGGTACGCGGTCTCCCCGGTGTTGCTGATGGTGACGGTATAACCGACCGTCGCGCCCGGCGTGGTGGTCGGCACGCTGCCCACCTTGGCGATGACCACCGCCGGCACGAGCACCCGCACGGTGGCGGTGCACCGCGCGTCGCTGCTGCCCGTGGCGCAGTTGCTGCCCGGGGTGCTGGAGACCACCGTGTTGACCATCGACTTGTCGCCCGGGTCGGGGTCGAGGATCGTCATCGAGTAGGTGATGGTCGCGGCGGCGCCGATCCCCAGTGCGCCCACCCAGCTCAGGTTGGGCGAGGCGTAACTGACCGTCCCGGACGTGGCGGTCGCGTCACCGTTGTAGGTGGCGTCGTTGAGCGGGTTGGCCAGCGAGTCGGTGAACGCCGCCGCCGCGTACGCCGTCTGGCCGGTGTTCGTCACGGTGATGGTGTAGGTCACCACGCCGCCGGGGACGGCGGTGGCGCTGTCCGCCGTCTTGACGATGGTCAGCCCGGGCAGCAGCACCGCAACGGTGGCGGTGCAGGCCGCGGCGGGCGTGGCGGGAGGGCAGTTGCTGCCGGCCGCCGTCGAGCTGAGCGTCGAGGTCAGCACCCGGTTTCCGGCGTCGGGGTTCTGCACTGTCACCGAGAACCGGACGGTGACGGTCGCCCCCACCGCGAGCGCGCCGGTCCAGGTCAACACCGACCCAGAGACGCCCACGATCCCGCTGTCGGCCGTGGCATCGGCGTTGTACACGGCATCGTCGAGGATGCCGGCCAGCGGGTTGGTGACACTGGTCGTCGCCGGGTACGCCGACTCGCCGGTGTTGGCGATGGTGATCGTGTAGTCGATCGTGTCGCCGGGCGTGGCGGTGGCCGCGCTGGGGGTGTTGGTCAACGTCAGTCCGGGCAGCAGCACGGCGACCGTCGTCGAGCAGCGCGGGTCGGCGCTGCCGGTGGCGCAGTTGGCACCGGGTGTCGGCGAGACTAGTTGGTTGACCATCGACCGGTTGCCGGTGGCGGGATTGCTGACCGTCACCGAATAGGTCACCGTGGCGGACGCGCCGACGGCGAGGTCACCGGTCCAGGAGATGGTCGGAGTGCTGTAGCTGACCACCCCGGAGGTCACGGCGGCGTTGCCGTTGTAGACGGCGTCGTCGAGCACCCCGACCAGCGAGTCGGTGAAGCTCGCCCCCAGGTAGGCGGACTGACCCGTGTTGGTCACCACGATCTGGTACGCCACCACCGATCCGGGCGTCGTGCTCGGCACACTCGCCGTCTTGAGCAGCGTCAGCCCGGGGATCAGGATGGTCACCGACGCGGTGCACCGCGGGTCGATGCTGCCGGGGGCACAGTTGGTGCCGACCGCCGAGGACGACACCACGCTGGTCAGCACCGGTTCGCCGGTGGTCGCGGGGCTGACCGTCACGCTGAACGTCACGGTCACCGTCGCACCGACCGCGAGGTCGCCGCTCCAGGTCAGATTCGGGCTGGTGTACGACAGCGCCCCGGCGGTGGTGGTCGCGTCATTGTTGTACGTGGCCCGACCGAGCACCCCGGCAAGCGAGGTGGCGACACTGATACCCGTGTAGGCGGTCTGCCCACTGTTGGTGATGGTCACCGTGTAGCCGACCGTCGAGTTGGGTGTCGTGTTCGAACTGCTCGCCGTGTTGGTCAGGACCAGGCCCGGCACCAGCACGGTGACCGTCACGGTGCAGCGGGCGTCGTTCGCGGCGGCCGGGCAGTTGCTGCCCAGGCTGCCGGAGCTGACCGTGTTGGTCATGACCTTGTCACCGGGGTCCGGAGCACGCACGGTCATCGTGTAGGTGATGGTGGCGCTGGCGCCGACCGCCAGAATGCCGGTCCAGGTCAGATTCGGGGAGCTGAACGAGGCGGCACCGGTCGTCGCCGCCGCGTCGGCGTTGTACACCGCGTCGTCGAGTGCCGCGCCCATCGCATCGGTGAAGGTGGCCGCCGGGTAGGCGGCCTGGCCGGTGTTGGTGACCGTGATGGTGTAGCTGACCACGTCGCCCGGCGTCGCGGTGGTCCTGTTCGCCGTCTTGACAATCGTGAGCGCGGAGATCGGGACGCTGGCCGTACACCGGGCGTCGACGCTGCCGGTGGCGCAGTTGCCAGACGGCGGCGACTTGACCGTGTTGGTCAGCACCAGGTCACCGGTTGGCGGGGTGGCCACGGTGACCGAGTAGGTGATGGTCGCGGCTGCCCCGGCGGCCAGGTTGCCGGTCCAGCTCAGGGTCGGACTGACGAACGAGACGGTGCCCGAGGTGGCGGTCGCGTCGGCGTTGTAGGTCGCGTCGTCCAGCACCCCACCGAGCGGGTCGGTGATGGTCAGGCCACTGAGGGCGGCCGTGCCGGTGTTGGTCACGCTGATCGTGTAGTTCACCGTTGCGCCGGCGGCCGCGGTGGACACGTTCGCGGTTTTCATCACGACCAGCGGCCCGGTGGTGATCACCAGGGTGACCGGCTGGGTCGCCTGCTGACCATAGGAGTCGACCACCCGCACCGTGAAGGTGGAACTGCCCACGGTGGTCGGGGTGCCGGAGAGCAGACCGGTACTCGCGTTCAGCGTGAGACCTGGCGGCAGCGTTCCCGTGCTCACCGACCAGACGAACGGCGCGGTACCGCCGTTGACCGTGAGCTGGGTGCTGTAGGGAATGCCGACCTGGCCGGGCGGCGGCGGCGGGAACGTCAGCGTCGGTGACGCGGTGATCCCGAGGGAGACCGTCCTGATTGCGGCCTGGCCGAACGAGTCCACCACCCGCACGGTGAAGGAGAAGCTCCCGCCGGTGGTGGGGGTTCCCGAGAGCAGACCGGTGCTCGCGTTCAGGGTCACCCCCGGCGGCAGGCTACCCGCGCTCACCGACCAGGCGAACGGCCCGGTGCCCCCGTTCACCGTGAGCTGGGTGCTGTAGGCGATGCCGACCTGCCCCTGCGGCGGCGGCGGGAAGGTCAGCGTGGGCAGCGGCGCGATGACGATGCTCAGCGCCTGGGTGGCGGACTGGCTGCTGGCGTCCAACACGCGGACGGTGAAATCGAAGGTCCCGGCGGTGGTGGGGGTGCCGGAGAGCAGACCGGTGCTCGCGTTCAGGGTCACCCCGGGCGGCAGGCTGCCCGCGCTGATCGACCAGGCGAACGGCGCCGTGCCACCGGTCACCGTGAGCTGTCTGCTGTAGGGGACGCTGACCTCGCCGGCGGGCGGCGGCGGGTTCGCAAGGCTGGGCGAGGCGTTCGGCGTGACCGGCGCGGACTGCGCCGAGGGCGGTCCGGCGCCGCCCGCGTTGACCGCCGTCACGGTGAAGGTGTACGCGGTGCCCGGGGTCAACCCGGTCGCCGTCTGGGTGGTCGCCGTGCTGGCGAAGGTCTGCGGCGTCTGCGCCACCCCACCGATGTATGGAGTGATCACGTAGGAGGTGATCGGGCTGCCGTTGGCGCTGGGCGCGGTCCAGGTCAGCCTCGCCGACGAGTCACCAGCGCTGGCCGCTGTGATGGTCGGGGCACCCGGGACCGCGTACGGCACCACCGCGTTGGACGCCGGACTCGTCGCGCTGGTGCCGATCGAGTTGACCGCCGCGACGGTGAAGGTGTAGCTCGCGCTGACGGTCAGCCCGGAGATCACCCGGCTGGTGGTGGACGCGTCGTAGGTGATCGGGGTCTGCGCCACCCCGTTCCGGATCGGAGTGACGATGTAGCTGGTGATGGGGCTGCCGTTGCTCGCCGGCGCTGTCCAGTTCACGGTGGCGCTGGCCAGGCCGGCAGTCGCGGTGGGCGCGGCCGGGGTGGCCGGCACGTCGGTGTAGACGTAGCTGGCCGCGGCGGCGACGCCCCGGGTCACCACGGTGACGTTCACCGTGGCAGCGCTGCTGCGGGCGGGCATGGACGAGATGCTCAGCGTCCCGTCGCCGTTCACCGTGAAGCAGCCGGCCGCCGGGCCGGACGGGCAGGGCAGCAGGACGACCGGCGTGCCGGCCTGCTGCTGCGCCGTGGTGCCGATCTCGATGGCGGTCGCCCCGGCGATGTTCGTCCCACCGACCGTCACCGCGACGCCGCCGGCGATCGTGCTCGTCGCCGGCGAGACGGTGATCCCGCTCGGCGTCGCTGGTGGCGTGCCCACGACGGTGGTGGTGGAGATGCCGGGATTGGCGTCGATGGACGACGCGGTCACCGTCGACTGGGTCTGAATGATCGAGGGTGTGACACCCGACCCGGTGACGATGGCGACGACCGAGATCGGCGGCAGTGAGGTCCCGTTGGCGAACGGTGCGTTGCTGTTGGTGCAGGTGACGGTCTGCCCGGACGGGGCCGCGCAGACCCAGCCGCTGCCGAAGGCGCCGACCGGCACCACACCGGTCGGCGTGGTCGCGGTCACCGATATCGGGGCGGCCTCGTTGGAGCCGACGCTGACCGACGGTACGACCGTGTAGTTGACCGGGTCACCAGGCTGCGGGTTCGGGCCGGTGTAACTGGTCTGCGTCACGTTGAGGTCGGGCACCGGGTTGAAGGTCACCACGTTGGCGTTGTCGACCTCGTGGTTGTCCACCACCGACCCGGTGGACGCCACCCAGCCAAAGGCGAGTTGGCGGGGGACCCCGTTGCTGTTCAGCCAGGTCGGCGAGGGGTAGAGGCCGGCGGCGACGGCGGGCAGCGGACCCTCCAGGACCCGCGAGACGCTGGCGCCGACCGGCCTGAAGACCACCATGTACCGGCCGGACGCCACCACCAGGCCGGAGGCGGTGGTGAACGACGAGGTGGTCGGGTTGATCACGACCTCGACCGGAACGACCGAGGCGGCGCGGGTGTTCGCCCGTAGCGGGACCACCGGCGAGGACCCGTTGGTGGCGGTGCTGTTCAGTCCGCAGTAGCCGACCGTGCCCCGGCCCGGGCCCCGGACGAGCACCTGGCCCGGGATTCTGGAGGCGGTGACGAAGGCCGGATCGGTACAGCCGCTTCCCTCATAGGTGGTGGTGCTGTAGTTGCCGAACACGTCGAAGCCGATGCCCAGGTAGCCATTGGCGAGGCCGGGGAGGCTCCTGGTGCCGGTGTAGCCCAGCGCTCCGCCGGACTGGCCGATGCTGGCCGGCGCGGCCGGGTTGGCGGGGTCGACCGCGGCGAGCACCAGGGTCATGCCGTCCGCGCCGCCGGTGTTGCCGTACTGGTAGAGGTTGAACGTCATGTCCAGCCCGGACGCGGTGGGCACGCTGGTCGCCCCGAAGAGCCCACCGGTCCGGTTGATGGTGGCGTCGGTGAGTCGCAGCTTGCCGCTGCCGGGTGCGTCGGTCTGCGTCGCGCAGCTGTGCAGGGCGCCGGTGCTGGCGTTGCCGGAGGCGCTCAGGCAGGCGAAGTTCGGGGTGGTGGAGGTCGGGGGCAGGGCGGGCAGGAAGACGGGCCCGAGACCGTCCGGGGTGTTGTTGTGGAAGGGCTGGTTGAACAGGACGGTGCCCACCGCCTCGGCGGCGACCGGGTTGAGCACCGCGATGAGGGTGGCCAGCAGTGTGCTGACGAGACCGAAGGCGGTCCGGCGCCGGAGTCTCTCCCGACCGAACATCCGACCGCGCCGGGTACTGGTGCGAGCCTTCACCGGAGCAGGTCCGAGCCGTGCACGGACGTGGACGTCGTGGTGGCGCGCACGCCGACCAACCCGGCCGCACCACTTCGACGCCGTCGTACCGTAAAGCCATTCACCATCGCCATGACCATGCCTCAACCCCCATAAGCCGCAGTCAGGCTATGGCAGTCATTCGGCGTCAATCAGGCGTTTTCGGAACAAATGGGTCAATGACGGCGTTGCTCGTGCATCACCGCACGGTCATGAATCATGAGAGCCACTCGATGGTTCGGCGTGGACTGACCGCGCGGACCAATCAGGACCGACGTGGGGCTGACGAATCTGGCTTCCTGGAAACCATGCCGCGAGGGCATGGCGCTCCTCGTCGGCCGATATCGGATCCGCCTCCGCCGCACCGGCAGATCCACGCCGTCCGCGCCGGAGCATCCAACCGAGCAGGACCAGGAGCAGAAGACCCCCCGCTGCCGTACCCATCAGATGCAACGGCAGGATGACGACGGTTGCCCGCGCGCTCCCCGACGAGCCGTCCGGATTCGACACCGCGACGGCCACCTGACAGACGCACGCCAGCGGCGGGTCCTCCCATCGGGCACTGACCCGGCGACTGGCGTCGCGCAGCAGCGTGAACTCGTCGAACGTCACGTCCTGCCCCGCGACCTGGGCCCGCAGCCGATCGGCCGCGACGAAGTCGCGGTGCAGGGTACCGGCGTTGCGGACGGTGGCGGTCAGTGCCATCGGACCGCCCAATGTGAAGCCGGGGACGCCGAGCTCGGTCACCTGCACCGAGTCCACCGCCTCGCCCGGCACCGTGACGTAGACCGGCGCCCCCACACTGCGGCGCACACTCATGCCGGGGGTGTCGGCCGGCGGTTCCGTCGAGAAGAGCACCGCGACCTGGTGCTCGCCGGGCTCGGCGGTCGGCGGCAGGGCGATCCGAAGGTCCACCATCTCGGCCGAATTGGCCGCGAGCCGAAGCCGCTCCGGCCGCACCGCGACCCAGTCGATGGCCGTGTGCGGCACGTCCGACCGGAAGACGAAATCTCCCTCGGCATCCACCACGAAGCTCGCGGTACGCACCGACACGTCGATTGCCGACGGCCCCTTGTTCGTCACGGTGAACTGCCGAGGCTGCCCGATCTCGCCGGGCGGCACGACCATTCGGTTCGGGCTGACGGTCAGCGAGAAGTCCGACTGATCCGGCGCGGCGAGGTCAACCGGCACGGTCGGCGGCAACGCCAGCAGTACAGGCAGCAGCGCGCCCGCGATGTGAAACATGATCTGTACCTATCCGGGGTGGGTCGAACTGGTGAAGGTGAGGGCGCGGGCTTGAATATTAGGACAATAAGCCCAGAAGCACCAATAACATCCGGCGCGGTCCGCCGCTCGCACTCTCCGCGAGTGTCGCCGCCGCACCGGTCGGCCGGTCGCGGCGTCCGCGCCTCGCCGCTTTCCTGACGGTGCCCCCGGGCGGCTCGGTCGAGAACGCCACGTCGAGGATCTTGTCGGGGGCGGTGGTTAGCGTGTGGTCACTGCCGCCGCGCCGGCCCCCGCCGGGCCGGTCGCCGACCCCTCGGAGGCCCCCATGTCCCAGGAGACGACCTACCTCGAACTGTCCGAAGTGGACGGTGCGCACAAGTTCTACGAGGTCGTCGTCGAGGACACCACACTGACCGTGCGTTACGGCCGGATCGGCGACCAGGGGCAGGTCAAGGCAAGCGCCTATCCGGACAACGCCCGGGCCCGGGCCGCCGCGGCGAAGAAGATCGGGGAGAAGATCCGCAAGGGGTACGCCCCGGCGGTCCCCGGCGTCCGACAGAAGCGCAGCGTCTCCCGACGACAGATCGTCAGCACCCGCTCCACCGCCCGCACCGCCCCCGTGCTCTGGCGCTACAACTCCGGCGCACCCGCCTTCGGCATCTTCGTCGACGAGCAGCACTGCATGGTGGGCAACGAGCACGGCGTGATCACCACCCTCGGCCACGACGCCCAGGTGCGCAGCCAGGTCCGCCTCCCCGACGGGGTGAAGTGCCTGGTCGCCGACGACTCCTGGATCTACGCCGGCTGCGACGACGGCAACGTCTACGACCTCTCCGGCAAGGTGCCCCGGGTCGCGTACGCGATCGCCCCAGAGATCGACATCTACTGGCTGGACATTCACGACGGCGTTCTGGGCGTCTCGGACGCCGACGGCGGGATCGCCGCCATCGACCACGAGGACGAGTTCCTCTGGCGCCGGCCGGGGCGGGGCCGCGCCGCCTGGATGGTCCGTTGCGACACCGACGCCCTCTACCACGGCCACTCCCAGGGGGTCACCGGCTACGACTGGCGTACCGGCCGGGAGCTGTGGCACACCACGACCGGCTCGGTGCTCTTCGGCTGGCAGGAACGCGGCAGCGTGTTCGCCGGGACCGGCACCCGGCAGGTGGTACGCCTGGCCAAGGACGGTCGGGTCGAGCGCAGCTACCGGTGCGACGCCCCGGTCTTCTCCTGCGCCACGGCCGAGGGCGGTGAGTACGTCTTCGCCGGCGACAGCCAGTCCTCGATCTACTGCTTCGACGCGGCGGGCACCCGGCTGTGGAAGCTCGGCACCGGCTGCGGCTCGGCGTACTCGATGCAGTACCGCGACGACCGGCTCTACGTCGTCACCACCAGCGGCCATCTGGCCTGCATCGACGCCAGCGAGCCGGCGATCCGGGCGGCCCAGGTCGGGGACGTGCCGGAGGTGCTCGACGTCAAGGCCCCCCGCCAGGCGCCGCGGCCCATCGAGCCGACCGTGGTCGAGGTGACCAGCGACGCCGGCGCGGGCGTGGTGGTGCAGTGCCTGGACGATCGGGGTCGGCTGCGGGTCCAGGTGGTCTCCGACGGCTACCGGCGCGACTGGTCGGTGCAGTTCCCCAAGGGCATCCGCGAGCCGGGCGCACGTTATCTGGTGACCGAGGTCCGCGAGTCCGGCCGAGGTGGGTTCTACCGGGCGTACGGCGACATCCGCCGGCTGCGCTGAGCGGCGCGGGGCGATGTCGGCTCTCCGGTCTGGGTAGCCTGAGGGCCATGATCTTCATTACCGCCAAGTTCCGCGTTCTGCCCGAGCATGCCGAGCAGTGGCCCCGGATCGCCGCCGAATTCACCGAGGCGACCCGGGCCGAGCCGGGCTGCCTGTGGTTCGGCTGGTCCCGCAGCCTGGACGACCCGACCGAGTACGTGCTGGTCGAGGCGTTTCGTGACGACGAGGCCGGCGGGGCTCACGTGCAGTCCGCGCACTTCCGCAAGGCGCAGCAGGATCTGCCGCCGCACCTGGCCGAGACGCCGCGCATCGTCAACGCCACCGTGCCGCAGCAGGACTGGTCGCTGCTCGGCGAGATGGCCGTCCCCGACGGCCGCTGAGCACGTCAGGCGACGGAGAAGGTCAGCGTCCCGGTGTACTGACCGACCACGGACGTGAAGGGCACATGGACGGACACGACGGGGTCCCAGGTCGCGGAATTGACACCGTCACCGCCGGTGAGGGTGAAGGCGGTCCGGGACAGATTGAGGGTCTGAGCGTCCCCTGCCGTGGGTTGGCCAGAGGTGAAGGTGCCGGACCCGCTCGTCGAGGTCGCCGGCCCCGACCAGTACGAGACGTTGACGCTGGCGATGGTCCGGACCGGGCTGCCGGTGGTGACGAAGTCTGACGCGACCACCGTCGCGATCCAGGCCGCGTCCGCGACCCGGCGCTGGTCGGTCACCGTCACCGTCCCCAGGTTGTCCGAGACGGTACCGCCGGGAGTGGTCGTACCGAGGTCGACCGTTTCCGGTGCGGTGATCGACAGTTCTCCCGGCACACAGGTCGACAGGGTGATCACGTCGGTGTCCAGGGTGACCGCGCCGTTGACCGCCAACGCCCGGCCGTCGATCGTCAGCCCCGCACCCACGGTGATCGAGGTGAAGGCGAGGATGTCGCCCCGCAGGGTGGAGTTGGCACCCAGCGTGGCGGAGCTACCGACCTGCCAGAAGACATTGCAGGCCTGGGCACCGTTGATCAGGTTCACCTGACTGTCAGCACTCGTGATGAGCGTGGACACGGCCTTGAAGATGAAGACGGCGTTCGGGTCACCCTGGCCGTCGAGGGTCAGTGTGCCGTCGATACCGAAGGTCCCGCTGACGGAGCTGTACACGCCGGTGGTCCTGGTGGTTCCGCCGAGGCCACCCGAGATGATGTCCGTGGTCGTCCGCGCCACCGCGTTGTTGTAGCCGACCGCCAGATCCGACTTGGCCTGTACGGCCGGGCCGTCGTTCGAGTGGATCGCGCCGTCGATCTGGCCGGGCGGGAACCCGGTTACGGCGGTACCCGGGCTCACTCCGAGATCACCAGTGATCATGGAGAGACCGGTGTTCGTGACCGTCGTGCCGGCGAGGACCGCGTAGTCCGCAGCCGAGCCCAGCGGCACCTGCACCGTCTCCGCCCGCGCGACCGTGGGCGCGGCCACCTCGACCACCACCGTGGCTGCCGAGACCAGGACCAACGCCGTGGCCAGGCGACGGATCGCGGTGACCCTGGGGCGGACGGCCACCGGGCTGATAACGGCCACAGATGCTCCTTGACTCGGCCGAAATGGAGGTAATGGGACAATACCTCCTTAATCACCCACAAGGGCGGAACTCCGGGACGGCCGGCGCACAGGACGCGCTCCGCACGAAGTCGCTTGACCTCGATCTCGGTTGAGGTTCTAACCTCCATTCCGGAGGTACGGCATGAGCATGGAAATGACCGCGTGGACGTCCCTGCACCACGCGATGAACGCGAAGGACCGACGGCCACTGTCCCGGGCCACCGTCAGGCGCATCGCCCGGTTCGCACAGCCACACCGGGCTCTGATCACCAGGTTCCTCCTGTTGAGCGTGGTGACGGCGGCCCTGACGGTGGCGGCGCCCGTGCTCGCGGCCCGCGTGATCGACGCCATCGCCTACGGAGCCGATCCGAGCGTCGTGATTCGTCTGGCCGTGCTGATCGCCGTGATCGCTCTGGCCGAAGCCGCCCTGGGTCTGGTGACGCGTTACCTGTCCGCGAGCATCGGTGAGGGGCTCATCGTCCAGCTCCGGACCGCCGTCTTCGACCACGTGCAGCGGATGCCGGTGGCGTTCTTCACCCGGACCCGCACCGGGGCACTGGTGAGCCGGCTGAACAACGACGTGATCGGCGCGCAGCGGGCGTTCAGCACCACCCTGTCGAGCGTGGTCGGCAACACCGTCACGCTGGCCCTGACGCTGGCGGTGATGCTCAGCTTCTCGTGGCAGATCACGGTGCTGACACTGGTGCTGTTGCCCATCTTCGTCCTGCCGGCCCGACGGATGGGCGCGAAGCTCGCCCAGTTGCAGCGCGAGGCCGCCGAGCACAACGCGGCGATGAGCACCCGGATGACCGAACGCTTCTCGGCTCCCGGCGCGACGCTGGTCAAGTTGTACGGGCGCCCGGCCGAGGAGTCGGCCGAGTTCGCCGCGCGGGCGCGGCGGGTACGCGACATCGGGATCCGCGCCGCCATGCTCCAGTGGATCTTCATCACCGCGCTCACCGTCGTCGGCTCACTGGCCCTGGCCCTCGTCTACGGGGTGGGCGGTGTCTACGCCCTTCGGGGCAGCCTCGACGCCGGCACGGTGGTCGCGCTGGCGCTGCTGCTGTCCCGCCTCTACGCGCCGTTGACGTCGCTGGCCAGCGCCCGCGTCGAGGTGATGAGCGCGCTGGTGAGCTTCGAGCGGGTGTTCGAGATCCTCGACCTCAAGCCCCTGATCCTCGACCGGTCCGACGCCCGGTCCCTACCGGACGGGCCGGTGGCCGTGGAGTTCGACTCGGTACGGTTCGGCTACCCGTCGGCCGACAAGGTGTCGCTCGCCTCGCTGGAGGACGTGGCGAAGCTCGACACGCGTGACGCCGAGGAGGTGCTGCACGGCGTGTCGTTCCGCGCCGAAGCCGGGCAGATGGTTGCCCTGGTCGGCTCGTCCGGAGCGGGCAAGTCGACGATCGCCCAGCTCGTCCCACGGCTGTACGACGTCGAGCAGGGCACGGTGAAGCTCGCCGACGTCGACGTACGCGACCTGTCGGCCGACTCGATCCGTACGGCACTCGGCGTGGTCACCCAGGACGGGCACCTCTTTCACGAGAGCATCCGGGCCAACCTGGCGTTCGCTCGGCCGGACGCGACCGAGGACGAGATGTGGGAGGTCCTGCGCCGGGCCCGGCTCGACAGCCTGATCCGCTCCCTTCCGGACGGGCTCGACACCGTCGTCGGCGAACGTGGGTACCGCCTGTCCGGCGGAGAACGTCAACGACTCACCATCGCCCGGCTGCTCCTGGCCCGCCCTCAGGTCGTCATCCTCGACGAGGCGACCGCCCACCTCGACTCCACGTCGGAGGCCGCGGTGCAGGACGCCCTCGCCGAGGCCCTGGCCGGCCGGACGAGTGTGGTCATCGCCCACCGACTGTCCACGATCCGGGCCGCCGACCAGATCCTCGTCGTCGAGGGCGGGCGCATCGTCGAACGGGGGCGGCACACCGAACTGCTCGCCGCCGGCGGCCGATACCAGGAGCTGTATCGCACCCAGTTCAGTCAGGAGGAACCCGTCGCGGTCGGGTAGCCGGCCATCGGCCGGTAGGTCACCTGGTGGACGATGCCGCCGTACGGCAGTGCCGTGGCGACCGCGAGGTGCAGGGCGTCGCAGCGTACGGTGCTGCCCGGCGCGACGACCGCCGGTTCGTCGCCCGGCTCGCGGGCGAGCGTGACGTGCAGCGGTGGCCGGGTCGGCGCGGGCATCCAGACGGGACGGGCCAGGCTCGTGGCACGACGGGCGATCTCGGCGAGCCGCCGGGCGTCACCCGGCGTGGCGGGCTGGACCTCGACCCGGCTGCCCCGGGCGTCGGTGACCGTCCTGCCGGTGCGGAAGTCCAGTGGCAGCAACGCCGCGAGCGCGGGCTCCGGCAGCGCGTCATGCCAGGCACGGGCGACGCGGGTGAGGGCGGGCGCGAGCGGGCTGTCCCGTCCCGAGAAGAACTCGACGAGGGTGACGTGCGCCGCGACCGCGCCGGCGCCCTCGCGTACCCAGCGGGCCAGCGGCAGCGCCGCGCACGACGCCTCGCTGAGCCCCGCCACGAGTGAGAGGTCCGCCAGTGCGGTGGTGGGCTGCGCGGTCATCGCGGGTCGGGGGACGGCAGGTCGCGCAACCCGTCCCGGACCCGCTCGGTCAGCGGGTGGCCGGTCTGCTCCAGGTTGGCCAGTGCGCGGACCCACAGGGGCCGGGCCAGGTCGGGCCGCTGCCGGGCCAGGGCGATCTGCCCTCCTCCCCAGCAGGCCTGGGCCAGCCCGACGAGGTCTCCCAGCCGCTCGCAGAGCGCCGACGAGGCGACATAGTGCCGCTCGGCGTCGTCCGGCCGGTCTTCGGCGGCGGCCACGTCGCCGAGGCCACGCAGCGCGTGCGCCTCACCGAGCCGGTCGCCGATGTCCTGGCAGATGCTCAGCGCGCGGGCGTGGTGCTGGCCGGCCACGGCGCGCTGGCCGAGCAGCAGGACGAGGTCGCCCATGTCACGCAGGGCACGCGATTCGGCGTACCGGTCGGCGAGCTCCTGGTAGGTGACGAAGGCCTCGCGGTATCGCTCGGCGGCGAGGACGAGGTCGCCCTGCCCGGCGGCGACATCGCCCAGGCCGCGCAGGATGTGGTTGGCGCCCAGCCGCTCGCCGATGTCGACGAAGATCTCCGCCCCCACCGTGTAGTGCTGCGCGGCCGTGGAGTAATCCCCCACGGCGACGAACGCGTCGCCCAGCCCGCGCAGCGCGTGGGCCTCGGCACGCCGCTCGTGCACCTCGCGGCAGATCTCCACCGAGCGTTCGAACTGCTGCCGTGACTCGACGAAGCTGCCACGCAGCCTCAGCACATCACCCAGGCTCTGTAGCGCGAGGGCCTCGCCGAGGTGATCGCCGACCTCCCGGCTGACCTTCACCGCCCCTGAGGAGTGCTTCATCGCGACCGGGAAGTCGCCGGTGGCGCGAGCGACGTCGCCGAGGATCCGCTGGGCGCGGGCGGCGCCGCCCCGGTCGCCGAGTGCCTGGAACGTCTCCATGCTGCGCTGCGCGAGGCGGTTGGCCGACACGTGGTGGTCCAGCAGATAGAGCCGTCGAGCGGCGGCGGTGCCGAGCATCGCGGCGTTCGAGTCGTCGGCGACGGCGGTCAGCGCGATCAGATTGTCCTGCTCGGCGGCGAGCCAGCCCCGGGCGTCGGCCGGGCCGTCGAGCTGGAGCCGACCCGACCCGTCGTCGGTGCCCGCCGGTACGGCCGCGTACCAGTGCCGTACGACCGTGTCCAGGGCGTCGAGATACCACCGGGTGAGGCGGGCCACCGCCGTCCTGCGGAACTCGGGCGACAGGGCCTCCCGTGCCTGGTCCCGGGCGTAGTCGCGGAGCAGGTCATGCTGCTCGTAGTAGCGCCGGCCGCCGAACTTGGTCAGCGGCTTGACCAGGTTGCGGTCGCCGAGATCGCGCAGTACGCGGGCGGCCTCGGACAGGGGGCGGTCCAGCAGTGCGGCGAGCTGCCCGGGACCGATGCTGGGGCCGGGGTGGACGCCGACCAACTGGAACGCGTGGATCGTCGGCGCGTCGAGCCGGTCGACGGAGACCTCGAAGCTGCCCCGCATGCCGGCGTACTCCGCGCTGCTCTCGCCGAGGCGGCGGTTGGTGTCGGTCAGGTCGGCCAGCACGTCGACGAGGTCGAGGGTCGGGTCGGCGTTCATCCGGCCGGCGACGACCGTGATCGCGAGCGGCAGATGGCCCAGCAGCTCCGTCACGGTCGCTACCTGCGTCGCGTCCGCGCAACGCTCGGCACCGGCCAGTCGGCGCAGGAGGGTCGCGGACTCCGGCGGCGTCAGCACGTCCAGCCAGAGTGGCCGGGCGCCGGGCGGACCGGCGGACCGGCTACGGCTTGTGATGATCACCAGGCTGCCGGGCGACATCGGCAGCAGCGGCGCGACCTGCGCGGCGTTGAGCGCGTTGTCCAGCACGACCAGGGCCGCGCGTCCGGCCATGTGGGTACGCCAGCGGGCCTGCCTGCGCTCCAGGTCCGGTGGGATGCTGTGGCTCGGCACACCGGCCTGGCCGAGCAGTTGCTCCAGCGCCACCAGCGGGGTGACCGGCGGCAGGCCGGGGGTGAACCCGTAGAGGTCGATGAAGAACTGGCCGTCCGGGAACCGCGCCGTGAAGCGGTGCGCCACGTGCAGCGCGAGCGCGGTCTTGCCCACACCGGCCATGCCGGTCACTGAGCTGATCGACACGACGGTCCCGGACGGGTCGTGCGCCTCCAGTCGCCCGGACAACTCCTCGACGGCCCGTTCCCGGCCGGTGAAGTCCGGCGTCTCCCCGGGCAGATGACTCCCCGAATAATTCGCGACCTGCATACGATCCACCTTGTACTCGATCCGACCCAGAATCTCGACGGCCTCACCCCGCCACAACCAGTCCGACAATGGTGCGAGGGCTCCGCCACCCCGCGCGTTCGCATGAATTCTCACAATGATGTTGCGGGCCAGGCATTCCGCGACGAGCTCGGGGGTCGTCGGGTCGCCGCGCTCGGCAAGCTGGGTCATCGCGCTCGAGTCGACCCAGCGCAGCAGTGTCGTCTCAAGTTCCAAGCGGTCGCCGACCTGGGCCGATCCGATGCCGTCCCGGCGGCTCAGCAGCGCCCGCCGCAGCTCGTCGGCGACGTCGGGGCCGAGCTGGTGGCCGCGTTGCGCCACCTCGTCGATCGTGGCGTCGACGGCCTCCGCAACGACCTTGCGCATCGTGGCATTGACGCGGTCGCCACGCAGGCGGCGGAACATTTCGGTGCCGGCCGAGGAGATCAACCAGCCGAGAAGTGCATCGTCGAGTGCGAACACGGCGGAGTCCCATCAGGGGTCGAAAGCTACCTGGATGATAGCCAGCCCACGCCACCGGAGATAGGCGCGTGTCAGACTGTCGCGATGCGCGCGTTCGTCATTTCCGGGCCGGGACGAGGGCGTGTGGAGGACGTCGACCCACCGGTTCCCGCCGACGGTGAGGTGGTCGTCGACGTGGCCCGGGTCGGGCTGTGCGGCACCGACACCGAGCTGCTCGCCGGCACCATGCCCTACCTGGCCAGCGGGGAGCAGATCACACCGTTCGTCCCGGGTCACGAGTGGGTCGGGGTGGTGTCCCGGCTCGGTGCCGGTGTGGACCGAGGGTGGCTCGGCCGGCGGGTCACCGCGGACACGGTGATCGGGTGCGGCCGCTGCCGGCGGTGCTCGGCCGGTCGCCAGCAGATGTGCGAAGACAGGTACGAGATCGGCATCCGCGGCAACTGGCCGGGTGCGCTGGCCGAGCAACTGCGGGTCCCGGCGGCCTGCCTGCGGCCGGTCCCCGACGGCGTCGACGACACCACCGCCGCGCTGGTCGAGCCGGCCGGGTGTGCGCATCGGGCGGTCGTGGCCGCGCAACTGCGGCCGGGGCAGCGCGTGTGCGTCTTCGGCCCCGGCACCCTCGGGCTGCTGGCCGTGCAGTTCATCGCGGCACGAGGCGTAGGCGTCGACGTGGTCGGCGTCCAGGGGCACACGCTGGAACTGGCCCGCACGCTCGGTGCGGCCAACGCCTGGCGGGCCGGAACCGAACCGACGGACCACTACGACGTGGTGATCGACACCAGCCCCTCCCCGAGCGTGGGCCAACTCGCCCTGCGCCGGGCCGAGCCGGGCGGCAGGGTCGTGCTGGTCGGGATCGCCGATACGCCGAGCGTCGCGGACCTACGGGAGATCACGCTCAACGACCTCACGGTCGTCGGCATCAACTCCGCGGCGGCGCACTTCGACCTGGCGCTCGCCGAGCTGGCCACCGGCCGGATCCGGACCGCACCCCTGGTCCGTGCCGTCGTCGGGCTGGACGATGCTGGTGCGGCCCTGACCGGCCGAGTGCCTGGTGCAGGCGGCCCGGGGCCGAAGACCATGGTGGATCCGCGAGTTCCGCCCTCGCGGTGATCGACGGCCCGGCGCTGTCGACCCGGGGCGCGACACCGCGGCGACCCCGGCGTACCGCGCCGGAGTACTGCAGGTCGTTGGAGTGGACGAGCCGCGACGGGTGAGCGTGATCCGCTCTGCGCGACCGACGCCCCGACCCTGCTGGCACCAGTAGCCGGGGCGTCGTCCCGCGTCCTAGAAGTCGTCGTCGAAGGCGACCGTGCCGGTGACCCCGACCTGGTACGCCGACACCCGCCGCTCGAAGAAGTTGGACAACTCCTGCACGTCCTGCAACTCCATGAAGGCGAACGGATTGGTCGAGCCGTAGTGCGGGGCGATGCCCAGCTGGGCGAGCCGGCGGTCGGCCACGTGCTGGAGATACTCGCGCATGTCGGCGAGTGTCAGCCCGGGCACGCCGTGGCCGAGCAGGTCCTCGGCGAACTGCACCTCGCACTCGACGGCCTCGGTGAGCATCTGCCGGACCTCGTCGGCCAGCTCGTCGTCGAACAGGTCGGGCTCCTCGCGGCGGACGGTGTCCACGACGTCGAACGCGAAGGCCATGTGCATGGACTCGTCGCGGAACACCCAGTTGGTGCCGGAGGCCAGGCCGTGCAGCAGGCCACGGGAGCGCAGGAAGTAGACGTACGCGAACGCGCCGTAGAAGAACAGGCCCTCGATGCAGGCGGCGAAGCAGATCAGGTTGAGCAGGAACCGGCGCCGGTCCTCGCGGGAGCGCAGCTCCCGCAGCTCGTTCAGGGAGTCGATCCAACGGAAGCAGAACTCGGCCTTGCGGCGGATCGAGGGGATGTTCTCGATGGCGGCGAAGGCGGCGAACCGCTCGGTCTCGTCCGGCACGTACGTGTCGAGCAGGTTGAGATAGAACTGGACGTGCACCGCCTCCTCGAACAACTGCCGGGACAGGTAGAGGCGACCCTCGGGGCTGTTGACGTGCTGGTAGAGGTTGAGCACCAGGTTGTTGGCGACGATCGTGTCACCGGTGGCGAAGAACGCCACCAGCCGGCTGACCAGGTGCCGCTCGGCCGGCGAGAGCCGGTCCAGGTCGGCGAGGTCGGCGTGCAGGTCGACCTCCTCGACGGTCCAGGTGTTGCGGATGGCGTCCCGGAACCGGTCGAAGAAGTGCGGGTAACGCATCGGCCGGAGGGTGAGGTCCATTCCGGGGTCGAGCAGCATGTGCGTGGTCCTCGTGTCGGTGTCGGTCGTGTGGTCGGTCGCGGTCACTGGCAGGCCTCGCACGACTCGGGGTTCTCCAGCGAGCAGGCCAGCGCCTCCGCGTCGGTCGTCAGGGGCGCGACGACGGCGACGGTGGCCTGCTGGATCCGGGTGGCGGGGCGGGACCGCAGGTAGTAGGTCGTCTTCAGCCCGGCCTTCCAGGCGTACAGGTACATCGAGGAGAGCTTGCCGATGGTGGGCGACGCCAGGAACAGGTTCAGCGACTGGGACTGGTCGATGAACGGTGCGCGGGCGGCGGCCAGGTCGATCAGCGCCCGCTGCGGCAGCTCCCACGCGGTGCGGAACAGCTCCCGGACACTGGCCGGCAGCTCGGCGACGTCCTGCACCGACCCCTCGGCGCGCTTGATCGCCGAGCGGACCCGGCCGGTCCACAGGCCACGGGCCTTCAGCTCGCGTACCAGGGCGGTGTTGACCTGGAGGAACTCACCGGACAGCGTCTCGCGCTTGAACAGGTTGGACACCTGCGGCTCGATGCACTCGTAGCAACCGGCGATCGAGGCGATGGTCGCGGTCGGGGCGACCGCCACCAGCAGCGAGTTGCGCAGCCCGTGCGCCGCGATCCGCTCGCGCAGCGCGTCCCAGCGCGCGGTCTGCGTACCCTCGACACCCCACAGGTCGGGCTGCAGCTGCCCGCGGGCGGCCCGGGTCTGCCCGTACGCCGGATGCGCGCCGAAGCGGCGCGCCAGGTCGGCGGACGTCTCCAGGGCGGTCAGGTACAGCTCCTCGCTGATCCGGGTGGACAGCTCGCGCGCGGCCGGCGAGTCGAACGGCAGCCGCAGCGCGAAGAACACGTCCTGCAGACCCATCAGCCCGAGCCCGACGGGCCGCCAGCGGGGGTTGCTCGCCGCCGCCTGCGGGGTCGGGTAGTAGTTGATGTCGATGACCCGGTCGAGGAACGTGACGGCGGTACGGACCGTGGCACGCAGCCGCTCCCAGTCGATGCCGTCGGCGACGAGGTGGGCGGCGAGGTTCACCGAGCCGAGGTTGCACACGGCGGTCTCGGCGTCGCTGGACACCTCGATGATCTCGGTGCAGAGGTTGGACAGGTGCACCACGTTGCCCGGTTCGGCGGTCTGGTTGCACAGCCGGTTCGAGGCGTCCTTGAAGGTCATCCACCCGTTGCCGGTCTGGGCCAGGGTGCGCATCATCTTGCCGTACAGCTCCCGCGCCGGGACCTGCCGCACGTAGCGGCCCTGCGCCTCGGCCGCCCGGTACGCGGCGTCGAACCGCTCCCCCCACAGGTCGGGCAACTCGGGCACCTCGTGCGGGTCGAACAGCGACCACATCTCGTCGGCCTCGACGCGGCGCATGAACTCGTCCGGGATCCAGTTGGCCAGGTTCAGGTTGTGGGTACGCCGGGCATCCTCGCCGGTGTTGTCCCGCAGTTGCAGGAACTCCTCGATGTCCGGGTGCCACGGCTCCAGGTAGACGCAGGCCGCGCCCTTGCGCCGGCCGCCCTGGTTGACCGCCGCGACGCTCGCGTCCAGCGTGCGCAGCCACGGCACGATCCCGTTGGACTGTCCGTTCGTGCCGCGGATCAGCGAGCCCCGGGACCGGACCCGGGAGTACCCGATGCCGATGCCACCGGCGAACTTGGACAGGTTGGCGACCTGGGCGTACCGCTGGTAGATCGAGTCGAGTTCGTCGCGCGGGGAGTCGACCAGGTAGCAGGACGACATCTGGGTGTGCCGGGTTCCGGAGTTGAACAGCGTCGGTGAGCTGGGCAGGTAGGCCAGGCTGGACATCAGTCGGTAGAACTCGACCGCCTCGTCCGGCGTGTCGGACAGGCCGCAGGCCACCCGCAGCAGCCAGTACTGCGGGGTCTCCAGCACGAGCCGGCTGGTCGGGTGGCGCAGCAGGTAGCGGTCGTACACCGTGCGCAGGCCGAAGTACTCGAACCGTCGGTCGCCGCCCGCGTCCACGGCGTCATCGAGGGTACGGGCGTGTGCGGCGACGAACGCGGCGGTGTCGTCGCCGATCAGGCCCTCGGCGTGGCTCATCCGGATCGCCGCGCTGAACGAGGTGATGCCCTGCCGGCGTACCTCCTTGTCGACGTAGCCGGCGAGCAGGCGGGCCGCGAGGCGGGAGTACTGCGGTTCCTCGCCGATCATCTCGGCCGCGGTCTGAATGGACAGCCGGTCCAGCTCGGCGGTCGTCGCGCCGTCGTACAGGCCGCTGATCGTCCGGGTGGCCACCCGCAGCGGGTCGACGTCGGCCAGGTCGTCGGCCCACCGCTCGACCGCCCGGACGATCTTGTTCACATCCACGGGTTCGCTGGCGCCGTCGCGCTTGCGGACCTGCATCTGGGTCCGGCGCTGGCCGGGCGGGGCCGCGTCGCCGCTGGCCGGAAGTACCTCGGTGACCGTCACTACTCACTCCTCGCGAGTTCGAGACCTGATGGCCCGGGCACGAGGGGACAGACACCGGCGGACGCCACGCCCGACGGGCGTGGGTCAGGTGGCGTCGGCCGTCCCACGCGGCCTCGGACCGCCGCCCACCCGGGTGCGGGTACGCGGCGCGCTGGCAGGTCTTCGGACTCGCGGGCGCGACCGGGCTGACCGGTCTCCTACTGGCCGTCGCTTCCCAGGCCGCTTGGCGGCCCAGTGCTGATGACGGCGGTCGTTCCCACTCACCGCTGCGGGACAGTCCCGGATTTCCACCGGGTTCCCTCTTGCCTCGTCCACTCCGGATGAGTGGTCGAACCAGCTGCGCTCGACACCATATATAGGTCAGGACGCCGTTGTCACACCCCACATGTCGTTCCCGGGCGTGTCGGACGTCAACTGGTGATCACCGTCACCGGCCAGCGTGCCGGTCCGTCGGCGCGGCGGGCGTGAACGTCGCCGTGGCCCGGAAACTCGCGCGTCGGGACGCACGGCGCAACGCGCCGAGTACGGCCGGCCCGGCCAGGGTGACCAGGACCGCGGTGGTGACCGCCCGGCCGGTGTCCCACCCCAACGAGGTGACGGTGAAGAAGGTCAGGTACCGCTGGAGTTGCTCCGCGACCGGCAGACCGGGTTGGTAGGCGATCGAGCTGGTCGGGTCGAGCGAGAACGGCCAGAACGACAGGTTGAGCATGAACCCGAAGAAGTATCCGCTGACCGCGGCGTAGCCGGCGAGCAGCACGATCTCGGCCCGGCCCTTCGCCCTGGGCAGCAGGCCGGCGAACATGCCGACCCAGGCGCAGCCGAACATCTGGTACGGCATCCAGGGCCCCACTCCCCCGGTGAGCAGGGCGGACGCGAACAGCGAGGTGCAGCCGAGCGCGAAGCCGAAGCCGGGTCCGAAGACCCGACCGGCGAGCACGAGGAGGAAGAAGACGGTCTCGATGCCGGCCGTACCCGCGCCGAGCGGTCGCAGTGCGGCGTTGATGGCGGACAGCACGCCGAGCATGGCCAGGGCCTTTGCGTCGATCCTGCCGTCGGCGATCTCGGCGAAGATCACGGCGAGGACGAGGAGCAGCAGCACCCCGAACATCAGCGGCGGCGTCTGGGTCGAGCCGAAGGTCCCCGGCGCGACGACGAACGGCCACAGGAACGCGACGAAGCCCAGGAACGACGCCATGGTGATGGCGAGGACCGCGCGGGTGGGCACGCGCACGGCGACGGTCCGGGTCGTCACGCGGACACCGCCGGATCGGCCAGGGCGGCGGCGACCTGCCCGACGGTCAGGTATGGCAGCGGGGCGAGGATCTTCGCGACCTGCGGGGCGAACGTCGGCGACGCGGTGAGCACGGCCGGTACGGGACCGTCGGCGACGATCTCGCCGTCGGCCAGGACGACGACCCGGTCGGCGGTGGCCGTGGCGAACTCGACGTCGTGGGTGGCCACGACGACGGCACGGCCCTGCCCGGCGAGGGTGTCGAGCGTACGGGTCAGTGCGGCCTTGGCCTGGTAGTCCAGTCCACGGGTCGGTTCGTCGAGGAGCAGGACGCCCGGAGTGACGGCGAGTTGGATCGCCAGGACCAGGGCGAGCTGCTGCCCGGCGGACAGGTCCCGGGGATGGCTGTCGCCGTCGATCCCGGCGGCGATCGAGTCGAGCAGGCCACGGGCCGTGCCCGGCTCGGCGCCGTCCCGGTCGGCCTGGGCGAGTTCGGCGTCGACGGTGTCCAGGTAGAGCAGGTCGGTGGCGGTCTGCGGGACGAGACCGACGAGTCGCCGGGCCTGGCTCGCTCCGACCCTTCCCGGGTCGGCACCACCGCCGTCCGGGTCGGGGACCTCGATGCTGCCGCCGGCACGCTGACCCGAGCCCTGCAACGCCCAGAGCAGCGAGGACTTGCCCGAGCCGTTGCGACCCATCAGTGCGGTGATCTCACCGCGTACCAGAGTCAGGTCGACACCGCGGACGGCGACGACCGGGCCGTGCCGGACGATCACGCCGGCCGCGGTGAGCGCGGGCCGGGCACTGGCCCGGGACCGACGGTGTGGCTGCGGCGGAGTGCTCGGAAGCCGGTCCCGCAGGGTGGGGGCGTGCCGGCGTGCGTCGCGGACCGACAGCGGCAGCGGTGTCCAGCCGGCCAGCCGGCCGAGTTCGACCACGGGCGGCGCGACGGTGCTGCCGGCGATCAGCGCGCTCGGTCCGCCGTGCCGGACGGTGCCGTCGCTGGCGATGTGAATGAGCCGGTCGGCGTACGGCACGACGCGTTCGAGACGGTGCTCGGCCAGCACGACGGTGACGCCGAGGTCGTGGACGAGGCGGGTGATGGTGGCGAGGACGTCGTCGGCCCCGGTCGGATCGAGCGCGGAAGTGGGCTCGTCGAGGACCAGCACCCGCGGGTGGGCGGTCAACGCGGCGCCGATCGCGACGCGTTGCTGCTGGCCGCCGGAGAGCTCGTGCAGGCCCCGGTGGCGCAGGTCGGCCAGGCCGAGCAGGTCCAGGGTCTCCTCCACCCGGGTACGCATGACCGCCGGGTCGAGGGCGAGCTGTTCCATGCCGTATGCCAGCTCCTCCTCGACGGTGTCGGTGACGAACCCGGCGACCGGGTCCTGGCCGACGACACCGACGAGGTCGGCGAGCTCCCGTGGTGGGTGGTGGGCGGTGTCCCGACCGGCGACGCGCACGCTGCCCGCCAGGGTGCCGCCGGTGAAGTGCGGGACGAGGCCGTTGATCGCGGCGAGCAGGGTCGACTTCCCCGCGCCGGTGTGTCCCACGACCAGGCAGAGCTCGCCCTCGTCGATGCTCAGGTCGACGTCGCGCAGGGCGGGTCGGTGCGCGCCGTCGTAGGTGACGCTGACGCGCTCGAAGCGGATCATGAGGGTGCTCCTGCGGTGTTGGGAACGTGACGCTGCCCGGCGGCGGGCTCGGGTCGGTGCCGGGGCGGTGGTGTCGGCGCGGCGACCGCCGCGAGGGCGGCGACGAGGATCGCGGCGGCCGGTAGCGGCGGCAGGACGGGCCAGTGCAGCGGATAGAGGCTCGGGTTGAGCGCGGCGGGGTCGTACCCGGTACCCGCGCCGAGCACGACGGCGGTGACGACGCCGCAGCCGGCGACCGTCCATTCCGGCCACTGCCACGGGTCGGGTCGGTACCGGCTGCGGGAGACCCGCCGACCGCCGAGGGCGATGCCGGCGACGCAGAGCAGGACCCCGCCGCCGAGCCCGCCGAGCCCGACCGGGCGGGGCACCCCCGGGTCGAGCAGGCCGTACGCGCCGACGCAGAGGCCGGCCATTCCGGTGAGCATGAGTACGCCGGTGAGCCGACGCGCTGCCGGGGTGGCCGCGCCGACCCGCCCGTAGCCACGGGAGTCCATGGCGGCCGCCAGCCGCAGGGACCGGTCCAGCGCGTCGTGCAGGACCGGAATCGTGATCGCCCGCAGCGCGCCGATGCCCTTGGCCCGCCCGGCGCGCAGCCGGCGGGCACGGGCGACCCGCTGGACGCTCTCCACCAGTTGCGGCGCGACGCTCAGTGCGACGGTGACGGCGACGCCGAGTTCGTACAGGGCGCCGGGGAGGACCCGCAGGGCGCGTTTCGGGTTGGCGAGGCTGTTGGCGGCACCGATGCAGCACAGCAGGCAGGCCAGGCGAAGCCCGTCGACGGTGGCGGACAGGGTCGCCTCCAACGACACCGGGCCGCCGATCTGGATGCCCGCGTACCAGTCGGGTGTCGGCAGGTGCGGCAGCCGGAACAGGATGTGGTCCGCGGGGGTGATGCCGGAGGCGAAGACCGACCGGAACACCACTCGGATCGCGATGACCAGCAGCGCCAGACCGAGGTAGTAGCGAAACGCCCGTGCCCAGGGCGCGTCGGTGCGACGGGCGGTGACCACGAGACCGAGCACCGCGAAGATGAGCAGCAACAGCAGTGGATTGCTGGTACGGCTGGCGGCGGTGGCCAGCGCGAGCGCCCACAGCCACCAGGCCACCGGGTGCAGGGGCCGGGGCAGCCGGGCGACCGCCAGGCGGTGGCCGAGGCCGGCGCGGGGCGTACGCATCGGGTCAGGTACGACGGCGGCGCCAGGCGACGACACCGCCGGTCGCGGCCAGGAGGGCCAGCAGCCCTACCGTGATCAGTGCCGGCAGCGCCGATCCGCTGTCGGTGCGGGACGCCGTCCGGGTCGGTGCCGCGTCGAGGATGCGCGGCCCGTCCGGGGTGCCGGTCGGCGACGCGGACGGCAGCCCCGGCGGTACGGTGCCTGCGGCCGTGGCGACCGGCGCGGTCGGTGTGCTGCCCGGCGGGACCGGAACCGGTGCGCCCGTCGGCGGGACTCCGGGCGGGAGGTTGCCGCCGCCGGGAACGCCCACCACCGGCGGATTCCCGGCGGCCGGTGGCTTCCCGACGCCGGGCGCGGCGGTCGTGGGTGCGGCGGGAGCCGGGGCGGTGGTGGCACTGATCGGCCTGCTGTTCTGGGCCCGGACGCTGTTCGGGCTGACCGTGGGCCGTCCCTGGGTGCCGCCGATGTCGGTGGCACCGAAGATCCACAGGTCGACGCTGCCGGGTCGGGGCTTGTAGCTCATCGCGCCGAGTTGGCTGTAGACCCAACTGTTCTGCCCCGGGTCGGCGTGCCAGTACGACCAGTACGCGCTGGCCGGCGGGGTGAGCGCGCACTTCTCGTCCCCCGGGGTGGGGTACTGGGTGCCGCCCTGGTGACCGGCGTACCCGATCCGGCAGATGAACGCCGGCCCGTCGTGCTGGGTGCCGGTCGTACGCCAGCCGCCCTGGTTGAGCAGCTGATACCCGGTGGTCGGGGTGGTGCCGCAGGACCGCAGCAGCGGCCCACCCCACCTGCTGAAGTCGACCGCCAGGATCACCCCGGACGAGGTGGTGCACTGGCCGATCGGCAGCGCGTCGGCCAGCGCCGGCGCGGGGGGCGCGAGCACCGCCCCGACGATCGCCAGGGCCACGACCGGGCGGAGCCAGCGGGTCGTCACGGCGTACCGCCCTGGTCGGCGGTCGCGCGGCGGCGTGCGGCGACCCGCAGCAGCACGCCCCCGACGACGAGCACCAGGGCCAGCAGGGCCAGCGTCACGATCGGCGCTCCGGTGCGGGGCAGGTTGCCCGACGAGTGGCCCCCGGTGCCGGGCGACGACGAGGTCGCGCTGGGCGACGCCGACGAGGATGCCGACGACGTGGGAGTCGCGGTCGCCGTCGGCGTCGGCGTCGGCGTACCCGACGGGTCCGAGCCCGGCAGTTCGTGGACGTCGCGGGTCAGCGCGGCGAAGGAGACGCCGGTGGCACCGCCGACGACCTGGGTGGAGGCGCGTACGTCCGAACCGGCCTGGCCACCGGCGGCGACGGTGAACCCGCCGTCGTCGTTCTGCTGACCGGCCAGGAACGCCAGCGCCTTGTCGATCTGACCGGGGTAGGTGCTGCCGCGCAGCGTGAGGCCCTGGATCGCGAGCGCGGTGGAGTTGGTGGAGTCGCCGGCCGCGCCGGGGAACCCGCCGTGCTCCTTCTGCGCCCCGGCGATCCAGGCCAGCGCCCTGTCCACGGCGGTGACCGCCGCCGGGTCGTCGGTCAGCAGCGCAAGGGCCATCGCGCCCATCGCGGTGCTGTCGACGTCCCGGTCGTCGTTCGCGGCCGGGATCAGGCTGGGGAACGACCCGTCGGCGCGCTGGAGTCCCTTGAGGAACGTGATCGGCGCGGTGGCCTCCTCGCCCCGGCCCGCCCGCAGCTGCGCCATGATGCCCAGCGACTGCCCGAAGACCGAGGTGGCGTAGCGGTAGTTGCCGGCGCCGGCGCAGCCGGCCTGCGCGTCGAGCTTGGTGCAGGTCACGTCGTGCAGCGCCGCGATCAGGTCGTGCCCGCCGAAGGCTCGTGGGTCGTACCCGGTGACCTGGGCGAGCAGCGCCACCTTGCCGATCGCGCCGCCAGCGGCGTAGTCGGTGCCGATACCGAGCCAGGTGTCGACGGTGAACCCGCTCTCACCGACCACGCCGCCGCCGCGCAGAAACTCGACGATCGCCCGCAGCCGGGTGTCGTCGCCGCCGGTGGCGGCCAGGGCGTACGCGCCGTCGATGCTCAGCCCGAAGTCGGGGTAGCCGGGGAACGACTCGTAGTACCTGCCGTCGATCAGGTTGGCCGGTGCGACGAGGTAGGCCACCCCCTTGACCAGGTCGGGTCTCGGTCCGGCCGGCGGCGGGCCGCCCAGCGGGTGGGTGAGGGCGGCGAGGTTCGTGCCGGCCAACGCGAGCGTGGCCGCGCCGGTGGCGGACAGGTCCGCGTCCGGGTTGTTGACGTCCGGGCTCAGCCCGCCGCCGGTGGCGATGCGGCTGACCAGGAAGCCGACGGCACTGGCCGACCGGTCGGCGTCGCCCAGCACGGCGAGGGCCTGCGCGGCGTGCCCGGTGGCGTAGGTGTCGGTGAACCCGGCCCCGGTGTACGGCTGGTAGCCGCCGTCGGTCTCCTGCGCACCGGTCAGGAACGCCGTGGCCGACCCCAGTGCGGCCTCCTGACCACCGAGCGCGTGCAGTGCCAGGACGGCCAGGCTCGTGCCGGCGACGTCCGGGTCACAGAACTCGCCCGGCGCGAGCCACATGCCGCCGAAGGCACCGCCCGCGCACTGCTGCTGGGTCAACCGGGTGACGGTCGCGGCCGGCGGAGTGACGCCGGCCCGCTTGAGGGCGAGCAGCGCGGTCGCGTGGGTCATCGGCGTGGTGGACCCGGCGAAATCCCCGGCGGCGGCGCAGCCCGCGTCGTAGTCGGTCCTGGTACACACCCGGTCGGTGAGCGCGGCGAGCAGGTCCCGGCCGCCGAACGCGCGGGGGTCGCCCACCGTGCTGGTGACCAGGAGCGCGAGGTTGGCGATGGTGGCCGGGTGCGGCACGGCGGTGACGCCGTCCGGGAAGATCGCGGCGTCGACGTGGGCCCGCAGGAAGTCGACGATCCTGGTGAGGGTCTGGTCCTGCCCACCGGTCGCGGCCAGCGCGGTGGCGACGGCGATGGTCCGGTGGTAGTCGATCGCCCCGTTGTCGACGTGGTCGCCGTCGGTGAGCTGCCCCACCAGGTAACTCGCAACGGCTTTGACCTGGCCTTCGGTCGGGCGTACCGGCGGGTCGGTCGGCCCGGCCGTCCCGGTCGGCGTCGGAGTCGGCGTCCCGGACGGACCCGGGCCGCTCGCGCGGACCGAGGCGGGGGTGAAGCTCGGGGCACCGGTCGTGCCGCCGATGTCGGTGCCGCCGAAGACCCATGCCTCGACCTCACCCGGCCCCGGCCGCTGCGCCATCGCACCGAGCGGGCTGTACGTCCAGTGGTCCTGCCCGGCCGGCGCGATCCAGTACGACCAGTAGGCGGTCGCCGGTGGCGTCAGCTCGCACGGCTCGTCGGCGAGCGCCGGGCGCTCGGCACCGGACTCGAAGGCGGGCGACCCGATCCGGCAGATGAAGCCCGGGCCGTCGTGGACGGTTCCGGTCGTGGTGAATCCCGCCTCGTGCAGCAGGTCCAGCCCCGTGGTCGGGGTGGCGTCGCAGCCCCGCAGCACCGACCCGCCCCACGGGCCGAAGTCGACCGCGACGATCGCGCCCCGGGTGTCGGTGCAGGACTCCAGCGGATCGGCGTTCGCCGCACGGGTCGGCACCACGAGCGCCGACGCGGCGACGGTCACCGCCGCGGCGAGCGCCAGCCACGCCAGGTGGATCCGCGATGTTCGACTGACCAGTGGGGACATGGCGACTCTCTCGGGGGTAGCGGCGCAGGCGCGGACGCGGACCCCGAGGACAGCCCTCGGAAACCTGGCTCCGCGCCGTGTACCTCGACGGCGCTGCGGTGCTCTATCCAGCCAGGTAATCCGACTCGTCCCGAACGGGACCTACGGCTGCGGGCCAGTGCCGGACTTTGACCGGCTTCCCCTGACTGCTGGATCGCGGCCATCGGACCACAGGCGGCACCACGCCGTCAACGCGAACCCGTGTCACGTAGCTAACAGCGCGCGGTGGGGGCTTCGTCCCATACGGTGACCGCGTCATCGCGTGGGGGAACCCGGTGGGAATCCGGGGCTGACGCGCAACGGTGAGGACGGCGTACCCGTCCACAGCCCGACTACCCACGTGGTGACGCAGCACCTGCGGTATCCGTCCCACGCGTCCTGCGGCCGGCCCGCCCCGCTCCGCCGGCCTGCGTGCCGGGCTCCCGGGTCGAGGGCAGTCGCGCCCCGCAACCCCAAGGAGACCCGATGTCCTCACGCCCGCACTCCGGCGTCCACCGCAGAGCGCTCGCGCTCGCTCCGGCCGCCGCGCTTCTCGCCACGGTCGTCACGGTGGTGGCCGGCGCGGCTCCGGCGGCCGCGACCTCGACCCCGGCACAGATCACCACCGCCAAGACCAACGGCGTCGCCTACCTGCGGACCCTGCAGGCGGCCGACGGCAGCTACGCCACCGGCGGCCTGTCCAACGAGTGGGCGTTCAGCGCGTTCGCCCCCGCCGGCACCGCGGCCGTGGACGTCTACCCGGGCGGCGACACCACCAAGAACGCCCGCACCGTCTACCGCAACCAACTCTCCGCCGCGTCCTGGCCCAGCGCCTCCCCCGTCGTCACCGACTACGAGCGTGGGGTCCTGAACGCCTACGCCGCCGGCATCGACCCTGCCCGGGTCTCCCCGGCCCGCAACCTGATCGCGGACACGATCGCCTACTGGCAGACCGGTTCGGCCGGCTACTACGGCCCACCGGCCAACGTCAACGGCACCATCTTCGCCACCCTCGCCCTGGCTGGCGCGAAGACCCAGACCGGCGCCGCCCGCGTTCCGCAGGCGCTGCTCAACCTGTCGGTCACCCGGATCCGCAACAACCAGCACAACGACGGCGGCTGGACCTTCAGCCAGGCCGAGGGCAACCCCACCCAGCTCGCCGCCGCCAGCGACATCGACATGACCGGCGCCGCGATGGCCGCCCTCTGCGCGGCCGGCGTACCCAACACCGACACCGACGTCGTCCAGGCGAAGAACTTCCTCAAGGGCAAGCTCGTCAACGCGTCGGGCGCCTTCAGCTCGATGTTCGGCGTCAACACCGACTCCAACGCGTGGGCGGTCTCCGGGCTCAACGCCTGCGGCATCCCCAGCCAGGGCACCGACTTCACCACCGCCGCCGGCAAGACCCCGATCGACTTCCTGCGCGCGCAGCAGCTGGCCGGCGGCGGCTTCAAGTACCTGACCACCAACACCACCCCATCGGCGTACGCCTCGATCGACGCGGTCCGTGCGCTGGCCGGCGGCGGCTACACGGCCGCTCCCCCGACCCCGGTCACCGCCGGCGCCCCCACCTGGGTCGCCGCCAGCGGCTTCACCGCGGGCACCGCCACCAGGCTCGCCGTCGTCGTCGACAACGGCAGCGGCACCATCCGGCCGTGCGCGGTGACCCTGACCCCGACTGCCGCCACCACCACCCTCGGCACCGTCCTGGACGCCGCGATCGGTGCCGCCGCCCCCAGCGGCTGCGTCACCGCGGTCAACCCGACCACCGGGACCGGCACCATCACCTCGATCAACGGCCTGGCCAACAGCGGCACCTCCACCTGGAAGGTGGCCAAGGACGGCGGCGCCCTGGCCGCCGCGACCCGCGGCACGACCGTGAACGTCGGCGACACCATCTACCTGCGCTACGGCGTCTAGGCGTACGACCGGCCGCGTTGACCGGTGGCCAGCGGGGGCGAGGCCTCCGCTGGCCACCTGGCGTGCTCAGGCCTCGGTCGGGCACGACTTCTTCAAAGGATAGGCTAACCTAAGCTGCGTCCGCAGAGCCTGGTTCACGATCCACGAAGGAGCGCCATCATGACCGTCGACACCACTCCGGTCGAGACCGGGCTGATCAGACGCCCGATGCTCGCCGAGGTCGTCGCAAACCGGCCGCTCACACCGCACCTGCGGCGGATCACCCTGACCGGCGCGGAACTCGACCGTTTCGCGTACGAGGGGCCGGACCAGTTGGCGCGCGTCTTCCTCGCGCCAACACCCGGTGCCGACCTGCACCTGCCGGACTCCGAGCAGTGGTGGACCGCCGTGCAGGCCATGCCGGCGGAGGTACGCCCGGTGGTCCGCAACTACACCGTCCGACGCCTGGACGCCGACCGCCGCGAGCTGGACATCGACTTCGTGCTGCACGGTGACGGCGGCCCGGCCTCGGCCTGGGCGCGCACCGCCGCGCGCGGCGACCAGGTCGGCGTGCTCAGCGACGGCGCCGAATACGCTCCGCCCGCCGACACCGACTGGCAGTTGCTGATCGGCGACGAGACCGGCATGCCGGCCGTCACTGCGGCCATCGAGGCGCTGCCGCCGCAGGCGCGGGCCATCGCGCTGATCGAGGTGGGTTCCGCCGAACACGAGATCGAGGTACGCACCCCCGCCGGTGTCACGCTGACCTGGTTGCACCGCGGCGGCACACCTGCGGGCAGCAGCGACGTGGTGATCCGCACGCTGCGTGAGCTGGCGTTGCCGGCCGGCACGCCGTACGCCTTCGTGGCGGGCGAGTCGTCCATGGTCACGACCGTCCGCCGACACCTGTGCACCGATCGCGGCATCGCCAAGGCGCGCGTCTACTTCTGCGGTTACTGGAAGCTCACCTCGCACTGAATACGGACGCCACGCGCGCTGCCGACCGCCCGGCGGCACGCCGCACCAGGATGCGCGCGAGGCCCCGGGCGACGGCCTCGACCCGTGAGTGTAGGTTAGCCTCACCTAATTCCACGAACGCGGGATGGAGCACGTCTTGGCCACAGGCAGCGGCGTACACCCGGCGCTGCCGGCCGACGCCTCCCGGACGGCCCGGAACGGGATGACTCTGGCCACGGCCCAGCGGGCCTGGGCATGAGCGACGGACGCGGTGTGCTCGCCGACGCGCTCGGCGGGCAGCGCCGGACCCTCGCGCTGAGCACGCTCCTGGCCACCCTCCATCAGGCCGGCGAGGCGTCGGTTCCGTTCCTGATCGGCGTGATCATCGACCGCGCGGTCGCCGGCGGCCTCGGCGACCTCGCCCTGTGGTTGGGCGTGCTGGCCGCGGTCTACCTCGGCCTGAGCTACAGCTTCCGGTACGGCGCACGCGCCGCCGAGCGCGCCGCCGAACAGGCGGCCCACGGTCTACGGCTGCGGGTGACCCGCCGGGTGCTGCACGAGCGCGGCGGCGCCGAGACCGACCGGTTGCCCGGTGCCCTGGTCTCGATCGCCACCAGCGACGCGTCCCGGGTCGGCGGGGTCGCCATCGCGGTCATCTATGGCACGGCCGCGGTCGTCAGCCTGATCTTCGCAGCGGTCCTGCTGCTCTCCGTGTCGATACCACTCGGGCTGCTGGTGCTCCTGGGCACTCCGCCGCTGATGCTGCTCACCCGCCTACTCGGCAAGCCGCTGGAGGCACGCAGCGAGACCGAGCAGGAGCACGGCGCACACACCTCCGGCATCGCCGCCGACCTGGTCACCGGGCTGCGCGTGATCAAGGGCCTGCGAGCCGAGAGCGCGGCGGTCGCCCGCTACTCCGAGCGCAGTCGAGGCGCGCTCGCCGCGACCGTCCGGGCGGCCCGCGCCGAGGCCGCGTACAAGAGCGTGGTGCTCGCACTCGGCGGCGCGTTCCTGGCGGTCATCGCGGTCGTCGGTGGCCTGCTCGCGGTCCGCGGCCAGATCAGCGTCGGTCAGCTCATCTCCTCGCTCGGTCTGGCCCAGTTCCTGGTCGGTCCGATGTCGACGTTCGGCTGGGTGGGTGCGGACCTCGCCCAGGGCCGGGCGTCCGCCCGGCGCATCGCCGCCGTCCTGGACGCGCCCGTCGCGGTGCGCGGAGGGGAGGCGAGCCCGGTTACTCCGACCCGGGGTGCTCTCGCGTTGCGTGGGCTGGACAGCCCGCCGCTGCGCGGGCTCGACCTGGACATCGCCCCCGGCGAGCTGGTCGGAATCGTCGCCACCGATCCGGCCGAGGCGGCCACGCTGGTACGCCTGCTCGGCCGCACGTCCGACCCGGACGCCGGGGTGATCGAGCTGGACGGCGTACCGCTCGCCGATCTCGCGCCGGACGACCTGCGGGCCGTGGTGCTGGCCGTCGAACACCAGACCGACCTGTTCGACGGCACCATCCGGGCCGGTGTCTCGCTCTCCGGGCGCGCTCGGCCGGACACCGTCGAGGCGGCGGTGAGCACCGCCGACGCCGACGAGGTGGCGCGCAACCTGCCGGACGGGCTGGACACCGTGCTGGACGACCGGGCCCACTCGCTCTCCGGCGGGCAGCGACAGCGCATCGCGCTGGCCCGCGCGCTGGCCGGCGATCCGCCGGTGCTGGTCGTCCACGACCCCACCACCGCGGTCGACGCGGTGACCGAGGCCCGGATCGCCGGGCGACTGCGGTCGATGCGCGACGGGCGTACGACCATCCTGGTCACCGCCAGCCCCGCGTTGCTGGCGGTGACCGACCGGGTGATCGTCGTGCACCGCGGCACCGTGCACGCCGACGGCAGGCACGGCGATCTGGTGGCCGAGAACGACACGTACCGGGAGACCGTGCTGGCATGACCGACTCCACTTCGACCGCGCTGCTGCCGATCGCGACCGGACGCCGCACCCGGGCACAGCTCCGCGTACTGGTACGACCACACCGGGCCCGGCTGGCCGGCGCGCTCGCCCTGCTGGTCGCCGGCACCACGGCCGGCCTGGTCTCCCCGCCGCTGCTCGGGCACATCGTCGACCTCGCCACCACCGGCGGCAGCACCGCGGATTTCGTCCTCACCGGCGTCGGCCTGGTGGCCGGCGTGCTCGTCGAGGCGGCGCTGGCCGGGCTCGGCGTCGCCCTGCTCGCGCAGATCGGCGAGAGCATGCTGGCCCGGTTGCGCGAGCGGTTCGTCTCCTCGGCCCTGCGCCTTGCACTGGACCAGGTCGAGCGCGCCGGCACCGGCGACCTCACCTCCCGGGTCACCAACGACGTGGCGGTGATCGCCGAGGCGGCCCGCAGCGCCCTTCCCGAGTTCACCCGTGCCGTGCTGACCATCGTGCTCACCCTGGCCGGGATGGCGGTGCTGGACTGGCGTTTCCTCATTGCGGCCCTGATCGCGGTGCCGGTCCAGCTGCACACGGTCCGCTGGTACACCCGCCACGCCGTGCCGCTCTATGCCCGGCAACGCGTCGCCGTCGCCACGCAGCAGCACCACCTGCTCGCCACCATCGACGGCGCGTCGACCATCCGTGCGTTCCGGATCGCCGACGAGCACCGGGACCGCGTCGCCTCCAAGTCCCAGCAGGCCGTGGATCTGCTCCTGCGCGGCATCGCACTGCAGACCCGGTTCTATGCCCGGCTGCACGTCGCCGAGTTCGCCGGACTCGCGGCCGTACTGGCCACCGGCTTCTTCCTGTTGCGCGCGGACGCCGTGAGCATCGGTGCGGCGACCGCGGCGGCGCTGTACTTCCATGGCCTGTTCACCCCGATCAACGTGGCTCTGGCCCTGGTCGACGACGCCCAGGCGGCCTCGTCCGGGTTGGACCGGCTGATCGGGGTCGCCGACCTGGACCCGCCCACGCGGCAGCGGGCGACCGCCGGCGACGGGCCGGACGCGGTGGTGGTGCACGGGTTGGACTTCGCCTACGTACCGGGCCGTCCGGTGCTGGCCGGGGTTGACCTGACGATCGCCCGCGGTGAACGGGTCGCCGTGGTCGGCAGCAGTGGTGCGGGCAAGACCACCCTGGCCAAGGTGATCGCCGGCGTGCACGAACCGACCGGCGGACGTGTCGCGGTGCCGGCCGGCGAGGTCGCGCTGATCACCCAGGAGGTGCACGTCTTCGCCGGGCCGCTCGCCGAGGACCTGCGGCTGGCCCGTGCCGACGCCTCCGACGACGAGGTGCGCGCCGCGCTTGCCGCCGTCGACGCGCTGGGCTGGGTGGAGCAACTGCCGGACGGCCTGGACACCGAGGTCGGTGCGGGCGGTCACCTGCTCACCGCGGCGCAGGCCCAGCAACTGGCGTTCGCCCGGCTGATCCTGGCCGACCCGCCGGTGGCGATCCTCGACGAGGCCACCGCGGAGGCCGGCAGCGCCGGCGCCCGCCTGCTCGAACGGGTGGCGACCGCCGCCCTGGCCGGGCGTACCGCGCTGATCGTCGCGCACCGGCTCACCCAGGCCGTGACGGCGGACCGGATCGTGGTGATGGAGGCCGGCCGCATCGTCGAGACCGGCACCCACCAGGAGTTGGTCGAGCGGGACGGCCCATACGCCACGCTGTGGCAGGCGTGGTCGGACCAGCGCGCCCACCACTGAGCGAACGCGGCACCGGGCCGGACGCCGTGTGGCGTCCGACCCGGTGCGATCGGGCGTCGCGTGTCTAGAGCCCGGCGTCGCCGGACGCGGTGGCCTCCTGCACCGCCGACGTACGCCGGACCGCCGCCCGCTGGTCGCCGGCCTCGTCGCGATCCCCACCGGCCGCGGCCTGGGTCGCCCGTGCCGCGTTCGCACCCGCCTGCTCACCGGTCACGCCACCGCGGATCCGGTTGTTGGCGGCCACCTGGGCGGCCGGGTTGTTGGACGTCACCGTCAACGTGCCGTCGATGATGTTGTCGTCGACGGTGACGCCGCCGGTGGTGTTGGTGATGCTGACGTCCCGGCCCCAGTAGCTGCCGGAGGCGCAGCCGTCGAGGTTGCCGTTCGGGCCCAACTGCACGCCGCCCAGGTTGCCGGCGAAGGTGGCCCGGCCCCGGATGGCGCTGCCGCACACGACACTGCCGGTGGCGCTGTTCAGCACCGACAGCGTGCCGTCCACGAACGAGTCGTGCACGTCGGTGTAGTAGGTGCCGGTGCTGCTGAGGTTGCCCTCCACCTGCGTGTTGCGGTCCAGCCGGACCTCACCGGCGCCGGTGGTGACGTGCCCGGCGATCGTCGAGGCCTCGACGAACAGGAAGCTGTCGATCGTCGCGGAGCCCTTCGGCCGTACGACCACGGTGCCGGTCCGGGCGTCCTTGAGGAACGTGCCGTACCCGCCGGCGGCCAGCACCACGCTGCCGCCGATGGTCGTGTCGGTGGCGTCCAGGTAGCCGTCCGCGGCGACACGGACATCGCCGCTGACATTGCCACCGGCCACCACCAGGTTGCCGCCGGCGGCGACGCTGACGTTGCCGGTGATCGTGGTGCCGGTGAGCGCGCAGGACTCGCCCGCCGGCACGTACAGGTCGTTGGGCACGGTCACCGCACCGCCGGTGCCGATGCAGTAGGTGACCAGGTCGGCGTGTGCGCTGGGCGCCAGGGCCAGCACCGAGGAGGCGACGACGGCGGTCACGGTGGCCAGCTTGGCGGCGGTACGTCTGGGCATCGCTGTACTCCCTGTCGATGAGGTTCGGTGATTCATGCGCCGACGTCCGATCGGGCCGCGGCCCGGACGATGGCGCCCTGCTGCCGGCGGGTGAGGGTGCCGGCGACCACCAGGGCGCCGGTGACCGTTTCGACGTGCCGGACGAATTCCGCGTGCCCCGGGTAGGCGGCGTCCTCGTCGATCAGGTCGTTGATCGTGCAGCCGTCGCCGGTGTCGGCGTTGGCGACCCCGGTGTCGTCACCGCCGATGATCACCGTGGCCCGCGTGTCCGACGCCGGGCACGCGTCGGTGCCGTCCGCCACCACCGTGAACGTCGCCGACTGCTCGGCGGAGGTGTTCCCGGCGGTGTCCGTCGCCCGGTACCGCAGGGTGTGGGCACCGGTGGTGCGGACGGAGACCGGTGCGGCGTACGGGGTCCAGCCGCCGGTGTCGAGCGCGTACTCGATGGTCGCGACACCCGAACCGGCGTCGGTGGCCGTGACGGTCACGGTCGCGACTCCGACGTACGCGCCGTTCTCGTCCTGCTCGCCGGCGACCGCGGCGGTCGCCGTCGGCGGGGTGGTGTCCTCGACCGGCGGGGCGACGACCGTGAAGTGGGCCATCTGCTCGGCCGACGTGTTCCCGGCGACGTCGGTCGCCCGGTAGTGCAGCATGTGCATGCCGACGCCGTCGACGACGATCGGCTCGGTGTACGCGGTGAAGGCGGCGCCGTCCAACGAGTACTCGATGGTGGCGACGCCGGACCCCGCGTCGGTGGCGGCCAGCGTGGCGGTGGCCGTACCGATGTAGTTGCCGTCATCGTCCTGCTCGCCGGCCAGGTTGGCGGTCACCGCCGGTGGGGTGGTGTCCTCCTCGTCCGGCTCGACGATCCGGAACGACACCGAGCCGACCGTACTGGTGTTGCCGGCCTGGTCGGTGGCGCGGAACTGCACCGAGTGGTCCCCGACGGCGGTCACGACCACCGGCTGCGTGTACGGCTGGAAGTTGGTGTCGTCGACCTGGTACTCGACGGTGTCCACGCCCGAGTCGGCGTCGGTGGCCGTGACGGTCACCGTGGCCGCGCCGAGGTAGTTGCCGTCCGCGTCACGGTCGCCCGACACCTCGGCGGTCACCGTGGGCGGTGTGGTGTCGCCGCCTCCGCCGCCGTCGGTCACCACCAGTTCGCCGACCATCTGGCTGTGGCCGGGGATCGAGCAGAAGTACCGGTACCGGCCCGGCGTCAGCGTCACGGTCGCCTGGTGCCGTCCGTCGTTCGCGTCGAACGGGTTGGCCAGGATGTTGAGCGTGACGTCGTGGTTGTAGCCCTCGGTGGTGGTGTCGAAGGTCAGCGTGTGCGGCATCCCGGTGGTGTTGCCGGTGGCCGCGCTGTTCTCCCAGATGATGGTGGTCGCGCCGGCCACCGCCGTGGTGGGTGCGGACTTGTAGCGGGTGATGTTGTCGTCGGCGGTCCAGGTCAGCACCTGTTCCGCGACGCGCGGCGCAGCGGAGGCGGGCGCAGCGGAGGCGGGCGCACCGGCGAACGGGGTCACCGTGAGCAGGAGCGCCGCCAGCGCAGCCGTCAGTCGTCGGGTCATGCTCTCTCCTAGAGTTCCCGCGCACGGATGTTGCGGAACTCGATCAGGTCGTTGTCACCGTGGTTCTGCAGCCCGATGAAGCCGCTGAGGAACTGCCGGAGGTCGGTCGGCGGGTCACCGGCACGCGATGACTGCTTGCCCGGCGTGTTGTCGAACTCGTTGATCACCACGCCGTTGCGGATCATCGTGTAGTGCTGCCCGACCACCCGGATCTCGTAGTCGTTCCACTGGTCCTTCGGGGTGACACCGGCCTGGGCGAGCGGCACCGGATCGAAGTTGTAGACCGAACCGGTCTTCTGCGGCTCGCCGGTCTCACCGTCGTAGATCTGGATCTCGTGGCCGCAGTAGATCGCCACCCAGGCCGGTGAGGTCCGGGCCGAGCCGACCGTGCCGCAGCTGCCCGGTGGGCGTTGCTCCAGCGGGATCCGCGGGTCCGGGAATCGGGTGAAGACGCCACTGTTGGCCCGGCCGGTGCCCGGTGCGATGTCCCGGAACTGCACCTTCAGCGAGAAGTCCGCGAGCTCCTTGGTGTGCCAGAGCATGCCCAGGCCACCGCTGGAGCGCAGTGACCCGTCCGGTTGGATGCTGAACGACCCGGACGGCGCCTGCTGCCAGCCGCGCAGCGACTCCTCGGTGCCGTCGAAGAGCGGCTCGTACCCGGTGTGCCCGTCCCGGCCGATCTCGGACGCGGCGGCCAGCCGGGTCAACGTGCCGGTCTCCCGAGCGCTGAGCAGGCCGTCGTCCTGCAACGCGCGGGTCACCGCGGTCACGTGTCGGACGAAGCTGTTGTGATCGGGCCAGGTGCTCTCGTCGTCGATCAGGTCGTTGATGGTGCAGCCCTGACCGACCGTACGGCTGGGCACCCCGGTGTCCGTGTCGCCGAGCCACACGGTGTCCCGGCTGTCCGGCACCGCGCAACCCACCGTGACCGTGGTCTGCACCGTCGCCGTCTCACCGTCGGCGTACGTGACGGTCAGCTTCGCGGTGTAGGTGCCGACCCGGGCGTACGTGTGCCGAGGGTTCGCCTCGGTCGACGTGGCGCCGTCACCGAACTCCCACCGGTAGCTGACACCGCCGGAGCGAGAGCCGGTGAAGGCCACGGTCAGCGGCTTGTTCTGTACGGCGACCGAGTGCGCGGCCGGCACCGGGGTGGGTGCGCCACCGGTGTAGGTGATCCGGATCAGCTTCTGGTTCGGGTGCAGGCTGAAGAAGCCGCCGCCGTAGTCCAGCAGGTAGAGCGCGCCGTCCGAGCCGAACTTCGCGTCCATCCAGCTCTGCAGTCGGGTGTCCCCGTTGCCGCTCGGGATGATGGCCCGCAGCGACTCGGCGTACACCGGCGGGGCGGCCTGCGGCACGCCCTGCGGGTCGACGGTGACCGCGACCCGGTTGTTCGGGTTCGACTCGTCGCCGATGAACCACTTCTCGTCCCAGTACTCCGGCCAGGCCACGCCGCTGTCGGTGTCGACGAGGTCGCGGTGGTAGGTCGGGCCGGACATGATGGCCTGGCCACCGCCGCGCAGGTACGGCTGGGTGTAGGTGGCGTCGGCCGCGACGTAGGTGGGCAGACCGCTGCCGTCGGTCCGCTTCGGGAACACCGGGCCGCCGCCGTCCGGGGAGTACCAGATCATGTTGTCCCGGGCCGGCGGGATGTCCACCAGGCCAGTGTTACGCGGCGACTCGTTCTTCAGGTTGCCGCAGTCGTACCAGCCGGTCAGCACCGTGGCGTCGGTGCTGCTGCGGTCCCGGTACGGCTGCCGGTTGCCCATGCAGTACGGCCAGCCCTGGTTGCCCGCCGAGGTGATGATGGTGGCGGTCTCGTACTTGGCCGGGCCGAGCGTCGGGCTCGGCGAGGCGGCGTCCGGGCCCACCCAGCCGGCGGTCAGCCACTGGTGCTCCGGGTCGACCTGGAGGCGGGCGATGTTGCGCACGCCCATCACGTAGATCTCCGGTCGGGTCCGCTCGGTCCCCGGTGGGAACAGGTTGCCCTGCGGGATGGTGTAGGTGCCGTCCGGCTCCGGGTGGATCCGGATGATCTTGCCAGCCAGGTCGTTGGTGTTACCCGACGTGCGGCGGGCGTCCTGGAACGAGATCCCCTGGTATTCCTGGGTCCAGTTGTTGCCGGAGTAGCCCTGCGATCCCTCGGACGAGTTGTTGTCGCCGGACCCCACATAGAGGTTGCCCTTGGCGTCGAACGCCATGCCGCCGCCGGCGTGGCAGCAGCTGTGGATCTGCACCGGGAACTGCAGCAGGTCCTTGCGGGTGGCCTGGTCGATGGTCTGCGTCGCGCGGTCGTAGGTGAACCGGGAGATGGTCCGCTGCCCGACCCGCTGCACCCGGTCGATGGAGTCGTGCGGCATCCAGTAGACGTAGAGCCAGCCGTTCTCGGCGAAGCCGGGGTCGGGCACGATGCCGAGCAGACCCTCCTCGTTCTTCACCAGCTCCGAGCCACTGCCCCGGTTGCCCATCACCTCCAGGGTGGTGAGCAGCTTGACGGCCTTGGTGCGCGGGTCCCACGAGTGGATGGTGCCGCAGCCCAGGCCGACGTTCGGGTCGGCCCAGTCCACGACCGGGCCACTCGGGCAGGCCGCCTTGCCGACGTAGAAGACGGTGTTGTCCGGCGCGATGGTCAGCCCGTGCGGCTCGCCGATCTGGTCGAGCTGCCCGGTCTGGTTGGCCGCGGTCAGCCGCTCGACCTTGTAGTTCGCGGCGATCGTCGCCTGGCAGTCACCGCGTTGCAGGCCGGTCGTCCAGGCGAGAGCCCCGGCGAGGTGCGTCCGGAACGCCGCCTCACCGTAGCTGCCCTCGGTGTGGCCCATGCCGGTGTAGAACGACCGGCCGCCGTCGTAGTCCCGGCACCAGGACACCGGATGGAACGGCCCGTTGGCGCCCGGGCCCGGGTTGTAGTGCCGCTCCTCGACCTGGGCGACGGTGTGCACCGTGCCGATCGGGTTCGGATCCCAGTTGTACCAACGGTCCGACCGGGTCAGCGTCAGCGGCAGCGCGGCCGTGGCCGGGTGCTTGCGGTCCAGGATGTCGATCACCGCCTGGTTCACCGCGGGCGGCTCCGGGGTGGCGGTGCTGCCGGTGAACAGGCGCAGGTCGGCGAGCTGGGTCAGTGGCTCCCCGCTGTTCGCGGTGATGTTCAGCCGGAAGTGCTTGAACTCCTGGGGCGTGGCGATGTCGAACCGACGGGTCTGGAACCGCTCCGCGAAGACCTGCCCGGCACGTTGGTCCACGGTGGACCAGTTCTGACCGTCGGCGGACCCCTGCAGCGTCCAGTCCCTCGGGTCCCGCCCGGAGGAGTCGTTGGCCGACGTCAACGCGTAGCCGGTGATCGCCTTGGGTGCGCTCAGCTCGTACGCCACCCAGGCCGTCGGGGTGCGGACCAGCCACTTGGTGCCGGAGTCGCCGTCGGTCAGCTTCTCCTTGGTCTCGTTCGGCGGGTTCTCGCCGCTGGCGGTCACCCGGGTCACCGGTTCGGCCACCGGGATCGCGCCCGCCGGGCGGGCGCCGATCAGGCCGGTGAACCAGGCCGAGTCGACCTGCGCCTTGGCGGCGTCGGCGATGCCGACGAAGCCGCCGCCGGCCTTCATGTAGCCCTGCAGCGCCGCCTCCTGGTCGCGGTTGAGCACCGCGCCCGTCGCGGAGAGAAAGACCACGCTGCGGTACGCGGACAGCCCGGCCGTCGTGAATACGGCGGGGTCCGTGGTGACCGTGACATCGATGTCATGACCGGCACCAAGATCTTTGATGGCTGCCGCGGCGCGCGCCACCGGATCCTGCTGCTCGGCCACCGGGCCGTGGAAGACGAGGACCGCGGTCCTCTGCTCCGCGGCCGCTGCCGGCTTCTGGTCTGGGGTCGTCGCCGGTGCGGCTGCCGCCGCCGTTGCCGGCAGCAGTGTTGCGATGGCCGCAACCGCGGCGAGGGCTCGTCGTATTTTCCTGGTCATCCGCGTCCCCGCTCTCGCTTCAGCTTCCATGCGTGTGCGTGTGGCCCTGGAACCGGTGGATCGCCTCCTCGGCGCCCGGCGGCATGCTGCCGTCGGCGTTGCGCACCAGGAAGATCCCGGCCATGCCGCCATCGGAGTGGAACTGCACGTGGCAGTGGTACATCCACGCTCCGGGCCCGACGGCTTCGCCAGCCAGCACCTGGAAGCCGAACGAACTGCCCGGGTTGAGGTCCTTGTTGTCGATCACCAGGCTCGGGTCGCTCGGGCCCTCCAGCATTCCGGTGCGGTTGTCCGCCCAGCGGTGCGCGTGCAGGTGGAAGGTGTGGAAGGTGCCGCCGTGCCCGATGGCGATCCACTCGACCCGCTGGCCCAGGTTGGCCTCGAACATCGGGGTGTCCGGTGCCATCTTGTTGTTGATCATCATGTCGTTGAACACGACCGTGAACTGCTTCTCCGGCAGGATGTCGCCGCGGCGTCGAACGACCAGCGCCCCGTACAGGCCCTTGGCCAACCCGCCGGTGCCGTGGTCGGTGCCCATGGCGTGGTCGTGGTAGTGCCAGTAGCCCGCACTGCCCGGCATGAACCGTCGACCCGCCGCGGCCACCATCTCGTGCGAGCGCCAGACGTACGTCCGGGTCTCGCCGGGATTGTTGAACGAGGCGTTGAGCGGGCTGCCGTCCGAGTCGGTGCTGTAGTCCACCCCGTGTGGATGGATGGACAGCCGCTGGCTGGTGGTGTTGACCAGGGTGATCTCCAGGGTGTCACCCTCGTACATCTCCAGCACCGGGCCGGGCACCGTGGCCTGGCCGGGTGCCAGCCCGTAGCCGTACAGGCCTCCGGGCAACTGCTCGGCGTAGATGGTGATCTTCTTTGTGGCGCCGGCCGCGGCTCGGGCGGGGCCGCCCCCGAACGCGGCGCCGACGACGGGCGCGGACGCGCCCAGCGCTCCGGCGGCGAGGGCTCCGGTGGCGATCAGGGATCTGCGGGACAGGTGGTGGTGGGAGCGGGTGGCGTGGTCGTCCATGGATCTCCGTTCACGACCGGGCAGGCCGCGACGAGGCACGGTGCAGCGACCGCCGAGCAGGCGGTAGCGCGACTTCGTGGAGCTCGCCGCGAACTTTGCTCGGACGACTCAGAACTTTCGATGGATATCAACAACTTATGCAATCCATCGACGAAAGTACAAGTCTTTTCGGAGAAAGTTAGCCTTGACATCATGACGGTCGTCGATTAGTTACGCCTCCAACACCGTGGTGTTTGCGACGCCAGAGGCCAGCGGATCTTGGACAGTTTCCGTTAGCGCGTAACGGGAACTGTCCAAGATCTCCGGCTGGGTACACCGCTGGCCGGCACCCTTGGGTTCGGGATGCCGGCCAGCGGTCAGGTGGTGCTGGTAGGTGACCTCAGCGCTCCGCGCCGCCGCGTCGACCCGAGCCGGGCCCGGAACGCCGGTGACCGACGCGCGGAGCCCGGATCACCGGGGCGTGGCCGGAGCCCGGGCGGAAATCTCGCGCCGCGCCGGCCACCGTCTCGTCGGGATCGCGGACGAGGGCCTGCCGGACGTGCGGCGGGACGACCTCGGACTTCGCCATCGCCAGTCGGACCTGCACCGACCGGTCGTCGATCAGGCGTTCCAGATCCGCCTCGCCCAGCTCCACCGCGCGGACCAGCTCGGCGCGGACGTCGACCACCGGGTCCTGGGCAAGCGCGCTGCGCTGCTCGGCGCTGGTACGCGGATTGCGGGCGAGCCCCTTACGTACGCGCGCGGTGCGATCGGCCAGCAGCGCGGCGATGACGTCCGGGTCGTGGGTGTGCGTGGCGAGTCGCTCCCGTACCTCGGGCGAGACGTCGTCGACGAGCCGAGCGGCCAGCTCGGGCTCCAGCTCCCGCGTCTCCGCGAGCAGACCGCGAAGCTCCTTGTCGGGCGCCTCGGACATCACCCGGCGAACCGACTCGTCGCACGCCGGGTTGCCGGCGACCGCCCAGCGGACCCAGCGGTCGGCGTCCTTGACGAGACGCAGCAGATTGGCGATCGAGGCCGAGGGGTTTCGCGCCACGGCCTCCCGGACGTCACGATCATGGTCTCGGGTCAGCGGCCGCAGTGCCTGCGCGGGCGCGTCGGCCCGGGCGGCGACCGCCTTACGGACCACGGCCGAGGGGTCGGACGCCAGGTCGAAAAGGGTCATCTGGGGCGTTGTGGGGGCCTGCGCGAGGGCGAGCCGTGCGTCTACGCTGTCACCGCCGGCCTGCTGTGCGGTGGTGTCCGACCCGTTGTGACGGTCGGGCTCGCCGACGTCCTGCTGCTTCCCCATGGGCGCAATCATGTCATGGGCCAGGTCGGGCACCGCGAGCCTGACCAGCGCGAGGACGACGGTCGTGCCGGATGGTGGTCCGGATCGGTTCGTCGGCGAGCTTCACGACGCGCTGAAATGCTCAGGGCGACATCACCGCGCTTCGCGCGGTGGTGCACATCGAGTCGATCCTCGTCCGAGTCGACGACGTAGCAGCAGGCGAAGGACATCGAGAGCCGCTCGGCGGCGGGTCTGGCTTCGAACACACGACCGAAGTCGGTCTCCGTGCGGGCCGACGAAGGACCCGCTGGCGATGGGCCATCCTGACCAGGACTGAACGGCGTTGGCTCGTCCGCCTCACAGCCGGGACGGCGGTGCCGGCTGCGACGCGTTGGGTAACCTGCTCACCATGTTCAATCCCCGCCGAGCCCGGCCGCTGATCATCCTGATAGGACTGACGGGGGCCATCGTCGTCGGGTACGACATGTTCGCGAATCCGGAGCACATCGGACCCATCCAGGCCGTCACCGGCGTGCTGGCGTCCGTCGTAGGGGTTGTTGCCGCGTTCTGGCAACCGATCCCGCACCGACCGGATCCCGCACCGGAGTTGGCCGACCGCGTCGTCGATCGGCTGGCCGACGACGTGCGCGGCGGAGTCGGCTCTGAGCTGGAACAACGTGGTCTGCGCCTGCTGCCACCCATACCGCTTCGGTGGAAGTGGTCGACGCGCAGCCTGGGCGCGTCAAGGGAGGCTGCGGTCAATCCGACATGGTCCGCACGGCGCGAGGCACCGTTGTCGGGGATGAACGAGATCGGTCTCGGCGAACTCGACAGCGGAACTCTGGCGGATCTCCTCCAGGTCTACGGCGGCGTGGCGTCCGGGCGGGTGGTGTTGCTCGGGAACGCCGGGGCGGGCAAGACCAGCGCCGCGCTGCACCTTGTGCTCAGTGCGCTGAACCACCGCAGCCTGCTCGATCCGACCGACCGAGCCCGTACGCCCGTGCCGGTGATACTGGGGCTGCACGGCTGGAATCCGGGCCACCAGGATTTCCTGTCCTGGGCCACATCCGAGCTGCTTCGCACCTATTCGTTCCTGCGATCGAAGGAGATCGGGCCGGAGGTGGTACGCGAGCTGCTGGCCGCTGGTCGTGTCGCCTTCGTCCTCGACAGCCTCGACGCCGTGCCGCCGCAGTTGCGCCCGGCCGTCCTGCAGAAGCTGAACGCCTTGACGGCGCAGCGATTCGTGCTGCTCAGCCGCGGCGATGAGATGGGCGACGCGGCCGCCAGGCGGGGCCTCTTGTTCGGAGCGGCAACCCTTGAGCTCATGCCTCCCACCGCGGCGCAGGCCGCCGACTATCTGGAGAGCTTCGCCGGTCCGCCGACGACCACCTGGAAACGCCTACTTCAGCGCCTGCGCGGCGGGTCTCGCGACGGCCTCGTCAAGGCGCTGGAGAACCCCCTGATGCTCAGCCTGGTTCGCGACCTGCACGGGCACGAGGACCGGCTCGGCGAGCTGCTCGACCCGGGACGTCGGCGTAGCCGCAGAGCTGCCGAGGAGTACCTGCTCGACAGCATTCTGCTCAACGCCTACGGCCAGGATCCCGACGATGACAGTTCCCCCCCGAGCTACACGGTCGACCAGGCACGACGTTGGCTCGGCCGGCTCGCCTGGCGGCTCGACGCGACCGGGGATCGCGACCTGGCCTGGTGGCGCGTCTACCGTTGGTTGCCCTTCTCCGAACAGCTCGCCATGACGTTCGCCATCTCAGCGGCGATCGGCACCATCGTCCTGGGGTTGTTCCTCAAGTTCGGCGACGAAGCCACCACCCCCATCGGGACGCCCATCCTCATCGGGCTGCTCTTCGGCATGACCACCGGGCTACTCACGCATCAAGGCGGTGACCTGATGTTCGGTAGTACCTCCGACGAGCCTCGCGCGTGGACCTTCAATCGGCTGCGCTCGTTGGCTACCCCGAATGCCATCCTGGTGTGGTTGATGCTCGCCGCGGCGGAGATCGTGCTCACACGGCTGCGGATCACCTACGCGTCCAAGCCCGGCGAAGACGTGCCCAGTCCCAGCCACACGCTGGTGACCGCCGGGCTGTTCACCCTGGCGCTGATGCTCGCGTACGCGGGGACCCGGCCCTCCGGCACCGACCGGAGCACCGCCGGTCCGTGGACCAGCTGGAAGCGTGATCTCGGTTGCGGCTTCCTGGTCGGTGCGGTGTTCGCGCTGGGGGGCATCCTCATCCTCACCACCGGCGTGCCCTCGCCGGGCGCGATCGCCTTCAACCTGGCGTTCGGACTGGGACTTGGCGTGACGGTGACTCGGGTGTGGCGGGCGCTGCTCGTCTTCGTCTGGCTACGCCGTAAGGGCGATGCGCCGCTGCGGATGATGCGTTTCCTCGAAGACGCCCGGGCCAAGCATGTCCTGCGCACCGTCGGCCCGCGATACCAGTTCCGGCACGCACGGCTACAGGATCGCCTCGCCGTGCAAGCCGCGCCCGAGTAACGATCCGCAGCCCGGCGCCGGGCTCTCGCGGCGGGTTACCGTCGGGCCGAGCGGACCGGTTCGGCAAGGGGTCGACCGACTCGGAACACCGCGAGCGGTCGGCCGCCCACCCGCTCGGCGAGCCGGTCGGCGGTCTCCGGGCAGTCGATGAGCTGGCTGAGTGGATGCACCGCCAGGCCGTGCCGGGCGAGCGTCAACCACGTACACAGAAGATGCCGGCCTGCGGCGAAGTGGTCGCCGCCGTCGGCGAGCAGGACCAGGATGTTGCCGTCGTAGCGCAACAGGCCGCGCCGCCCGGTTGGGGCGGCCGGAAAGAGCCGACGAGCCCGGCCGATCGCTGCTGGATCGGCCGGGCTCGTCGGTTGGAGACTGTCAGGCGAGGTCGAATCGGTCGAGCTCCATGACCTTGGTCCAGGCCGCGACGAAGTCGACCACGAACTTCTCGCGGGCGTCCTGGCTGGCGTAGACCTCCGCGAGGGCGCGCAGCTGAGAGTTGGAGCCGAAGATGAGGTCGACCGCGGAGGCGGTCCACTTCACCTCGTCGGTGGACAGGTCGCGGATCTCGTACACGTGCTCGTCGGACTCCGACGCCTTCCACCGGGTGCCCGGGGAGAGCAGGTTGGCGAAGAAGTCGTTGGTGAGCACGCCCGGCTGGTCGGTGAGGACACCGAGCTGGGTGCCGCCGACGTTGGCACCGAGGGAACGCAGACCGCCGATGAGGACGGTCATCTCGGGCGCGGTCAGGCTGAGCATGTAGGCACGGTCGATGAGCAGCACCTCCGGCTGGGTCTTCTCGCCGGGACGCAGGTAGTTGCGGAACGCGTCGGCCCGCGGCTCGAGGACCCGGAAGGACTCGACGTCGGTCTGCTCCTGGGTGGCGTCGGTGCGGCCGGCCCGGAACGGCACGGTCACCTCGACGCCGGCGTCACGCGCCGACTTCTCGACGGCGGCCGAACCGGCCAGCACGATCAGGTCGGCGAGCGAGATCTGCGCGCCGCCAGCCTCGTTGAACTCCCGCTGGATGCCCTCGAGGGTGGCCAGGACGGTCGCGAGCTGCTCGGGCTGGTTGACCTCCCAGCTGCGCTGCGGCTCGAGACGGAGTCGGGCGCCGTTGGCGCCACCGCGCTTGTCGGTGGACCGGAAGCTCGCGGCCGAGGCCCAGGCGGTGGAGACCAGCTGGGCGGTCGTGAGGCCGGACTCCAGGACCTTCGCCTTGAGGGCGGCGACGTCGGCGTCACCCACGAGGGCGCCCTCGGCGGCCGGGACCGGGTCCTGCCACAGCTGCGGCTCGGCGACCCACGGGCCCAGGTAGCGGCTGACCGGACCCATGTCGCGGTGCAGCAGCTTGTACCAGGCCTTGGCGAAGGCCAGCGCGAACTCGTCCGGGTTCTCCAGGAAGCGCCGCGAGATCTTCTCGTACGTCGGGTCGAAGCGCAGCGACAGGTCGGTCGTCAGCATCGTCGGCTTGTGCTTCTTCGACGAGTCGAAGGCGTCCGGGATGATCGCCTCGGCGTCCTTGGCGACCCACTGCTTGGCGCCACCGGGGCTCCTGGTGAGCTCCCACTCGTAGCCGAAGAGGATCTCGAAGAAGCGGTTGCTCCACTGCGTCGGCCGGTCGGTCCACGTCACCTCGAGACCGCTGGTGATCGTGTCACCGCCCTTGCCACTGCCGTGGGTGCTCAGCCAGCCGAGGCCCTGCGCCTCCAGCTCGGCACCCTCGGGCTCCGCGCCCACGTGGTTGTCGGCGGGACCGGCACCGTGGGCCTTGCCGAAGGTGTGGCCGCCGGCGATGAGGGCGACGGTCTCCTCGTCGTTCATCGCCATCCGGCCGAAGGTCTCACGGATGAAGTGCGCCGCCGCCCGGAAGTCCGCACTGCCGCGCGGCCCCTCGGGGTTGACGTAGATGAGCCCCATCTCGGTCGCGCCGACGCCCTCGGACATCTGCGCCTCGGAGACGTAACGCTCGTCGCCGAGCCAGGCGTCCTCCGGACCCCAGAAGATCTCCTCGGGCTCCCACACGTCCGCGCGGCCGAAGCCGAAGCCGAAGGTCTTGAACCCCATCGACTCCAGGGCGACGTTGCCGGCGAGCACGAGCAGGTCGGCCCACGAGATCTTCTGGCCGTACTTCTGCTTGACCGGCCACAGCAGCCGGCGGGCCTTGTCGAGGTTGGCGTTGTCGGGCCAGCTGTTGAGCGGCGCGAAACGCTGACCGCCGTCGCCGGCCCCACCCCGACCGTCCTGGATACGGTACGTGCCGGCGGCGTGCCAGCTCATCCGGATCATCAGGCCGCCGTAGTGGCCGAAGTCGGCCGGCCACCAGTCCTGCGAGGTGGTGAGCACCTCGACGATGTCCTGCTTGAGGGCCTCGACGTCGAGCTTCTCGAACTCCTTGGCGTAGCTGAAGTCCTCCTTCAGCGGGTTGCCCTTGGCCGAGTGGGCGTGCAACACCGAAAGGTCGAGCTGGTTGGGCCACCAGTCCCGGTTGGTGCGCGGGCGACCGCCGGTCTTCGGAGTCGGCGAGTCGATCGCCGGGTTCTCGCTCTCGCTGCCCTGCGCGGTCACGGAGTCGTGCGCGACCGGGCAGCCGGCCGCTGCCATCTCCTCCACGCCCTGGGCGCTGGAGGGACGGTTGTCCTGGGTGTCGCTCATTTACTTCCTTCCGAGCTGGCGGATCTCTGGGGCGTGCGTTCGGTCGCGCAGTCGGAGCAGGTGCCCCAATAGACGACCTCCGCCTCGTCGATCACGAACCCGTGATCGTCCGAGGCGGTGAGACAGGGGGCATGGCCGACGGCACAGTCGACGTCGGCGATCGCGCCGCAGGAGCGGCACACGACATGGTGGTGGTTGTCGGCGATGCGGGACTCGTAGCGGGCGGTCGCACCGGCGGGTTGGATGCGCCGCACCAGACCGGCGACGGTGAGCGCGCGCAGCACGTCATAGACCGCCTGATGGGACACCGAGGGATGATCCGCCCGTACCAGGGCGATCACCGTGTCGGTGTCGACATGCGGATGGTCGTGCAGCGCCGCGAGCACCGCCAATCGGGGCCGGGTCACGCGCAGCGAGACCGCGCGCAACTGCGCCTCGAAGTCGGACGTCACGCTCCGAACATATCCCACTGATCTGGATCAGATCAAGTTTTGGCCGGATCCCCGCCCTGGCGCGTCGGCCCGGACCTGCGGTCATCCTGCCGGCGACGCCAAGATCAGCTTTGGGTCGGTCGTCCGACCGTTCCAGGGCCCTCGTGCGTCCGGTCGGCCGCAACCCGACCAGCCCGGAAGGCGTGTACCTGGAAATCACCGTCATGCCGGATCTCAAGGAGCGACGACCATGACTGCCCTACGCGCCCTCGTACCCGTCACCGTGCTGGCGGGGCTGGCCGCCTGCACCACCACCTCACCCGCTCCGGTAGCGGGACCGAACACCACCTCGCCCGCGCCCAGCGCCACGGGCGCCACCGGGGCAGTACCGTCCGCCTCCAGCACCACGTCACCGACCGGAGCGACGGCCGTCACACCGACCACCGAGGCCGCCTGTCCGGTCAGCGCAGCGACCCTGCAGCGGGTGTCGGGGCTCGGGACGAGCCACCGGATCGACCCGGACCAGATCAACTGCGCGCGCCGATGGGCCACGGCAGGTGTGCTGGCGCTCGACCCGAAGATGCAGGGGGACGGCGTGCTGGTGTTCGAGTACAAGGCCGGCGGGTGGAAGAAGCTGGGCGAGGGCAGCGCGATCGAATGCAGCCCGTTCGGCATCCCGAAGGAGATCGGCCAGCAGGTCGGCTGTCGCGACCACCGCTGAGCCGCCACCGACGGGCCGACTCCCCCATGACGGACGCCGTCGCCCCGCGCCGGCTACGTCAACGGCTCACCGCGGCACCTAGCCATGTGGACCGAGGAGATCGTGGCCGGGCGGCCGGCATGGCGGCACACCCCGTCGGATGTGGTGTTCCGGAAGGTCCCGGGCGGCGCGTTCCGGATGGGCTTGTCCGACGCGGAGTTGGACGCGGTACGCGCCATCGAGCGCGGCGGCGAGGTCGAGGACACCGTCGAGCCGTTCCTCGCCAGCGCCGGGGACGCGCAGCCGGTACGCGAGGTGCGGGTCGAGCCGTTCCTGATCGCCCGGCATCCGCTGACGGTGGCGCAGGTCCGACACTGGCTGCCCGAGTACGAGGACGAGTACGCCGACGCGGACACCGGCACTGCCCGGCTCGAAGGCGACCTGGACGAGCTACTCGAACTGTTGCCCTTCCAACTGCCCAGCGAGGCGCAGTGGGAATACGCCGCCCGCGCTGGCACCACCACGCTGACGTTCCGCGGTGACCGGAAACCCGGCGAGGACCAACTGCTCGACGACTTCGGCGACGAGGCGCGGATCGCCGCCGCCGAGAACGCGTTCGGGCTGGCGGCGATGGGCTCGGCCAACGAGCTCTGTGCCGACGTGTGGATCTCCGGGTTCGCGGGCGCGCCGACGGACGCGCGGCCACGCACCGGCGACGGGCCCCGGACCGTACGTGGCGGCGCTGCCGACCTCTACCCGTGGCAGGGTTGCGACGAGTGGCTGCTGCTGCTCTCCGCCACCCGTTACGAGCACGCCGACTTCACGGCGGTTCGCCCGGTCGCACCGCTGCCGCCGGCCTAGAACCCGTCACCCGCCGCCTGTCGCAGCGACGGGACAGCGGCACCGCCCGCCGCCTGGTACCACCGGAGGTCGAGCGGTGCCGCTGTGCCGCTCGTCAGTAGTTCACGTACGCGGTGAGGGCGCGGTGCTCGGAGTATTCGCCGCCCGTCATCGACGGGGTGATGGTCGCGACGTTGCTGAAGCCGTTGCCGCTCTTGACCAGCAGGAAGTCGATCCGTCGGCTGCCGTTGGTGTCGTACGCCGAGGAGCAGTCGCGGCTGCCGCACTTCTCGGCGATCGGGTCGCGGTACCCGTCGGCCTTGCCGTCGTTCCACCAGCCGGCGTCCTCGGGCTCTGCGTTGGCGTCGCCCGCGACGATCTTGAGGTCGCCGCCGAGACGGTCCATCGCCTCGTCGGCCTCCTTGATGTTCTCGTCCGCGCACAACGGACCATGCCAGGTGTTGGTCGGCCAGTGGATGGAGGCCACCGACACATCTTCGTTACGGACGTTGTCGTGCAGCCGCACGGCGACGTTGTGGACGCGGTCCTGGCTGCTGCTGGTGGGCTCCAGGTTCTGGCACCCACCGGTGCCCGCGTCGTAGTCCTCCGGGGCGTCGGACCGCCACCGGGTCGCGGCCTCGTAGGTGAACCGGTCCGAACGGTAGATGACCGCGTTGGTCTGCTGGTTCTTCAGCTTGCCGCAGGTGCTGGTGTAGCCCATCGAACCGGGGCTCGCGATCGCGATCTGCCCGGCGTAGGTGCCGGGCAGTTCGTCGGACAGACGCTGCGTCAACGTGTTGAGCTGCGTCTGATTCGAGATCTGCTGCACGGTGAAGATGTCCGGGCTCAGCGGCCGGCCCTTGATGTAGGTGATCAGCCGGTCCCAGACGTACCCGTCCGCACAGGATCTCGGCAGCCAGTTCTCGATGTTGTTGTTGTAGACCACCAGGTAATTCGCCGAAGTGTTCACGGCGGCCTGGGCCCCGGTGGAACTGGCGACACTGACCGCCGCCGTCATGAGTGCCGTGCTGAGCACGGCGACCGTGCCGCGCACGATACGGCTGTTACGGATGGACAAACTCTCCTCCTCGATACTGATCCAGGCCGGTGTTCCACCAGCGCTCGACGGCACAAGCCGTCAGAGCGTCCGCTGGTACTCCTCCCAGGTCCGCTTCGGGCTGACCGCGGGGCCATCATCGGCGCCCCGGTTGGCCAGGCCGTTACGGCCGAGGTAATAGTCGCCGGCCTGGTTCTGCGCCCCGGTCGACTGGTCGGTGTCGGAGAGCGCGATGGCGTGGATGTGGTAGCCCCAGTCACCCTGCTCCGGGGTCCGCAGCCAGGCGGCGAAGCCCACCGTGCGCAGTCGGCGCAGCACGTCCGTGCGGGTGGCCGAGGAGAGACCGCTGACCGAGAGGTCGAGCGCTCCGCCGCCGTCATGCGTCCCGGCGGAAGCGCCCACATCGGTGCTGTACGAACCCTGCGTGATGCCGAGCTGCCGGCCGAGCAGACGCTCAGCCTCGTACAGCATCGATCTGGTTCGGGTGTTGACCTGGACCCCGCGCAGGGTCACCACGCTGCCGGGCGAGATCGCCTTGACCACGGTGTACCGCCCCTCGCCGAGCGACCGCAGCGACGTCGGCCCGGGAAGGCCCGTCGCGTCGAGACCGGTGTAGCCGAGCGACCGCTGGTACGCCGCGTACGCGGCAACCGTGCTGGTACCGAAGTGCCCGTCGACGTAGGTCGACGAGAGCAGCCCCTTGGCCTGCAGAGCCCGCTCCACCAGCAGAACGCTGTCCTTCGCGCCCGCGGTGAGTGCGGTGTCCGGCCGACGCGGGTCGATCTGCGCCGCCTTGATCAGCGCCTCCATGTCGAGCTGCGGCAACGCGGCCGTGGCCGGGTTGCCCAGCGGCAGGGCGCCGACGACCACCGCGCCGCCAGCGGCGAGCAGAGTCCTTCTTGTTAGCACTTGTCCTCCGGGTGAGTCGGAAAATCCCTACGGTCTGCAACAGGGGTGCCCTCGCCACGCGCCGGCACCGGAGGACTCGGGGCCAGCCAGGCCCCGCCTCTCCCGGTTCGGCCTACACGGCCTTGACGGCCAGCGCCGACGCCGCCGAATCGAGGAAGCCCAAACCTGCGATCGCCGCCCGTCGATTCATGCTAGGAATCTTTCACACCGCCGGCCTCCGGGCAAGGATTCCTTCATCCGGAGGTGGCGCGCCTCGGCCAAGGATCGACCGAGGCGGCGACGAGATCAGAGAAGCTGCTTGAGCAGCCCGGAGAACTCACCCAGTTCGTCGAGCTGCTGCTCGCTGAGCGGCTGCTCGTCGAAGTGCGCAATCTGGTTACGTATCACCCTCACCCGGTTCAGCTGCGCTACGAACTGAGCCCGGTCAACCCCACCCCAGCCCAGCGTCTTCCAATTGTCGTCGGCGTGCAGGCGATGCGTGCCGTTGGACTGATCGCCGTCCAGCAACCTGACATACTCGCCGAACATCAGTTTCGAGAAGTCGCCCGAGTGGTTCGGACCCTTCAGGTTTCGGACCGGATCGCCAGTCAACTTCGGCCCGAGGCACAGCCGCAGCCGGAACTCGATCTCGCCCACGAGGAAGAAGGGCAGCGCGAGCTTGTGGAACCGTCCGGCGATGTCGGCGCCGGTGATGATCCCCACGAAGATGCCGTTGTTCTCCCGCACTAGCAGATAGCCGTGCTGCCTCAGCTCGGGCAGGTGCGTAAAAAGTTCCTGGTGCACCTCGGCCATCGGAATCGAGTCCCGGACCATCGAGTTCGTGAGGGTCGGCGTGTCGCCCATCTCGTACCGGGCGGCAATCGAGCTCCAGGTGATGACGCCCTTGAGCTCGGCGAGACCGTCGATCACTGGCAGTTGTGAGTAGCTCTTCCGACGCATCATATGGGTAGCCGCGCTGAGCAGGTCACTGGACTTGACCGAGTCGACTCCCCCGCGAGCCGAGGGGATGTCGCCAATCTTGAACGATTGCTGAGGCAGCGTGCCGGGCTGAACCTCCTCTTCGACCTCACCCTCGACCACCGGCACCGCGCTCTGCGTGACAACCAGCATGTCGGTCATGAGCCCGCAGGTGGTGAACGATGGACGGGTGTCGAGCCCCACCTCCTGCAGTGCCTCCTGAATCATCGGCACGGTCTGATAGTTGCGTACCCGCTCACCGAACAGCGCGAGCAGCTCGGGGATTCGCAGGGTCCGCCCCTTCAGCGCGACCAGTTCCTGGCGATTCGGACGCCGCGCACCGGCCATGGTCACCGGTCCGACTCATCGCGGAACACCGTGCGCTTGCCCATGGCCTCGTTGACCAGCTCGACAAGTCGCGCGGATCGGTCGGTGTAGAAGCCGTCGAAGTCATCCTCATGCAGGGCAGCCGGATCCATGACGTGGGTCGCGATCACATCATCGAACCACTCGGGCCGCGTACCGGTCTCCCGGGCGAGCACCCGAAGGTACGCCGATGGTGATCCGACCAAGCTCTTGCTCGCACGGTAGGACAGCGGGGTCTTGTTCACAATTGAGTTGCCGCGGCCGTCATTGGGGACGTGTCGAGCGAGCCACGCCTTCGGAAACACCTGCCGGATGCCGACGGCATGCTGCAGAAGGGTGCCAGCGGTGAGCGGACCTTCGCTGTGGTACCAGTCGACCGCTCCCTGCTTTACCAGCAGCGCGTAGATCCCTTTGTAGGCAGCGCTGTTTCGAGTGGTCATGGTGTCCAGTCGATCGGCGAGGAAGGCCGCCTCGGTAATGGTGTCTGGTATTGCGCGCGTTGCGCCCATCGCTCGGGCGACGAGCTGCTCGACGTCTTTGGTGAATCGACTCTCGGTGGCCCCGCCGTACATCTCCCCCAGCACGCCGCACCAGTACCAGCGGGTGATGAGGTCCCGGGTGCCGGGCTCATCGGCCTGCTCGCCGAGGATCGCCCGCACCGCGGCCATGGGTACCAGCTGAGTCCGGTATGGCAGGTCGGCGTGGCGCACGATGAACTGCTCGCTGAGGAAATCACCGACCCACTCGAAGGCGCTCGCCACCCGCGGCGAGACCCGGATGAAGTCGTCCAGCGGCAGGTTCAACACGTCGCGTCGCTTGCAGGAGACAGCCATGGTCAGCTTCTCCTTCTTGCGTTCCCAGGTGTTGACGAGCGTGACAGCCTGAAGAAAGTCGCTGCGGCTCAGCCCGTCGTCGACTCCCTGCTCGATGCGCCCGAAGACCGGATACGAGGTCGCGAGGCTCTTCTTGATGTCCTGCCATGCGTCCGGCAATCGGTAGTAGTCGCCGTGGGTCTCCTCGTACTCCTGGTCGCCAGCGTAGGTGGCGGTCAGGAGCTCGAACACGTTCAGGGGGACTCCACCGGTGTTCACCCGCTCGAACACCGAGCACACCGCGTCCTTGGTCGTCGAGGCGGCAAGCTTGATCATGGGAATCTGGAACGACCGAATGTTGTGCAGGATGCGTTGGTCGAACTGGGCCCACAGGCTCCAGTTGGCGTCGTCCATGAGGACGAATTCCTTCTGCCAGGCGGTTACGCTGTCACTGTCGAAGACGGCGCTCAGCGGAAAGTGCCTGGCTCTGCATTCCAGCGTCCGGCTGCTGAGGTCGAGTTCCACCGTCCGGGCGAAGTTCGACCGCAGGACACGTTCCTTCGGCACGGACACGATGGCCTCATCCCGGTCGGTTGGTGAGCCGACGGCCTTGCGGATGTCCACGTAGTACCAGCGCTCGAGTTCTTTGTTCCGTTCGTCGGTGGTCCGGACTGGCTGACCGAGGTGTAGGGCCTGGAACAGCGACGTGAGCCGCTGCTGACCGTCGAGCAGCAGCAGATCCGGCGTCACCGAGCGCCCCGCCTCAGCGCCGGTGAGTATGCGGGGTCGAAACGGCTTCCTGCCACCGGTCTCAAGCGTCATGACGACGCCGAGCGGGTAGTCGAGGGTAACCGTCGCGATCAACTCGCGGATACGCTGGTCGTCCCACTTCCATTCGCGCTGGAAGTCCGGGAGTTGCAGTACTCCGGACTCGATATCTTCTAACACCTTCTGCAGCTTTGGACTGTCGAGAGCCACCGAGCGATCCCCCTGAAGATTCGTCAAGAGAGCGACCGGCCAGGCTATCGACGTGCTTCAGTTTGTGTCAAGAGGGTCGACCGTCAGTCGCAGCCGAGCGTCTGAGTCGTGCGTGGCCAGGCCTCGACTCGCCGGGAATCCGGGTACACCACGTACGCCAGGGTGTCGGAGTCGCTCGGCGCCAACCACAGTTGCCGCCCGTCCGGGCCGGCGTAGCCGGTGCTGCGGGCATCGGCCGGCAACTCGGTGCGTGGGGCGTAGGTCGCGCGTACCTCCGCATCGAGCCGTCCGGCGGGATCCCTGACGTACTGCCGGTTCGCGGCCACGCCGGTCTGCCCCGGCAGCGGCAACTGGACGTGCAGAAAGGTCACGTCCTGCCACCCGCAGTGCTCGGAACCCGCGTACGACTCGACGGCCTTGTTCTGGTCCGTGCCGTTGCTCCAGTAGGTGAGCTCAGCGTCGCCTGAACCGCAGGCCGCGACGACGAGAGTGCCGCCGATCAGCCCGCAGAGTATGAGCGACCTCGATCTGAAGCCGGGCACTTGACCCCCTCACCGGTGCGCCGCCGTCGCGTTGGCACCTAGTCGGCCTGTTCCACAGATCGGCGGCGGACTCTGCCGTGCCCGGGGCCGGCGTCGGGGGCTCCGGGTTCCTCGACCTCGACGCGCCGCTGCTCGGCCATGTAATCGGTCAGGTACGGGTCGGCCTGAAGTCCATCGCCGCGCATGTATCGGGCGACGGCCCGCCGGGCGGCCCGGAACTGGAGGTACTCCTGAGCGTCGACCCTGCCTTCGCCATACCGTTGAAGAACCGCAATCACTTCTTCCGGCGCAACCGTGAAGTCGCCCAGGGAGAGCAGCGTGTACGTATGCCGCCCGTCCTGTTTGCTGGCGAAACGACCTCTGAGCCGCACGCCGGGAGCCAGGCGAACGTCGAGGTTCGGGCTCTCCCACGTCTCCCCCACCTTCACCACCGTCAGCGCCTCGACCGATTCCCAGGGCAGCCGAGTCGTGGACCCGCGCAAGCGGAACGTCAGCCCCACGCGGTCCACCTCGATCAGAAACGGCCACCGGAGAGTGAACAGAGCGATGAGAGCGAAGACGACCATGACCGCGCCGAAGAATTCGAACAGCAAAGCCCTGTCGTGGTACAGGTGATCTGGATTGCCTTTGACCACCAGCGCCGCCCCCCAGGCGAGCGCTCCGAACAGACCACAGAAGACGTAGTTACGCCTTTGCTTCGCGGTGTTCCGATACAACCGCTCACGTCGCCCCACCCGCCCATGATGCAACCCGCTGCCAACCGTGCCTCGCCCTCGGCGCGCGACTCCCTGTATTGACCCGGCGGCTGTAGGGCAGGGACACCAGACGGTGCCCCGCTGCCCATACACTCGGCTCATGTCGAACCGACCGCGGCGGACCCCCGCCACGGTCATCTTCGATCTCGACGGCGTACTGCTGCGTGGGGACGCATTCGGTCTTTTCCTGCGACGCGTTGCCTTCGCGGGTGCTCGGCTGCCGCTCGGCGTCGTCCTGCTCGTTCTCCTCGCACCCGTCGTCGCCATCCCCGCCTCCCGTCCCTGGGCGGCGCGGTGGATAAGCCGGATCGGCTTGTTGGGCCGAAGCGCCGAACAGGTACGGGCCGAGCTTGAGCGTTTCGGCGCGGACCTCGGCAAAGAGCCAGAGCGAGTCATCGCGCCCGGTCTGCGGATGATCCGTGCTCACCTCGGAGCGGGCGACCGGGTCATCGTGGTCACCGCGTGCGAGCACACCCTGGCGCGCGCGGTCCTCGACACGATCGGCCTCGCCGAGGTCGAACTCGTAGCCTCGCACATCCACGGGCCGAGGCTGATTGTGCACAACTATGGGGCGACCAAGGTTGTGCAGCTCGCCGCCCAGGGGGTGCTACCGCCCTGGCGGATTGCCTACAGCGACTCGCTGTCGGACCTTCCCATCCTTGACGCCGCGCAGCAGGCAGTGCTCGTCGACGCGACCGCACGGCAGATCGCCAGGGCGCGGCGGCTGCTTGGTGCCCGGCTGGCCACCGAGACCTGGGCGGGCAACCGTCCCTCTGGGAAGAGGTAGACACCGGGGCAGAGACACGCACTACCGTTCGACCATGGACTGCTACACCTGCCGCAACAACGAGCTGATCGACAGTCTGCCGGCACGCGAACTCGTCGCCGCCGACGAGCACTGGCGCTGTGCCCATGCCTTCGATTCGGCGTTGCCGGGCTGGTTGATCCTCGTTCCGCGCCGGCACGTGACCTCGATCGCCGACCTGACCGATGCGGAGGCGGCCAGCCTCGGAACCTGGCAGGTCCGGCTCTCCCGGGCACTGCGGGCCCTGAGCGGATGCACGAAGACCTACGTGGTGCAGTTCGCCGAGCAGGAGGGCTTCGCCCACGTGCACTTCCACGTCGTACCACGAATGCCTGACCTTCCCGACGAACGCCGCGGCCCGCGCATCTTTGGCTACCTCGGCGTTCCGGAGGACGATCGCTTCGGCGAGCAGCAGCAGGACGAGCTCGCCACGGCACTTCGCGCCCAACTCGACCTGGGCTAGCGCTTGGTACGGTCTGGCGGTGGAGTCGGCGGCCTTCTGGCGCCTCGTCGAGGGTGCCCGGGCCGAAGCGGGCAGTGACACCGAACGGGCGGCCCAGGTGCTCCTTCGTCGCCTCTGCGCGTTGACTCCGGACGAGATTGAACGGTTTGAGGAACTCTGGTTCCACGAGCAGGACGAGCTCTACCGCTGGCCGATCCGGGACGCCGCCACGCTGTTGCTGGGCGCCTTCGGCGATGACGACTTCCTCGCGGTGCAGGACTGGATCGTGTCGCACGGGCGGCAGATCACGCGGCGTGTCCGGGACGACCCGGACTGCCTTGTCGAGTTGGCGCCCGACCGGCACAACGCCCGGATCGACTGGTTCTGCGGCCTCCCGATCGAGGCGCACATCGCCGCGACCGGGGCTCCCTTCGCGATGGATGGGTCCTGCGGACCCGACACGCCCGCCGGGATTCCAGCCGACCTGACCGACAAAGCCCTTACGAGGCACCGGTTTCCCCGGCTCACGGCGTACCTCGACGCCAACCCGTGGATCGAGCGTCCGTGGCAACGTCACGTAGTCGGCCGAGAAATCCGGTAACTCTTCCACCTGGCCGCCGTATCGGGCGGGCCGCGAGCTGGCCAGCGCCCACCGAGAACGGTTTCGGGTACGTCACCCCATTGACATGTACGCATCGGATGCGGTGCCATCCAGACATAGATGTTAGTAAACTTTACTATCTGTTGGAGGTGGCATGTTCGCGCACCGCACAGGAAGAAAGGCACTCGCGACGCTTGCGTCCGGGCTGCTCATGACGGTCGTGATCTACGTCGGCCCGGCAGCCGCCGCACCCGTCCGCTACGAGGCCGAGAACGCGACGATCTCGCAGGGCCTGGTGGAGTCGAACCACGCCAACTTCTCCGGTACCGGCTTCGTGAACACCGATCCCGTCGTCGGCAGCTACGTCGAGTGGACCGTGAACTCCACCATCGCCGGCACCGCCACGTTCGGCATCCGCTTCGCCAACGGATCGACCGCCAGTCGCCCGGCGGATGTCGCCGTCAACGGAACCACCGTCGCCTCAGCACTCGCCTTCCAGAGCACGGGAGCCTGGGCCACCTGGGCCACCAAGACCGTAACGGCGTCGGTCAATGCGGGCTCCAACACGATCCGGGTCAGCAGTTCCGCGGCGTCGGGCGGTCCCAACCTGGACTATGTCGACTTCGAGCCTCCGCAGTCGTTCACCGACTACCAGGCCGAGAACGCACTGATCTCACGAGGCGTGGTCGAGTCGAACTGGCCCGGCTACACCGGTACGGGTTTCGTCAACGGTGACAACGTCGTGGGTTCCTACGTCGAGTTCACCGTCAGCGTCGCCACGAGCGGCATCTACCCGGTCACGTTCCGGCACTCGCACGGGTCGGGCGTCAATCGCCCGATGGACATCTCCGTCAACGGTGCCGTGGCCGCCCCGGCACTTGCCTTCCCCCCGACCCCCACCTGGGACACCTGGGCCGACGTCAGCCTCTCGCTCAGCCTCACCGCCGGTTCGAACACCATCCGGGCGACGGCGACGACCGCCAACGGCGGCCCGAACCTCGACCGGTTGCGGGTGGACCGCCCCACCGACGTCGAGCCGCCCACCCGGCCAAGCAATCTGCGTGTGGTCGGCGAGGTGCGCCCGTACGGCGTCGATCTCGCCTGGAACGCGTCGACGGACAACGTCGGTGTCGCGCAGTACTAGGTCTACAACGGCGGGAACGTCATCAAGACGGCGGGTGGCAACATCACGGCGGTCACCGTCGACCTGCAGCCCAACACCAACTACGTGCTGAGCGTGCTCGCCTACGACGCCAGTGGTAACCCGTCGCAGGGCAGCAACAACCTCAACCTCACCACGCCACCCAGCGACGACACCCAGGCCCCGACCACGCCGGCCAACCTTCGTACCACCAGCGTCAGCGGTACGAGCGTGAGCCTGGCCTGGAACGCCAGCACCGACAACATCGGGGTGACCGGGTACAACGTCTACCGCGACGGCGTCAAGTTCGCCACCGTGCCGGACCTCACCGCCACCGCGGACGCCCTGACGCCGAACACGACCTACGTCTTCACCATCGAGGCCTTCGACGCCAACAACAACGCCTCGCCGCGCAGCGCGGGTCTCTCGGTGCGTACCAGCACCACGGCGACCGGCGGTGACCCGGTCTTCGACAGGACCATCAACAGCCAACTGGACCTGCCGTGGGGGATCACCTTCCTGCCCGACAGCACCGCCCTGGTGGCCGAACGGGACCGCTTCGACATCGTCGAGGTGACGTTGAGCGGGCAGAAGACCGTGGTCGGGAGGGTCACTGAGGCGGTGACCACCAGTGGTGAGGGCGGCCTCATGGGGTTGGCAGCATCACCGAACTTCGCGAACGACCACTACGTGTACGCCATGCACACCGCGGCGTCCGACAACCGAGTCGTACGCTTCAAATTCGAGAACGGGACGATCGGCGCCCGCGAGCCACTGATCACCGGCATCGCCAAGAACACCTTCCACAACGGTGGCCGGATCAAGTTCGGCCCCGACGGCTTCCTCTACATCGCCACCGGCGACGGGCAGGACGCCAACCGGGCACAGAACCTGAGCTCGCTCAACGGCAAGATCCTCCGCGTCACGCCGACCGGGGCAGCCGCACCGGGTAATCCCTTCGGCACGCGGGTCTACAGCTACGGCCACCGCAACCCCCAGGGGCTGGCGTGGGACTCGCAGGGGCGGCTCTGGTCGGCGGAGTTCGGCAACAACGTGTGGGACGAGCTCAACCTGATCCAGCCGGGCCAGAACTACGGCTGGCCGACCTGCGAGGGTTCCTGCAGCGTCTCGGGCATGACCAACCCGGTTCGGCAGTGGGACACCGCGTCGGCGTCACCCAGCGGCCTGGAGATCGTGAACGACTGGGTCTACATGGCGGCTGTACGCGGGTCCCGGCTGTGGGTCATGCGGATCACCGGCAGTACGACCGACGCGCCGCGTGCCTTCTTCAACGGCACCTGGGGACGTCTGCGCACGGTGGTGAAATCGCCCGACGGTGGGCTCTGGCTCACCTCCACCAACAACGACAAGAACGGCGGTACGCCGAGCGTGCTTGACAACACCATCGTCCGGCTGCGGTTCGCCACCACGTAGTTGGGCTGATCAGCACCCCTCGCACCGGCGGTGGGTGGACGTCGCATGAGTGAGAGGGCTGATCCGGATCAGCCCTCTCACACCTTTTTCGAAGCGGCGGCGGCCTGGTCAGGCGATCCAGTGCGCCTGCCGCGTGGTGGACGAGCGCGAAGGGCCGTCGGCGAGGGCGGTGGCCAGGCGGCGCACGGCCTCGCGCAGGGTGTCCGGAGTTGTTGTGTAGGGGATACGGAGGCGCTGTTCAAGAATTCCTGGATCGGCGGCGAAGTAACCGCCACCCTCGATCCGCACCCCGTAGTCCAGTGCGCGCTCGGCCAACGCCGAGGCGATGGGTTCGCCCAGGTCGACCCAGAGTGACAGGCCCCCTGGCGGCAGCTGCCACCTCCACTGCGGGAGGTGCTCGGTCAGTGCCGCGGCCAGCACCGCACGCTGACCGCGCAACTGCTCCAGTCGGCGTGGTCCCAGCTCCCGTCCCGGCCCGAGGAGGTCAAGTGCCAGCAGTTGGTCCAGGACGGAGCCACCCATATCGGTGGCGACCCGTTGACCAGCGAGTTCGGTCACCAGTCGTGAGGGTGCGCGTAGCCAGCCGACGCGCAGGCCACCCCAGTGGGTCTTGCTCATCGAGCCGATGGTGATGATCTGGGCTGTCCCGCCGGGCGTGGCGCGGGAGGCGAAGGGCGACGGGGTGGGGACGTCGAGGGCGAGGTCGGCCATTGTCTCGTCGATGACCAGCCAGGTGCCGGAACGTTGCGCGGCGCGAAGGACGCGGACACGGTCGTCGTCGGGCATGAGGCAGCCGGTCGGGTTGTGAAAGTCGGGCATCAGGTAGGCGAGTTGGGGCACCACCTGACGCAAGGTGGACTCGACGATCTCGATGTCCCAGCCGGTGTCGGTCACGGGGACGGACACGGTCCGCAGCCGCGCACGGCGCATGGCCTCCAGGGCGTTCGGATATGACGGACTCTCGACCATGACTCGATCACCTTGGCGGCACAGCAGGCCCAGGACCAGCGTCAACGCGTGCTGGGCGCCGGAGGTCACCAGGATCTGGTCGGGCAGGGTGGCCAGGCCCCGCCGGGTGAACCGTTCGGCGATGGCGGCGCGCAGCTCGAGCAGGCCGTACGGGTGGTAGCCGGGGGTGTGCGCGTGCTCGGCAACCCGAGGGACGACGTCTGCGAGGGCGTCGACGAGGGTCTGCTCGTCGAGCCCGGGTGCCGCCCGCGCCAGGTCGATCGCAGTGTCCGCACGGCCGAGCAGCCGGGAGATCCCGCTGGGCTGCCGGCCGGCCGGCAGATCCGTCCAGGTGCCCGATCCCTGGCGGCTGTGCGCGTAGCCGCTCTCACGTAGCAGGTCGTACACGGCGGTGATGGTGGCCCTGCTGGTTGCCAGCGAGGTGGCGAGTTCACGTTCCGCGGGGAGCTTGACGTGCAACGCGATCCTGCCGTCCAGGATCAGCGTGCTGATCGCCTGGGCCAGGTGGCGATAGGCGGGCCGCGCGGCGGTCGGGTCGGGCAGCATCGCGGCCAACTGGCGGCTCCCGAGGGTTCGGTCGGTGCGGACCGCCCTGCCCGCAGGCTTCGACGGACGCGCGCCAGCCATACCACTCTCCCAAGATTGGCCAGGTTGTCTGGGCCAATCACCTTACAGACTCGATGCCATTGGCGTTCAGGCACACGAACAGACCGGAGACGGCAGGCATGCAGCAACAGATCACGAATGGCGGCGAGCGCAGACGCTGGCGCCGTCGCCTTGAACGCGTTGCCGCCGTGGGGACATCGAGAAGGCGCCCGCCCAAGCCCGCGCTCACCTATGTCCCCCTCGGCGAACGGCCGCTGCGACGCATTGCGCAACTGTTGATCGGTCTCGCGCTGTACGGATTCAGCCTGTCCGTCCTGATTCGTGCCGCGCTGGGCGCGAACCCGTGGAGCGTCCTGTACGAGGGCTTGCAGCACCGCACCTCCCTCAGCTTCGGCACGATCACCGCCGCCCTGGGCGTGCTCGCGCTCCTGCTGTGGATTCCGCTCAGACAACGGCCGACGTTCGGCACTCTCGCCAACATCGTCGTCCTGGCGTACGCCGCTGACCTTGGTCTTCAGCTCATCCCCGAACACCTCGGGCTCCCCGCCCGGGTCGGCCTGCTCGTCGGAGGCGTACTGCTCAACGGGCTGTCCGTCGCCGTCTACGTCGGCGCACGGTTCGGACCGGGCCCCCGCGACGGGCTGGTGACCGGCACCGCCACCAGGACCGGACGCTCGATCCGGCTCGTCCGCACGACGATCGAACTCACCGTGCTCACTGCCGGCTGGCTGCTCGGCGGGAGGTTGGGCGTCGGCACCGTGCTGTACGCACTCGCGGTCGGCCCGATCACCCAGTACTTCCTGCCCTGGTTCGCCTACCGGACCACCACCCGCCGCGCTACCAGCGGCGCGATCGCAGTCGCGTCCGTACGGTCAGAAGCGTCCTGAGCCGGGCGACCTGCGTATCGCTACAGACCGCATAGGCGGTGGCCTATTCCGGCCGAAGAACAACTACGATCGATCAGTCCCTACCAAAGGTGCGCCGGGGCACCAGCGGCTACGGGCCCAAACCGGGAAGAGGAGTAAGAGGCGGCAGAGGGGGACCTCCGCACGCGAGGCGCACGCTCGGCGCCCTGGATAGACCCTCGCCGGACCCGGCCTCACTGGATAGACCGTCCGGTTCGACTGGCACGCTTGCCGCGCCGCTGCCATCACACGAAGCGTTGGACCCGCACCTTCGGGCGCTCGTTCCTCAGGTGCCCTTGCTGGTGTTGGCGGACCTGCTCGTTCCAGACCTCCTGGTCGTAGTCCGGATCAGGCGGGATCCACTTGTGCGAGCCGTCGCTGTAATGGAACTTCTCGTCACCCCGTCGCAGAATGCTCATCGGGTCCAGCCGAGGAATCGGTGGTGCAGGCGGCCGGCGGGAACGTGGGCCAGGTCCTGGGCGGCATGGACGAGATGGGCGGCAAGGTAGAGGGCCAGCGACACCCGAGCACGGTCGAACTCGGCGAGCAGTTCCCGCTGACGTGTCTGGCAGGGCCAGTCGGCACCGCAACCGCCACACGTCCATGGCGGTGTGACCGGGAGGTGAGTCGTCATCTCGGCGGATCCTGGCTCGGCCAATGGCCGCGGTTGATCGGGATGCGGTGGCGGCTCCGGCATGGCAGATCACCACCGCAGCGGCAGATGCGCCGCCAATGCCGCCAAGACCAGACCGGCCGGTGCCGGCGAGCCAGAGTCAGCGCCACCGCCAGTACGTACTCGTCGAACGAAACTCGCTTCACCAGCTCGCCGCTCCCGCTCGCGCCATGGTCTGCCGTGCTGTCCTCATCGAAGGAGTCGCGCCGCCTCCTGGCGGCACAGCGATCTGGAGGCGTGGATGCCCGAACGCGGGGGACGCGCCGAACATCCACGCCGGCGAGGACGGCCCACAGCGCCAACCGAGGGAATCGACCTCTTCAGCAACCTCCCACAGGTACCGTTGGGTAGTCAAGGGCTGGCATAGGTGGTCTACTCGTGTTGCCAACCGAGGAGAACCACGTGCCACCGCGTTACCGCTACGAGCAGATTGCCGACGACCTCGCCGAACGCATCGCGTCAGGCGAGTTCCAGCCCGGCTCCAAGCTGCCCAGTCGGCGAGAGTTGATCGAGCACTACGGGGTCACCGAGCCGGTGATCGACCGTGCCATGCAGATACTACGGATCAAGGGGATGACCGAAACGCTCCCCGGCGTGGGCGTCTTCGTCGCTGAATAGCCGGGTCTGTGGGCTGCCGAATCCAGCCGTTCGAACTGGGCCGCCGTCGCCTGAGCCGGCGGGGTGGCACCCTGTGGCGCACGAACGCCGTGCCGAGCGGCCTCAGGTCTCGATGCGAAGCGACAGTCCGCCCACTCCGAACTGAGCTGCGAGACGGGTGTCCTGCCGAGGTGAGGACAAGCGCACCGCCCCGCCAACATTGTGTCGGCGGGGCAGTGTCAGACGGTCAGCGCGCCATCACCAGTTCTTGTACGCGACCTCGCCGAGGTTGCAGAAGGTGCAGTTGGACCTCAGGAAGTTCTCCGTGCGGCGGAACTCTTCGTCGGCCAGCTGCCAACGCAGCCAGGCGGTGATGATGTGCTGGGCGTTGCGGGTAGCCATGATGTGATCGGTGTTGTCGAGGATGTTGAACCACACCGGCACGCTGGTGTTGGTGTAGTCGCGTTCGACGTTCGGCGTGGCGAAGTCTTCGTCGCCACCGATATAGAGGGCCGGGTTGCGCAGATTGCTCGGACCGTTGCCGTCGAAGGAGCCGCCGGCCACGTGGATCGTGGTCTCCAGCCGCGGTTCGTTGGCCACGTCGAACGTTCCGATCGACCCTCGGGAATGGCCGCCGAAGGCCACCTCGGAGAGATCAAGGTCTTGGTACAGCGGGCTGCTCGACCTGGCGTTCTCGTCCTCCAACCAGTCGAGAGCGTCGACCATGTAGTCGCCACTGCTGGACGAGACCTCGCTGTAGACGACGAACCCGTGCGAGGCCCACTGGCGCAGCATGTCCTCGTAGGCGGCCGGGTCGGACCCCGCACCCGGGCCCCAGACGAAGACCGGGTGATTCACACCGTTCTGGCCGGCGTTCGTCGGGTACACCAGCCACCCGTCGTTGCCGGGCCCGGCGGTCTGGTCGATGGTCACCGCGTACGGCCCCGGCCTCGTCACGTCGCTCACCGGGGGCAACGAGCCACCGGGCGGGTCGGTCGGGTTCGGGTCGGCACCGTCGCCCTGGACCAACACGTTGTCGACGGTCAGCGTCTCCAGGATGCTGCTGGCGTCCAGCGAGAACCGCAGCCGCAGGTCGCGGCCGTTGACCGACGCCGGCAGGTTGAACGACGCCGCTCCGGTGGCGGTGCGGGCCGCTTCCAGCGTGGTGAACGAGCCGCCAGCCACCGAGTAGCCCACGGTGAAGCTCTCGCCGAGGTCGAGCCCGGACGCCGACCGGGTGTAGGACACCGTCACGTTGCTGTAGCCGGTCAGGCTGATCGGCGCGGACGTGATGGACGGGTCGGAGACCAACGACGCGGCCAACCGGGCCGCGCCCGCGCTGTTCGCGACGGAGCCGGACGCGGTGAAGGTGCCGAGCCCGCTGGCGAAGGTCTCGCTGTAGATCGATGTGGCCGCGGAGGCGGGGGGCATGACGGCGAAGGCGGCGCCCAGGGCGACGAGACTGATGGACACCGCACCGAGTGATCGGAGCCGGCCGCTGGTGCGAGACATGTCGGAGATCCCTTCTGACTGCGCCCGAGCGGCTGCGCTGGCGCTGTTCTGTCGGATGCGCGAGATGCGCCTGCTTCCGATGACCGAGGGTCGTCATTGATCGGCAGATGCCGATTCAAGCAGGGCGCTTCGGCGGTGGGGATCGGCACAATCACCAGTGTCGGCTTCGTTTCGTGAACGCGGGCAGCGCGCGGCGTGAGGTGCAGGCGCGCCGCATTCGGACGCGCATGGCTCGGGACAACAACGACCCTGGTCGTACGGCAGAATCGGGTGGGTGAGGTTCACCTTTGACGTCGGTGTCCGGGAGCGGCACGAGGTGACATTCTCGTTCGACAAGTTCTGGGGCGGTCTGTCGATCCTGGTGAATGGTCAACCCGTTCGCCAGGAGCTGCGGGTCCTGTCGGTCGAGCTGGTCAAGCGGTACGAGTTCGTGGTCGGGCAGGAGGAACGGCACGCGGTGCTCGTCGAGAAGGAACGCAAGCTGCTCTTCGCCGGCTTTCGCCCGCAGCAGGTCAGGGCCTATGTCGATGGGCAGCTGGTCGCCGAGCACACCGCCTGAGCACAGTCCCGGTCGGCGTACACGATGGCCTGGGTCTTGTCGGTGGGTGCCGGCCGCGGCCAGGTCACCGTCGTGAGCAGCCTGGTATACGAGTCCGCGCGCTCACTCGGCGTCGCCGAGCTGCGCGGCGATGCCCTCCAGGCACCACTGCCAGCCCTCCCGCATGTGCTCGGCGGACTCCACGCCCGACAGGCCCTCGACCGTGAGCTCAAGCCGGGTTCCGTCCTCGACCGGCAGGAGCAGCACCGTGCAACGGGAGCGCTCGGCCATGTCCTCCCCCGCGGTGAACACGTCGAGCACGAGCCGCTCCACGGGCTCGAAGACCGCGAAGGTCGCCGTCTCGCTGTACGAGTCGCCGGCCGGGCGGGGGCCGAACCGCAGCCGGTAACCTCCGCCCGCACGGGCGTCGACCTCACAGGTCGACACGCGCCACTCCGGGTCGGGGCAGACCCAACGCTCCAGCAGGTCGGCGCGGGTGAAGGCGGCCCACACCCGCTCGGGCGGCGCGGGGTACGTGCGGTCGAGGTCGAACGACAGGAACGGAGCGGTGGTCACAGGTCCTCCAGGAGGGTGCCGAGAGCGTCCAGCCGGGTCGACCAGAGCGCCTGCTGCTGTGCGGTCCACGTGGCCACGGCGACGAGCGCGTCGTCGCGCAGCCGGCACTCACGCACCCGACCACGCTTGACCGTCGTCACCAGGCCCGCCTCCTCCAACACGCGGAGGTGCTTGAGCACGGCGGGCAGCGACAGCGACGTCGGCGCCGCGAGGTCACCGGCGGACGTCGGCCCGCGGGCGAGCCGCTCGACGATGGCCAGGCGGGTCGGGTCGCCCAGGGCCGCGAACTGACGGTAAACCATTTGGTTCACTGTTGCGTCTCGACGCGCCCGTGTCAACCCGATCGGCCACGCAAGGTCGGTGGGTTGGCGCGGCTGGGCTACGTCATCGACACGGACCGCCCACGTCCCGGCTCGGCGACCTTCAGGCGCCGTCGACGTGCGGTGCCCGCCTGGCGAGCAGGAAGACCGCGCCCACCACGAGGGCCAGGGCGAGCGCCTGACCGACGAGCCACGGGCCGGTGCGGATCCACTCGTCCAACCAGAACAGCCCGACCAGGATGGCCACCAGCGGATCGGTGACCGTGATGGCGGCGAGCGCGGGCGCGCCCATCGGGCCGGCCTGGTAGGCGTTCTGGCTGAGCAGCACCCCGAACGGGCCGAGCACGGCGATGGCGTACGCCTGCCACTGACCGAAGATCGCCGCCGGGCTCTCTTCGAGGTGGAGCGCCAGGCTGCTGATCAGGCCGGCCGTCACTCCGTAACAGATGCCGGCCGCGATGGCCAGGGGCAGCGGTCGCCAGCGCCGGTCCATCCCCAGCGCGGCCACCACGCTCAGTCCCACGCCGACGACCACGGCGACGCAGAGCAGGAACGCCGGCCAGAACGACTCGAGGCCCTGCCCCTGACCCCGGGTCGGCTGGGCGATCACCAGGAACGCGGCGAGCCCGAGCAGGCAGAGCATCGACTCCAGGAGCATCGTCCGGTCGACGCGGTCGTGCCCGGCCGCGGCGAACATCAGGATGTACCAGACCAGCCCGGTCACCAGCAGTGGCTGCACCAGGATCAGCGGGATCAGGCTCAACGCCGCGACCTGGAGGGCGAACGCCACCAACGCGAGCACCACGGACCACCGCCAGCCCCGCAGGCGAAAGAGGGCCAACAGCAGGCTGGGTCGGCCGGCCGGCGCCTCGGGCACCTGGTGGGAGGCGCGGAACTGCAGGACCGACGAGCCGGCGAACGCCGCCGCGGCGCCGAGGGCGACCGGAATTCCGGCCGCCATCTCCCACACCGCGTTCACTGTGCGCCAGCCGGGCGGCTCACCTGGGCTGCCTCCTTGACCACGGGACGTCACGTGTCGGTCCGCGCTGACGCAGCAGCACCGCGACCGGGTCGGGGACGTCGGCTGGGCCGCTCGTCCGCGTTTCCGGTCGCTCGCGGTTGCCCCGTACGGACCGGGTCAAACGGGCCGTCCGGGGCCAGTTCGATGGGGCGGTCGGTCCAGCCAGCGCGGCAGGCGTACGGTCCGCCACGGCACCCGCAGGAGCAGCCGGACGATCAGCAGCCCGAGCAGGTAGCCGCCGATGCTGTCGGTGAGCCAGTGGTAGCCCAGGTAGGTGGTGCCGACGAAGGTGAGCACGCCGGGCAGCCACTGCAGCAGCCGGCGGGCGACCACGGGCAGGTACGGCGCGAGCAGCATCGCCAGCACCCCGTAGTAGACGATGCTGTTGCTCACGTGCCCCGAGGGGTAGAACTCCTCGACCCCGTCGCTGAACATCCGGACCGACCCGTGGTGCGGGGCGCCGCGCGAGGTCCACCGCTTCAGCCCCACGATCAGCAAAGTGCTGATGATCGGTGCCAACCCGGCCGGAATGATCGGACGTACCGACCGGTGCCGCCAGGCGAGCCAGAAGGAGACCAGCAGGGTCACCGTCAGGATCGCCCCGCCCTGCCCGAGGTAGTCGAAGATCAACATCATCGTGCCCACCGGCGGCGGGCGGTGCTGATCGCACCAGTCCCGAACGATGATGTCCAGCCGCAGCAGCGGCGACCACCAGACCAAGGCGGCGGTCAGCGCGACCAGCGCGACGAGCAGGAGTAGGTCGAACCACCAGACGCGCGGCACGGGAACCAGCGCGGGTACGCCGAGCGGCCGCGGCGGCCGTTTGCCGGCCGGCGACGGTCTGCCCGCTGCCATGACTCCGCTCCGTTCTGTCCTCCGCCCCCGCGTCCGATGCCGAGAGTTGGAAAGTATCCCAATCAACTGCAAATGGCTCGTTAAGCTGACGATCATCTCTAAAGGGGCAGTGTCCCTTTGCCGCGCATCGCCTGGGAGCACCCACATGTCAGCGACCGCGTCCGCGCGTCCCGGTTCAGCACCGGCTGCGGGTCGCCCCCTCGCGCTGCGGCGGGTGCGGCTCGGCGTGCCGGGCGAGCGCGACCGCCCCGGCGACGGCCAGCGCGAACCCCACCGCCGCCACGGGCACGTACCCGGGCCGTACCCCGTCACCGAGCAGCAGCCAGCCGGCCACCGCCGGGGCCACGGTCTGCCCGAGGGTGGTCGACGCGGAGGCCACGGTGACCGTGCCCAATTGCAGGGCGGTGGCATAGAGCAGCAGGCCGGTCAGCCCCGCCAGCACCACGGCGTACGTGGCCGGGCTGGTCAGCAGGTCGCCGACCGAGCCGGCCCGGCCGATCAGCCGGGCCCCGAGCGCCGCGCAGCCGAACGACAGCCCGGCGAGGAGACCCGGCACGGCCGGCCCGCACATTCGGGGACTGGCCAGGTACGCCGCGACGGCCAGGGCGAGCACCACCGCGAGCAGCCACCAGCCGGCCGACCCCGACACCTCGGTCGGCGGCCGACTGGCCGCCGTGGTCACCAGGAGCACCAGACCAACCACCACCGCGCCGATCGACACCCAGTCCCGGACGCCGAGCCGGATCCGCAACACGAACAGGGCGATGACCGCGACCATCCCGAGGTTGGCCGCCTGCACCGCCTGAACGGCGAAGAGCGGTGTGGTCCGCAGCGCGGCGAAGGTGAGCAGCGAAGACGCGCCATCCAGCACCAGACCCGTCGCGTACAGGCCGTTGCGTACCAACCGCAACAGCAGACGCGGGTCGAGGTGTTCGGTGGCCGCCACCCGGCGGACGCCGATCGACTGCACGATCGCCGCACTGGCGCTGCAGGACGCGGCGATGATCGCGAGCACGAAGCCGATGGCCATGACGGATTCCCGTGGTCCTGGACGCCGGACGGGGCCGCCCGGAACACCTGCGCATACCCGTCTTCGGCCGGGAATCGCACCGACCGTGCGAGCGGCGGATGAACACGCCCAATCGGCCGGCCCCACCCGCCGGGTCCGAGCCGGCCGAGCGGATCGCCCGGCGCGTGCTGGTGGTCTCGGCCGACATCGGTGGTGGTCACGACGCCACCGGCCGGGCGCTCGAGGAGCGCGTCCACGCGCTCTGGCCGGGGAGCCGGGTCGGATGGGTCGACACGCTGGAGGTCATGGGGCCGGGCGTCGGCCGTGGTTTCCGGCGCACCTACGTCACCAATGTCGCGATGACGCCCTGGTTGTACGAGTTCTTCTGGGCCTCGCTGTGGCGGCACCGCTGGTTCGCCACGTCCTCCAAGTGGTTCACCGGCGCGTGGGCGGGCCGGCGGCTCGCACCGGCCATCGAGGCGTTCGACCCCGACCTGATCGTCTCGACGTATCCGCTGGGCAGTGCGGGGCTGGCCTGGCTCCGTCGGCATCGCGGGCTCGACGTGCCGATGGGCGCCTGGGTCTCCGACTTCGCCCCGCACCCGTTCTGGGTCTACCCGCAGCTCGACCTGGACGTCGTGGTGCATCCGTCGGCGCTGCCGGTGGCGGCCGTCGCCGCGCCCGGGGCACCGCTCGGCGTCTGTGCCCCGCCGGTACTCGACCGGTTCCATCCCGGGGACCAGGCCGAGGCCGCCCGGCGCTGCGGTCTCGACCCGGATCGGGCGCCGGTGGTGGTCGCCTGCGGCTCGTACGGCTTCGGTGCGGTGGAGGAGGCGATCGTCGCGCTGGTCGGCATCGGGGACGCGGTGCAGGTGGTCGCCGTGTGTGGGCGCAACGAGGGGCTCGCGGACCGGCTGGAGGCGGTGCACGCTCCCCCGGGCCGGCTGGTGGTCCGCCGGTGGGTCGACGACATGCCCACCCTGCTGCGGGCCGCCCGGCTGCTGGTCACCAACGCCGGCGGGGCCACGGCGCTGGAGGCGTGGGCCACCGGCACACCGGTCGTCATGTACCGGCCCATCGCCGCGCACGGGGCGGCCAACGCCGCGCTGATGACCGCCGCCGGGCTCGCCGAGACCGCCCGGGATCCGGCAGCCCTCGTCGCGTGCGTCCGTACCCGACTGGTCGGTCGACCGCCGGCCCGCCTGGTCGAGGTCCCACCCGAGCCGTTCCTGCCGTACCTCGGGCTGCCGGCGCTGGCCGATCGGCGACCGCCGGCAGAGGCAGAGGTACCGGCCGGTTCACGGCCGGGCGGAAGGGCGCCGGGCGGCAGGCCGCCGAGCTGGCCGCTGCGCGCCCAGGACGCGTTCTTCGTACACGTGCAATCGCCCACGGTGGCCCAGCAGATCGGTACCGTGCTGGATCTGGACCCTCGCCCGGACGGCCGGCCGCTCACCCGGGCGGACCTGACCGCGTTACTGGCCCGACGGCTGCCCGCGATCGCGACCCTGCGTCGCCGCCTGGTGTCCCGGGGACGGTGGCGTCGGCCCGGTTGGGTCGTCGACCGGCAGGCCGACGCCGCCGCGCACGTCGACGAGGTCCGGGTCGGGCCCGACGACGACGGCGGTGCCGCGGTGGACCGGTTCTGGTCGGACCCGCTGGCCCTGGACCGTCCGCCCTGGCGGATGCTGCTGGTCAGCGGCCTTCCCGACGGGCGTACCCGGGTCGCGGTCAAGCTGCACCACTGCCTCGGGGACGGGCTCTCCGCGATCGGCGTCCTGCAACGCCTGATGGATCCCGGCGACCGGACCCCGTCGCGGAGCGCTGCGCCCGCCACCGCTGTCCCGACGGTGGCTCCGGCCGACGACCGGGCCGGTGCCGCAGTGGGCGCGGGACGCGCACCGACCCCGGGCGGCGTCCAGCGCGGCCGTCCGGGCGAACGGGCCCGGGAGCTGGCCCGACAGGCCCGGCTCACCGCACGTGGGCTGGCCCGCCTCGCCACGCAGGGACCCGCGCCGCGCAGCCCGCTCAACCGGCCCCTCAGCTCGCCGCGTCGGCGGCTGTTCACCGCGAGCCTGCCCGCCGCCGAGGTGCTTCGCGCGGCCCGGGCCTGCGGCGCGCACACCAGCGAACTGATGGTGGCCCTCACCGCCGGCGCGCTGAACCGGGTCCACCCGGCACCGGCGCCCCCACGGCTGCGGGCGATGTTCGCGGTCTCCACCAGCCCACGGCGGCGGGCGCCCACCTACGGAAACTGGACCGGCGCCGTCAGTCTCGACCTTCCGCTGGAACGGGCAGCGGCTCGCGACCGGGTCACCGCCGTACGTGGGTCGCTGCGCGCCGCGCTCGCCAGCGGGGAGGTCGAGGCCGCCGGCCTGGTGATGCGGGCGATGGGCGCGCTCCCCGCGCCGTTGCACGCGGCGGCGGCCCGCCGTGTCTACACCAGCCGGCACCTCAACGTCATCGTCTCCTACATGCCGGCGCCGTTTCGGACACACCGGCTGGCCGGTGCGCCGGTGCGGACGGCCACCCCGGTGGTCGCCCTGGCCGACGGGGTACCGGTGGGCATCGGCGTGCTGCGGTGCGGCCCCACCTTCGAGATCGGGGTGCTGCTGGACGAGTCGCTCGCCGACAGCGGCCCCGCCCTGGTGGCCGCGCTCCGCGCCGACCTGGCCGAACTACTCGCCGACGTCGACGCGGCTACGGGTAGGGACGCCGTGTCCCGGAGCGGAAACGACGGCGGCGAACCGGCCGTGGGCGGCGACGAACTGGGGGCCGACGTCGCGGCGTCCGCCGGGCCGGCGCCACCGGGGGTACGCCGGTGCGCCTGACCGGGTCGGTGGTCCTGGTCACCGGCGCCTCGTCGGGCATCGGGGCCGCGTTGGTACGGCGGCTCACCCGGGCCGGCAGCCACGTCCTCGCCGTCGGCCGGGACCCGGACCGGCTCGACCGGATCGCCACCGAGACCGGCGCGATTCCGCTGCTGGCCGACCTGAGCCGGCCCGACGCCGCCGGACAGCTGGCCGCGCGGGCGATGGAGCGGTACGGCCGGGTGGACGTGCTGGTCAACAACGCCGGAGTCGGCTGGGCGGGGCCGTTCGGCACGATGCCGGCCGAGCGCGCCGAGGAGGTGCTCGCGGTGAACCTGCGGGCCCCGGTCGAGTTGACCCGGGCGCTGCTGCCCGGGATGTGCGACCGCGGTGGGCACCTCGTCTTCGTCGGCTCGATCGCGGGCCGGCTGGGAGTGGCCGAGGAAGCCGTGTACGCGGCCAGCAAGGCCGGCCTGGACACCTTCGCGCGGAGTCTCCGGCTGGAATCGGCCTGCCGTCGGGTCGGCGTGACGGTGGTCGTGCCGGGGGTGGTGCAGACAGCGTTCTTCGAGCGCCGAGGCCGGCCGTACCACCGGGACCGGCCCCGGGCGATACCGCCGGACCGGGTGGCCGCCGCGGTGGCCGACGCGATCGTCCGGAACCAGGCCGAGGTCTATCTGCCGGCCTGGCTGCGGGTGCCGGTGGCGGTGCAGGGCCTGCTGCCGGCGGTGTACCGCCGCCTGGCCAGCCGGTTCGGCTGACCAGGCCGTTGTTCCGTGGGCACGGCGTTCAGTTCAACCGGGCCGCCCGCAGCGACTGACGCAGCGAGGACATGGTGGCCAGCACCGCCGTCGGCTCGTACCCGCAGTGCGCCATGCAGTTCGCGCAGCGGGGGTCGCGCCCCCGGCCGTAGCTGTCCCAGTCGGTCTCGTCGAGCAGCTCCCGGTAGGTTTCGGCGTAACCGTCGGCCATCAGGTAGCAGGGCCGCTGCCAGCCCAGCAGCGAGTACGACGGGATCGCCCACGCGGTGCACGGGAAGTCCACGCGTCCTTCGAGGAAATCCAGGAACAGCGGCGAGTGGTTGAGCCGCCAACGCGCCCGCCGACCACCGGCGAACGCCTTGCGGAACAGCTCCCGGGTCTCCGCGACGCCCAGGAAATGCTCCTGGTCCGGAGCCTTCTCGTAGGCGTACGCCGGCGAGAGCATCATCTCGTCGACGCGCAGGTCGTCGTTGAGGTAGTTGAGCACCTCGATCACGGTCTGCGGGGTGTCGGTGTTGAAGAACGTGGTGTTGGTGGTGACCCGGAAGCCGCGCCGCTGCGCGTCCCGTACGGCCGCCACCGCCTCGTCGAAGACGCCGTCCTTGCAGACCGACGCGTCGTGCCGATCCTTGAGCCCGTCGATGTGCACGGTGAAGGCGAAGTACGGCGACGGACGGAAATTCTCGATCTTCTTGGGCAGCAGCACCGCGTTGGTGCAGAGGAACACGAACTTCTTGCGCCGCACGAGTTCCGCGACGAGGGTGTGGATCTCCGGGTGCATCAGCGGTTCGCCACCCGCAATGGAGATCATCGGCGCACCGCACTCCTCGACGGCGGCCAACGCCTGCTCCACCGGCATCCGGCGCTTGAGCAGGCTCGCCGGCTGCTGGATCTTGCCACAGCCCGCGCACTTCAGATTGCAGGCGAACAGCGGTTCCAACTCCAGCAGCAGCGGGAACCGGTCCCGCCGGCGCAGCTTCTGCCCGACCAGGTATTGCGCGACCCGCAGGGTTTGACGCATTGGCATACTCACGGCTGACGTACCTCTTTCGGAAGGGTGAATCGCACGTCTTCCACAGCAGCGGTGTGTTCGCTCACCTCCCCCGCCCCGAGCGCGGTGAGGGCGGCGACGACCTCGTCGACCAGCCCCGGCGGCGCCGAGGCGCCCGCGGTGACGCCGACCGTCGTGGCCCCGTCCAGCCAGCGCAGGTCGACGCAGCCCACGTCCTCGACCAGGTGGGCCCGGGAGCCGGCGCGCTCCGCCACCTCCACGAGGCGCCGGGAGTTCGAGGAGTTGGCCGAGCCGACCACGAGGACCAGGTCGGCCTGCCCGGCGACGGCGGTGACGGCCTGCTGCCGGTTGGTGGTGGCGTAGCAGATGTCGTCCGAGCCGGGACCGGACAGCGCCGGGAACCGCCGCCGCAGCGCATCGACGATCTCCGCCGCCTCGTCCGTCGCCAGCGTGGTCTGCACCAGGTACGACACCCGGGCCGGATCGTCCACCCGCACCGTCTCCGCGGCGGCCGGGTCGGGCACCAGGCGGATCCGCTCCGGCGCCTCGCCGAGGGTGCCGTCGGTCTCCTCGTGACCGGGGTGCCCGATCAGCAGCACCGTGTCGCCCCGGCCCACGAACCGACGCGCCTCGGCGTGCACCTTCGTGACCAGGGGGCAGGTGGCGTCGATCACCGGCAGCCGCCGGTCGGCGGCCTCCTGGCGTACCGCCGGTGCGACGCCGTGCGCCGAGAAGACGGTGAGCGCCCCGTCGGGAACCTCGTCGAGTTCGTCGACGAAGACCGCTCCCCGGGCCCGCAGGTCGGCCACCACCCGCGTGTTGTGCACGATCTGTTTGCGCACGTACACCGGTGGGCCGTGCCGGCGCAGCGCCTGCTCCACCACCGCGATCGCCCGCTCGACTCCGGCGCAGAAGGATCGGGGCGAGGCCAGCACGACCTGGTGGACGCTGCGCGCCGCCGCCGCCCACTCGGTCAGCGCCTCCGCGACCGCCGGCAGCACGCGCAGCGCGGTACGGACCCGGGGCAGGGTGGCCGGCCGGTACAGCGTCCCGGCCGCGGTGTCGGCGACCACCCGGACGCAGGCCGCCGGCGCGGTGGCGCCGGCCAGCAACCACGCCGATTCGAGGTCGGCGACCAGTGCGCCGGTCGCGGCGAGCCGGGCCCGGGTCGGACCGTCGACCAGCCGGTGGGTGCTGACCACCGGGCCGACGTGCACCCGCAGCCCGCGTCGGCGCAGCGCGGCGGCGAGCAGGGCGGCGTCCGGCATCCGTAGCACGCCCGGCGGCCCGTACGGGGTCAGCGGGTCGACGCGTACCTCGCTGGCCACCACGACGTCGCCGGGGACCAGGTCGGGGGCCAGGCCCCCGCCGATGCCGGCGACGGCGACCGGGCCCGATCCGGTACGCCCGCCGGTGACGGCCGAGCGGGCGCGCCGCGGCCCGACGCCGGTGCGGCGCAGCGCCAGTTGCCCCGGTCGGTCGGGCAGGCCGCGCCGCAGCGCGGCCGCTTCCAGGCGCATCGGCGCGTAGAGCGTTCCGGCCGGGCCGTCCGGGCGCGTCACCGGGTCACCGTGGCCTCGGCCTCGTCGGTCCGCGCGGCCAGGATCCGTCCCAACGCGCTGATCGGGAAGACCAGCCGGTACAGCCCGTAGTTGATGTAGAAGTCGCCCGGGAACCCGGTGCCGGTGTAATGCGGCTCGTCCCAGCCGCCGTCCGGGCGCTGGCTGGCGACGAGCCAACCCACGCCGCGACTCGCCGGCTCCCCCGCGCCGTGGCCGGCGGCGTGCAGCGCGAGCAGCGCCCAAGCGGTCTGCGAGGCGGTTGACTCGCCGCGCCCGATCCAGGCCGGGTCCCGGTAGGAACGCAGATCCTCACCCCACCCGCCGTCCGGGTTCTGATGCGCGAGCAGCCAGTCGACGGCGCGGCGGATCGCCGGGTGACCGGCTGGCAGGCCGGCCGCGACCAGGGCCGGTACCGCCGCCCCGGTGCCGTACACGTGGTTGGCGCCCCAGCGGCCGAACCAGGAGCCGTCCGGCTCCTGCGCCCGGAGCAGCCAGTGCACGGCGCGGCGCAGCGGCACGGTGCCGGTGAAGTTCTCCGCCGCCAGCGCCTCCACGATGTGGGCGGTCACGTCGGCGCTGGGCGGGTCGATGACCTCGCCGAAGTCGCAGAACGGCAGGTCGCCGAGGACCGCACGGGTGTTGTCCGCGTCGAACGCGGCCCAGCCGCCGTCGCGGCACTGCATGCCGACGAGCCACCGGGTCGCGCGCAACACGGCCGGCTCGACGGGTACGCCAATCCGCCGCAACGCCATGATCACTTCTGCGGTGTCGTCGGTGTCGGCGTACCCGTCGTTGTCGAACTCGAAGGCCCAACCACCGACCGGGGTGTGCGGCCGGCGCACGGCCCAGTCGCCGCGGACCTGTATCTCCTCGTCCAGCAGCCAGTCGCCCGCCTGCACCAGCGCGGGGTGCCCGGCCGGCAGACCGGCGTCGGAGAGGGCGATGACGGCGAGCGCGGTGTCCCACACCGGCGACTGGCACGCCTCCAACCGTCGGACCGGGCCGTCCGGCGTCTGCTCCCGCACGGTGAACCCGTCCAGCCCGGTCAGGCCGGCCCGCAGCACGGGATGGTTCAGGGGGTAGCCGAGCAGGTGCAGCGCCATCAGCGAGTAGACCCAGGGCGGCTGGATGCCACCCCACGAGCCGTCGGCCTCCTGCCGGGCCACCACCCACTCGGCGGCCCGCCGCAGGGCGTGCCGGCGCACCGGACCCCGTGCGATCCGCTCGTAGCCGTTGGCGAGCCGGTCGAGCCGGTACAGCAGTCCGGACCGCGAGGTGAGCTGCGGCGGCCTCGTCGCCGGCGCCGCAGTACGCAGCTCGTCGACGGCGAAGCCGAGGTCCCGCACCGGACGCAGCGCGCGGACGATCGACAGTGGAACAATGGTCTGCCGGGCCCAGCAGGCGAAGTCGTAGATGTTGAACGGCATCCAGGACGGCAGCAGCACCAGCTCGGGTGGAATGGCGGGCAGCCTGGACCACGGCCAGTGGCCGAAGAGCGCCAGCCAGAACCGGGTGAACACCCGGCTCGCCGCCAGGCCGCCCTGCGCGCGGACGAACCGGGCGGCGGCGGCCATGTGCGGCGCCTCCGGCGGGTCGTCGGCCAGCCGCAACGCCACGTAGGCCTCGATGGTGGTGGAGAGGTCGCCCGGCCCACCGTGGAACGTCGCCCAGGACCCGTCCGACCGCTGCTGGGACCGGATCCACCGGGCCGACTCACTGGTCTGCTCCGCGGTACGGATGCCGAGGAACTGCCGTAGCAGCAGGTCCTCGGCGTCCATGGTGACGTTCGTGGCCAACTCGCCCTTCCACCAGCCGGCCTCGTCCTGCAACCCGAGCAGGTGGTCCCGGGCGCGACGCAGCGCCTCCCGGGCGGTGCCGGACGGATCCGCGCCGGTCGGGGGGCCGATCGAGGCGGACGCCGTCGGCTCCGGAGACAGCAGGTCGGTCATCAGTGGTCCCGCCCGGTGATGAAGGCGGCGATCTCGGCCAGCTCGCCGCGTACGTCCTGCGGCAGGTCCAGGGCCGCCAGTTCGGCCCGAGCCCGCTCGGTCTCCTGCCGGGCCCGTTGCCTGGTCCACTCGCGCGCCCCGGTCTCCTCGATCAGGTCACTCGCCCGCGTCACGTCGTCAGCGGCCAACGGCGCGGGCGACCGGTACAGCTCGGCCAGGGCGCGGCCGGCGCTGCCCCCGCTGGTCACCGCGCGAACGACGGGGATGCTGCGCTTGCGGGAGCGCAGGTCCGAGCCGACCGGCTTTCCGGTGCGCTGCGGATCGCCCCAGATCCCCAGCAGGTCGTCGACGAGTTGGAACGCCAACCCGAGGTGGAGGCCGAACCGGGACAGGCCGTCGACCAGGGGCTGCGGGCCGCCGCAGAGCAGTGCCCCGAGCGCGCACGAGCCGGAGAGCAGCGCGGCGGTCTTGTTCCTGGCCATGGTCAGGCACTCGTCGAGGGTGACGTCGTCGCGCCGCTCGAAGCCCAGGTCGGACGCCTGCCCGGCGAGTAGCGCCCGGACGTCCAGGGCGAGTCGGCGGGCCGCGGGACATCCGCCGGGCACCTCGACGAGCGCCTCGTACGCCAGCCCGATGAGGGCGTCGCCGGCGAGGATGGCCGGGCCGACCCCGAACACCGTCCACGCGGTCGGGCGATGACGGCGTTCGGTGTCACCGTCCATCACGTCGTCGTGCAGCAGCGAGAAGTTGTGCGCCAGCTCGACCGCGGCGGCGGCCGGGACGCCGGCCCCGGGCTCGGCGTTGGCGGCCCGAGCCGAGAGCAGTGCCAGCATCGGACGCAGCCCCTTGCCCTGCCGGTTGGCGGGCGAGCCGTCGGCGTCCCAGTAGCCGAGCTGGTAGCCCGCGACCAGCCGGTTGCCGGGGTCCAGGCGGTCGAGCAGCGCGCGGATGGCCGGCTCGACGTGGCTCTGGATCTGGTCGGTGCTGCTACTGCCTACAACAGTCATCGTGCGGCCTCCGTGTGGTGTCGGGGCCGGGACACGAGTTGGCGGGCGACCACGTCGGCGGCCTCCCGGCCGCTGCGCACCGCGCCCTCCATCGTGTCCGGCCAACCGGTGTCGGTCCATGCGCCGGCCAGGACCAGCCCGGGCAGGCGGGTGGTCGGCACCGGCCGGTACGCCCGCGTACCGGGGGTCTGCCGGAAGGTGGCCCGCGGCTCCCGGGTCACGAACGCGTCGCGCACCGGAGTGCGCCGGGCCGCCGGGAACAGCTCGGCGAGGGCTGCGCGCTGCGTCGCCACCAGCTCGGCAGCGGGACGGTCGATATCGGCGTCGGCGGCCGACAGGGAGACCACCAGGTGCTGGTCGTCGGCGCCCGGGTCGGACCGATCAAAGATCCACTGCGCCGGGGACTCCACGGCGGCGGCCATCGTCAGCGCGGTGACCCGCCGTTCGTAGCGCAGGTGCACGTTGACGATCGGCACCGCGCCCAGCCGGTGCCAGTCGCCGGCGGTGGGCGCGGCGGCCGGCGGTACCAGCGATGCGGCAACCTGGTGCGGTACGGCCAACACGACAGCGTCCGCGGTCAGCTCGCCGTCGTTCAACCCGATCCGGAAACCCGTGGACTCCGGGTGGATCCAGCGCACCCGCGACCGGGTGTGCACCGAGGCGCCGAGCCGGGCCAGCAGCCGCCGGGCCGCGACCGCGTGCAGGTCGACCAGAGGGACCAGTGCCCGGCCGATGTCGCCGCCGTCCGCCTCGTCCAACAGCCCGGTGCGGAACACCCGGGCGGCGAGCGACAGCGACGCCTCGCCGGACGGCAGGTTCAGCGCCGCCACGCAGATCAGGTCCCAGAGCCGCCGACGGCTGCGGTCGCTCTGGCCGTGTTCGACCAGCCAGTCGCCGAAGCTTCGCGCGTCGGTGGCGGGCCGATCCGGGTCGACGTGTCGCAGCGCGGCGCAGGCCCGCGCCGCGGCGAACCGCTCACCGGGACTGAGTAGCCGGTAACCGGCGAGCGCGGGCAGCAGATGCGCCGGGGCCGGGAGCCGGCGACGGGCCAGCAGGTGCGGTGCCCGCCCCGGGAGCAGTACCGGCACCGCGAAACGTGGCTGCAGGTCGGTGCCCGCGGTGGTCCCGAGCCGGTCCAGCAACCCTCGGTAGGCGTGGTAGCAGCGCAGGAAGACGTGCTGCCCGGTGTCGACGGTCAGGCCGTCACGGCGCAGGGAGTAGGTGGCCCCGCCCAGCTCCGGCCGGCTCTCCAGCAACGTCACCGGCAGGCCGAGGTCGGCGAGTCGGATGGCCGCCGTGATGCCGGCCAGGCCGCCGCCGATCACGCAGACCCCGCCCGTACCGGTCGACGGCCGGTCCACCGACCCGGTCATGCCGACCGCCCGACCAGTGCGCGGGCCGCCACCCAGGCCTTCTCGTGCCCGGGGAGGGACACCCGGCTGTGGGTGACCGCCAGCGGGTCGGCCGCGATGCGTGCGAGCAGGCGCCGGTAGATGCCGGCCATCGCGGCGGTGCACGCCGCGCTGCGCCGGTCCAGCATCGGCAGGAGTCGCAGCCCGACGTCGTACCAGTGGGCGGCCCGGTCCGCCTCGTAACGCACCAGCTCGATGAGCCGCGCGGGCGGGTCGGTGAACCCGCCGTCGTTCAGGTTCAGCGTGCAACCGAACCGTTCCAGGTCCTCGGCGGGCAGGTAGATACGCCCGTCGACCCGGTCCTCGACCAGGTCGCGCAGGATGTTGGTCAGCTGCAACGCCACACCGAGGGCGTCGGCCAGCGGCGCGGCGCGACCCGGGTCGGCGGTGCCGAACACGCCCAGGGAGAGCCGACCGATGGAACCCGCCACACAGCGGCAGTACCAGTGCAACTCCTCGAAGGTGGCGTACCGCCGGCCGGTCACGTCGGCCGCGCAGCCGTCGATCAGCTCGTCGAACGCCTCCAGCGGGATCGGCATCCGGGTGGCGGCGTGACCCAGCGCGGTGAGGACCGGGTCGCCGCCGCTGTTGCCGGGCAACCGCCGCAGGGCCGCCCGGGTCTCCCCGAGCAGCTCCAGCTTCTCCGCCGGCGGCAGGTGGCCGTCGCCGATGTCGTCGATACGACGGGCGGTGGCGTAGATGGCCGAGAGGACGCGGCGTTTCGCCGGCGGCAGCAGTCGGATGCCGTACGCGAAGTTGGCGGCCTGACTGCGGGTGATGTCCTCGCAGCGGCGGTAGGCGGCCGCCACGTCCGTGGTCGCGGTCATCCGGCGCTCCGCACCATCGCGCTCAGCCAGCGACCGAAGACCCGGCGGCCCCGAGGACGGACGGTCACCCGCAGCGGGTCGTGGTCGGCGTCGGCCAGTGCGTCGAGCGTCGCCCGGCCCCCGGCGAGATAGCCGCCCACCGCCAGCCGCGCCCACCCGTGCAGGTCCGCCACCAGCGGGGCGCCCGCCTCCAGCCAGGCCCGGGCACGCTCGGCTTCGAAGCCGATGAGCTCGCGCAGCCGCCGGTCGGCGGTGGGGCCGGCGAGATCGGCCTCGGTGACGCCGAATCGGTCGAGGTCCTCGGCGGGCAGGTAGACCCGGCCCCGGCGGTGATCCTCGGCGACGTCCTGGAGGTGTTCGACGAGTTGCAGCGCGGTGCAGATCCGGTCGGAGAGCGCTAGCCGCGCCGTCCCGGCCTGGCCGAAGACGTGCAGGACCAGCTCCCCGACCGGGTTGGCCGAGAGGGTGCAGTAGTCGACCAGCTGCGCGAACGTCGCGTACCGGCGGACGTGCTGGTCGACCCGGTTGGCCTCGACCAACCGGAGCAGGGGTTCGAGCGGCAGGCGGCACTCGGCCACGGTGGGCGCGAGGGCACGCACCACCCGGTCGGTCACCGGCCGGCCGGCGTACAGCGCCCGCAGCTCGGTCTCCACCTCGTCGAGGGCGGCGAGCCGGTCGACCCCCGGTGCGAGGGGTTCGTCACCGAGGTCGTCGACGTGGCGCGCGTACCGATAGAGGGCGAGCAGGTCGCGGCGGCGCCGACGGGGCAGCACCCGCAGCGCGACGGGGAAGTTCTCCTGCGCCCGCGCCTGCTCGATCCGGCGGGTCGCCGGGGCGACGGCGGGTGGGTTCATCCGGGGATTGCCTTCCTCTGCTGGAAGGGGGCGGCACGGCGCGTCCCCGCTGGTCGCGAGGTGGCCGCCACGTCGACAGACCGTCTCCGTCGGGAACGGCTTGAGTTCTCCGTCGAGCGGTCGGAGCCGGCCGCCGCTTGGCCGGTGGAGGTCGGCGGGCTGGTCGACACTGCCGAGCAGGGACATCATTCCTCCCTCCGGTGGGTGCGCGAGCCCTGCGGCGACGATCGGATGGATCGCAGATCGGCACGTGCCCCCCGCCGACCTGGGTCGTCCGGCGACGGAGCAGCGCGCAGCACGCTGCGGATCACGGTGGCCCGGCCATCGATGGCGCTGGTGGCGCCACGACAGAACGAGATCACCCGGAACACGTACAAAATTACCCTAGTCGGTCTTATCGCCTTTACCGCTTGAAATCCCGGTGAATGCCTCGGATCAAGCCCGGCTCCGTCGGGCGGGTCGCGGCCGACGGCCTCTCTCCCGCGCCGAGCGTTGACGATAGATTGATCAGCAATATATGTTGCCTCGGTGACTGAAATGCGCGAGGCGACCTTTCTGATCCTGACCGCGCTGGCCGACGAGCCGCGCCACGGTTACGGGATCATCCAGGAGGTCGCCTCCGTGTCGGGCGGGCGCGTCACCCTGCTGCCGGGAACCCTCTACGCCGCCCTGGACCGGCTGGTCGCGCAGGGGTTGGTCGAGCTCAGCCACGAGCAGGTCGTGGACGGCCGGCTGCGCCGCTACTACCGACTGCGCGCCGACGGCCGCGCCGAGCTCGTGCGCCAGACGGAACGACTCCGCCAGCTCGCGTCCGCCGCCGAATCCCGGCTGCGCGCCCCACGGCCCAACTTCGCCTGACCCCGGCCGCCGCAGCGCTTGGGAGAGTGTCAGTTCGGCCGGGGCCTCGACAACAGGCCCCGGCCGAACCTCAGATCGCGGACGTCGCGATCACCACGATGGTCGGCAGCAACGCCGTGCCAACCGCCGCGGACTGCACCAGCCGCCTCGGACCGGGGCGGCCCAGGTCACTCACGCTTCCGTGACCGGCGAGAATCGCCACGACCAGCGGTACGGTGAACGCGCCACCGAACACCAGCCCGCTCCACTGCGGAGCGACGTTGAGCAACGCCGCCATCAGAAGCACCCAGGTGGTCGCCGATACCCGGAACGTGCTCCACATCAGCCCGGTGTCCAGGCCCCAGATCATCGGCGGAACCCACCACGGGATGTTCTCCCGATGACCGAGTTCCTTGGACGTCTGGCGCCGAAGCCCGGGGGCGTACGAGTCGGTCCGGATCGCGTGCACGTCGAAGGACGCCGCCACCAGGGCCGCCACCAGACACAGCCCCACTGCGACCCGGGCATCGAGCCGCCCGGCGAACAGGGTGCCGACCTGGTAGAGCGAAGCGGTGACGAAGCCCGCCATGGCGATGTGCGCGACGGACAGTACGGCGACGAAGCGTAGGCCGCTTCGAACGAGCCGGGACGAGTCCCCTTGCACGAAGGGGCGGATGACTCCGATGAAGGATTGGCCTCAAGGGCTGAAGAGTTGAGCGAAGCCCGCCACCGCGGCGAGCACGATCGTCCAGAGAACTACCATACGTACCAGATCGAGCAGGCGAAGGGACCGCTCCAGCACGAGGTCTTGCTCTTGCTGCACTCACCGCAGCCGTACGTGCGGCCGCCGCTGGTGCAGGTCCAGAAGGTGCGGTAATAGCCCGACGGGCAGGTGTAGCGATCGGGTTCGACCGCGTAGTGGCACCGGGTGCAGCTGGCCAGCGAACAGCAGGGCGATCCCAGGCAGTCTGCCACCGCCGGAGATGCCTTCAGCACAGTGGCCAGGCCGGCGACGACCGCGGAGGCCGCTCCCATGAGCGCGAATCGGCGGCTGGGACGGCGATCGGTGATCGCCGCCGTCTCGGTCGGTGTCACGCACTCCATCTGATTGGTCATAGCCGTACGGTTCCTTCCTTGGCGACGGGCAGCGGGGATGGGACGGTGCGAGCGTTCAACAGCGGTTGCAGTTGCCGGAATGACGGCAGTGTCTGGGCCAGGAATGCCTCACCCGAGCGGTAGAGGACCACCGACGGCACGGTGTCGATGCCGATCGCCCGCGCGACCCCTTCGTCGACATCGATGGTCGCCCGGTCCAGCGGCATGTTCAGGCCTTCGAGCCACGCGCGGCCCTCCTCCTCGGAGTGCGCCTGCTGCAGGACGATCCAGACGAGATCCAGATCCTTGCGACGCAGGCCTTCCGCGATCGACCGGCAGGTCGTGCAGGACACCGACAGGAAGAGCAGCGCGAGATGCGGCTGCGCGTCGAGCCGTGGCGGGAGCCCCACCAGGGAGGGCTTGATCGAGTCGTCCATCGGGATCGGGATCGGCGACGGGTTGTCTTCGAGCTTGAGGGAGGTACGGATAAGTTCAAGGGTTTGGTATTGATCGATCAGCGCCAACACGCAGATCCCCATCAGCACGCTCAATGCGGCGACGACGACCCAGAGGAAGCCCATTGACTCTCCAACACTTTCAGGTAGCTCCAGCTCCGCAGGGCCAGAGGCAACAGCTGACGAACGACGGTCACCAGGCACAGCACCAGCGCCGTCAGCGCGACCCCGTCAGGACCGACGAGGAAATTCGACGAGTCGCCGTGCGCTGCCCAGGCGACGGTGAGCCAGATCGGGAGCAGCGCGAGTTGCGTCCAGCCCAGCTTCGCCTCGGACCCGCCGCCGAAGCACGCACAGCGCACCGACTCACCACGAGCCAGTGCGATCGTCGCCGCACCTGCGAACGACGCGCCGAGCGCGATCACCAGGCTGGCTGTCACCCCGCTGTGCGGTGCGGTCAGCAGGAGGACCGCGGTGCTCAGCTCCGCGCCGCTGACCAGAACGGACAGGACGCGCGGGCGCGGCATCCTGAGCGCTACGAGCGTGCGGCGAAAGGCGGTGGGCGCGACGAGCTTCTGACCCGCCGTGTAGAGCAGGACAGCAGCCGCGACGATCCGCACCGCGGCGTCGATCATCAGCGGCATCTAGGCGGGGACGACCGCGAGGACCTGGGCGTCGGCCAGCTCCGTGTCCAGGAGGCAGACCCGCACACGCCGCGCAGTTCGCTTGTCGAGCAACGGCGACGCGGCCACCCGCTGGCCCGCGACCGCATAGCCGCTGCCGTCCCGCTTCGGCACTCCAGTCACCCAGTGCACCACCGGCACGGCGGCCACGGCGAGGCCGGGCCACAGGTCGGTCACCGTGACCAGGTCGCCCGGCCGTGGGGCGATCCCGTCCGGGAAGCCGGCGAACGGAACCCGCTCCGCCGCCCGGATCGCGGTGCGGTTCGCCACCTTTGGCGTGCCAACCACCGCGCCGCCGGCCTCCACGGTCGACACGCGGGCGAGCTCACCGCGCGATCCGGCCTGAGTGGCACTCGTTCCAGCGTCGGCCGAAGCCGCCTCACCGGAGACGGCCACCACGGTGACGGCCGATCCCACCACGGCACCAACCCGTAGGATCTGCCGCCGCGATAGTCCCTTTTCCTGGGTCATGCTCACTCCTCGGGTCGTGTCCATGAGGACGATTTGCAGGTGTCGGTGCCCCGAGCACGGCACCACGTACACGACATCGCGGACGCGCAGCACCATCGATGTTCGCTCGGGTATCGGTGCTGCCCCTGCCCCTTTCGACCACCGTTTCAGCGGAGCGTTCGAGGGGTCCAGCGCGCCGAGGCGTTCTTGAAGAGAACTTGACCAAAGCCGCCACGAGAGTTCGGCGTATCGATTCCCAGTCTTCGGTGGGCGTCGATGGGCCGTCCGGAAGGGCATGCCGTTGGTGAGATCATTCCCGGCGTCGCGGTTTCCTACGGAACGGACCTGGCGTGGACCAAGTCGAGGACGGCCTGCAGTTTCGGCTGCTGGGGCCGGTTGGCGTGTGGCAGGGCACCCGCTGGCTGGGCCCGTCGGCCGCGCAGCAACGCACCGTACTGGCCATGCTGGCGCTGGAATGCGGAAACATCGTTCCCTTCGATCGCCTGGTGACGGCGCTGTGGGGTACGGCGCCGCCCATCTCGGCGCGCAACGCGGTGCAGGGCTGTGTCTCCCGACTACGGGCCCTGCTCAACTCGGTCGACGCGCCGCTCCGTACGGCTGAGCTGGTGGGGGCGGGATCGGGCTATCGGCTGGCCGTCGACCGGTCCGCGGTGGATCTGCACCACTTTCGTGACCTACTGCTTGCCGCGCGGACGTGCGAGCCGGAGCGGGCTCGGGAACTGGTCGACCGTGCTCTACGCCGATGGCGCGGGCCGGCGTTGGCCGACGTCGCCGGCCCGTGGCTGGACGAACTCGTCGCCCCGCAGCTGAACGAGGAGCGGTTCGCGGCGCTTGAGCTGCGCGCCGACCTCGACCTCAGGCTCGGCCGATACGGCGACATCATCGACGGACTGTCCGACGTGCTAGCTGACAACCCGGTCCGGGAGCGCCTGGCGCTGGCGCTGCTGATTGCGCTGCACCGGTGCGGCCGTCGGGTCGACGCGCTGACCCTGTTCCGCCGGGTCCGCGAGAGCCTGGTCGAGAGGCTCGGCATCGAGCCGGGTGAGGAACTCCAGCAGGCCTACCGCGCGATGCTCGCCGGCGCCGAGCCCGTCGCGAAACCCACCGGGCAGGTGACGCGGGAACCGACGGGCGAGGTGCCGCGGCAACTACCAGCGGTCACACCCGGCTTCATCGGCCGCCAACGGGAGATGACCGTCCTCGACGAGTTGCTGGAGGCGCGGGCGGCACGGATCATTGTCGTCTGCGGCCCCGCGGGAGCGGGGAAGACCAGCCTGGCCGTGCGGTGGGCGCACGGCGTCCAGCATCATTTCCCGGACGGGCATCTGTTCGTGGACATGCTCGGGTTCCATCCGCGTCCCCGCCGGACCCCCGGTGAGGCGCTACCGCTCCTGCTGGACGCGCTGGGCGTAGCAGCCGACCGGATACCGGCCGAGGCGGACGCGCAGGTCGCGCTGTACCGTTCGGCGCTCGCCGGCCGGCGGGTCCTGCTCGTACTGGACAACGTTTCCGACGCCGACCAGATCCGACCCCTCATCCCGGGCGGTGCGGGCTGCCTCGTCATGGTGACCAGCCGGGACAGGCTCAGCGGCCTGATCGCCCGGGACGGTGCCGCCCGGCTCACGCTCGACGTCCTGCCCGCCGCCGACGCGGTCCAACTGCTCGTCGGCACCGCCGGGGCCGAGCGCATCAACGCCGAGCCGGTTGCTGCCCGGGAGTTGGCCGAGCTCTGCGGGCACCTGCCGCTGGCCCTGCGCATCGCCGGCGCCCGCCTGGCCGACCGGGCGCACGTGAGCGTACGCAGGCACCTCGACGAGCTGATCGCTCGGGGCCGGGTCTCGCAGCTACGGGTCGACGGTGATGACAGCTCCGCCGTCCGGGCCGCGTTCGAGCTGTCCTACCAGGCACTCCCGGCCCCGGCGGGCCGGGTGTTCCGGTTGCTCGGGCTGGTGCCGGCACCGGCCGGTCTCGCCGTTCCCGCAGCCGCGGCGTTGGCCGGCCTGCCCTGCGACGACCTCGATCCCCTCATCGACGCCCTGGCCCGACTGCACCTGATCCGGATCACCCGGACAGCCCGGATCGTCAGCCACGACCTGTTGCTCGAGTACGGGGCACAGCTCGCCGCCGAACATGACGACGCGGCCGACAATGCCGCCGCCGTGCACCGGCTGCTGCACTTCTACCTGCATGCTGTCGCCCGAGCCAGCGCAGCGCTGAACGGCCCGTCGCGGCTACGGTTGCCGCCGGACCCACCGCCGCCCGGCGTGCAGGTGCCCGAGCTCGACGACCAGGCATCCGCCCGCGAGTGGCTCGCTGCGGAATCGGCGAATCTGGTGGCGGCGCTGGAACACGCGGCTGCCGACGGCCGACACCGGATGGCATGGCAACTCGCCCATGTCTCATACGACTTCCTGCGCATGCGGACGCCGCTGAGCCAGTGGCGGTCGATCGCCCTCACCGGGCTGAAAGCGGCCCGGCACGACGGCGACCTGCGCGGCGAGGCGGTGCTACGGCAGAGCCTGGGACTGCTGAACTGGCGTACCGGCGATCTGCGCGCCGCCCGCGCCGAGTACGAGGCGGTCGCGGCGCTCGCCGCGCGGGCCGATTGGCAGGTCGGCGCCTCGGCCGCGCACTGCAGCATCGGCATCACCCTGGCGCAGCTGGGCCGACCTCGGGCCGCGATCAACCGTTTCGAGCAGGCCCTCGCCATCGACCGGCAGATCGGCGACCGCCGGGCCGAGGCCGGCACACTGGCAAACCTGGCCGCCGCCTGCGAGGAGGTGGGCGACCTGGCCGCAGCGGCACGGCACGGCGAACAGGCGATGTGGTTGCTGCGGGAAACCGGCCAACATCTCGGGGCCACCGTGGTCAGCGAGAACCTCGCGCTGGTGGCCCGGGAACTGGGCCGGCTCGACGAGGCGCGGGCGGCAGCGGAGGAGGCGGTACGCATCGGCCATACGATCGGCGCCCGACACGAGGAGGCCGCTTCGCTGACCACGCTCGGCCGTGTGCACACCGACGCGGGACGCTACGCGGAGGCCGAGGAGGTGCTCAACCTCGGCCTCGACATCGTCCAGGGACTGCCGGACGGCCGACTGGAGGTGGTCACCCAGAGTGCGCTCGCCGAGGTACTGCTGCGGCAGAACCGCTTGTCAGAGGCGAACAGTCGGCTCGAAATCGTGCTGGCCGGGGTGGACCGGACCGGCAACGAGCGCGCCAGAGTCGAGGCGCTGATGCTGCTCTCCGACCTGTCCGCGGCCCGCAAGGAGTTCGACAGAGCCCACGAGTACGCCACCAGTGCGATAGCGGCCGCCCGCACCGGTGGGTACACGTTGGTGGCCGGTCAGGCACGAAGCCGCCTCGCCGCCGCGAGCCTGGGCCTCGGCGATGCCGCGGCGTGCCTCGTCGAGGGCCGCCAGGCGCTGCGCGTCCAACGCCGGGCAGGACAACGCCTGGCGTACGCCCGCACGTTGACGACCATCGGCTACGCGTACGAGGCCCTGGGCCGCCCGTCGTCGGCCCAGCCCCGGTTGCGAGAGGCACACGAGCTGTTCCGCGAGATCGGCGCCGCCGAGGCGGCATTGCTCGGCTAGGGCGCGTCCTGCCGGTCTGCTAGCGGTGGGTACTTGCTGCGTCGAGGGCAGCCTGCTCCACTCGCTGGCGGTAGTCCAGCCACCATGACTCGTCTGTGGGGGGCAGGTTGTCGTTCCTGGGCAACAGCCCGGCCGCGCCGTCGATGAGTTCGCGCACGATGTCGGCGTGGCCGGCGTGCCGTTGTGTTTCCGCAATGACGTGGACCAGGACGTGGTGCAACGTGACCGCTGCGTCGCCCCACCACGGCACGCGGCCGACCTCATCCAGTGCAAGGGCTTCGATGGTGGTGTCGGCGTGCACGATCGCACGGCGGTACAGCGCGACGATCTCCTCGCGGGTCTCATCTGCGGTCGCCCACATGTCCGCATTGGTCTCCGCCCCCTCACCGACGTACGGCAGCTCCTGCTCGAACGGCCGGGCGAAAACGGCGCCGAAATAGAGGATCTCCATGGCTGCCGCGTGCTTCACCAGACCGAGCAAGTTGGTTGCGGTCCGGGTCAACGGACGCCGAATGTCGTATTCGCTGAGCCCGTCGAGCTTCCACAGCAGCGCGTCACGGCCGCCCTTCAAGTAACTGTGCAGGTCTGCCTTCATCGCGGCACTATGGCATTCGGTTCAGTGTCGGCGCTGCCCCGGACGCTCCACGGAGCCCCTGATCGGCAGGACACGCCCTAGCTGGGACGTACGTCAAGACTCTCTCAAGTTCGATCGCGCCGCCTCGACTGCGAGTCGTTCCCCGAACAGTATTCGGTGCGGGGACAAACACGGTGTGCAACATGACCTGTCACCCCGGCCAGCGCCGCGCCGAACGGCCCGTCGCGGCCACGGTTGCCGCCGGTACCTGAGCGGTCGGGCGCTCCCCCGTCGCCCGCCCCCGGGCGGACGCTGAGGCTTCGCGCCCTCGGCGTCCGCCCACCCGACCTGCCGCCTCAGCCAGAAATCAGTGCCCGCTCAGCGCTGTCGGGTCTAGTTCGCAGCCGAACGGCCGCCCGCCGTTCGGGACTGACGAGGTGCATCCACGACGACGCCGGCCGCCCTGGTCCGGGTGCCGATCCTGCTCTCGCCCACGGCGGGAGGGCACCGCGACAGTGACAGGCGAGGGCGATGCGGATCTTGCTCGTGGAGGACGACCTGCGGAGTTCCGCGGTCATGAGTTCGACGCTGCGGCGACGCGGTTATCAGGTGGAACAGGCCTCGACCGCCGCCGCGGCGCTCGTGGCGGCCCCGTGCGACCTGGTCCTGCTGGACCTGAGCCTGCCGGACGGCGACGGATTCGACGTGTGCCGGACCCTCCGGGGGCGCAACCCGGCGCTGGGCATCATCGCGGTCGCGCGGTGCGAACGGGACGGAATCACCGGACTGCGGATGGGTGCCGACGACTACGTCGGCAAGCCCTACGCGATGGCCGAGCTGCACGCGCGCATCGAGGCGTTGCTACGGCGAACAGTGCGGCAGGCTCCGCTGCCCGGTCACGTCATCGACGTCGGAGGGCTGCGGATCGATCTGCTGGCTCGCACGGTGCACGTGGACACCCGTCCGGTGTCGTTGACCCGCAAGGAATTCGACATCCTGGCCTCGCTGGCCCGCCGGCCCGGCCTCGCGCTCACCCGCGAACGCATCATGTTGGATGTCTGGCAGACCACCTGGTCGGGCCGACACACCCTGGCGGTCCACGTAGCGACGCTGCGCGCCAAGCTGGGTAGGCCCGAGCTGATCGAGACGGTACGAGGACTCGGCTACCGCCTGCCCGCCGAGTGAGCGAGCCAGTCGCCGCACGGAAACATCACGCGCCGATACGACCAGCCGGGGCGAGAGTGGTGAGCTCATGAGCATGACAGTGTTGCTATCTCGGAATAGCCTGGGCCGGCTCGGCTCGACACGGCGACCTCCGCGAGACCAGGACGGGGCAGGACATGGACCACGGCACCCGCGATGAGATGCTTGGCCGCCTCGCTGAGGCAGTCGGGTCCGTCACGGTCGCACACCCGACGCGGGTGGCCATCGACGGGCCGCCCGCCGCAGGCAAGACCACGCTCGCCGACGAGCTCGCCGACGTCCTGCGCACACAGGGCCGCGATGTCATCCGCGCGACAGCCGACGATTTCCTCTTTCCCCGGGCACAGCGCTATTCGCGCGGCGAGTACTCGGCCGAAGGTTGCTACTTCGACACCCACGACCACGACGCGCTGAACCGGGTTCTGCTCGATCCACTCGGCCCGGGTGGAGATCGACAATTTCAGCACGCGGTCTACGACCGCGCCACGGATACCGCGCTGTCCCCGCCGGTCACGACTGCCCCCGCCGACGCCGTGTTGGTCTTCGACGGCGTCTTCCTCATGCGCCCGGAACTGTTTGATCGGTGGGACCTGCGCATCTTCGTGTCGACCGCGCTCGAGAAGACCGTGGATCGTGCCGTGGTCCGAGAGCGCCAGGTGTCATCTCGGGCCGAGGTCGAACGGCGCTGGCGCGAGCGTTACATCCCCTCCCAGCAGCTCTACCTCGCCACGGTCCGCCCGACGGATCACGCCGAGATCATCGTGCACAACGACGTGCCCCAGCAGCCGGCCTGGGAGACCGCCTTGACCCCATGACGATTCGCCACACGCCTACACACGCCGCGCACCGACAAGGTGTCGGGGGTCGGTCGTAAGTTCTGCAGCCGTGAGCGCTCTTCAGACGTACCGCTACCTCCGGCCGTCCACGCTGCACCGGGGTGACCTGGCGCTGCAGACCAGCGGCGGACCCGCGACCAACCCGCGGTTCTTCTCCGGCTTCCTGACGACTCCGCAGGCGGCAGCCGCCGGGCTCCTGGCTGTCGCCGAAGTCGCCCGGACCCGGTATCACCAGCCGGTCAGCCCCGCGAGCCTCGATCCCGTGGTCACCGGCAGCCGGGACCGGATGCGCTTCGAGTCGTTCTCCGGCTGCTGCGGGGTGTACGCGCGGCTGGACGTCGTGCCAGCCGGGTTCGACGGTGACATCGTCGAGCACGGCACGACCAACGTCGACGTGAACGCGCCGCTGCGGGAGGCACTGGCCCGGGTGGGTGGCATCGACCCGCTGCACCTGTCGGTGGGGCCGGACGACCTGACCGTGTCCACCATGGATGGCGCGGTGGTGGAGAAGAAGGTGCCGCTGCCCGGGCGTTGGCTGCGCGGGTTCGCCGAGGTCCACCTGATCGCGGCGACCCTGGAACCGCGGGCGGAGATCTCGGCGACCGAGGCGGCTGCCTTCCTGCGCCGGCTGCCGGCGGGCAACGACCGGTCGGTGCTCTGGGTCGTGCCAGCCGGGCGCTCACTGCGGCTGACCTCGCGCCCGGTGCCCGGCGCGGTGTGCCTGGCCGGCGCCGGACGGCTCGCCACGCTGCGTGGGCTGCTCCGGTACGCGAAGACCCTGCGGGTGTACGGGCCGCCGGCGGCGGCCGGCTCGCCGCCGCTGCCGAGCGTGTGGGAACTCGACACCGGCGCGCTGCGGCTGTCGCTGACCCTGTCGCCGGAGCCCTACCGGGGTTTCTCCGGCGAGGGCGGCGCGCTGACCGCGCTCGCCACGGACGACGTCGCCGACGACGCCGCGCTGGTCGCCGCGCTGCTGTCCTGGGACCCGACGATCGACGTCGACGCGTTGGCCGCCTCGGCGGCGGTCTCGGCGGACCGGGTCCGGGCGGCGCTGGCCCAGCTGGGCACCGCCGGCCGGGTCGGCTTCGACGTGGCCGAGGCGGGTTACTTTCACCGGGTGCTGCCGTACGACGCCGGCAGGGCCGAGCGGGACAATCCCCGGCTGGTCGGGGCGCGGGCGCTGGTCGAGGCGGGCGCGGTCACCCTCGACGGCGAGGCGGCGACCGTACGCCACGGCGACGAGGTCTACCGGGTCCGCCGCCGGACGGACGGCTCGTACACCTGCTCCTGCCCCTGGTGGGCGCGGCACCGCGGTCAGCGCGGGCCCTGCAAGCATGCGCTCGCCACGACGATGGTGGCCACTCCGGTGGAGGTCGGGGCGTGAACGATCCATTGGAGTTCCTGGTCCGGGGTGACATCGGCGCGGCCGTCGACGCGGTCGACGGCCTCGATGACCAGGGGCGGCGGTCGTTCGCCGACGGGCTGGTTGCCCACGTGCGGCGGCGGCGCGACAACTGGTGGTGGAACGACGAGGCGACGGCCCTGGCGGTGGCCGCGGTCGGGTGCATGCCCACCGCCGCCACGGCGGCCGAACTGCTCGGCCGCCGGAACGTGTCGCTGCGGGGCGTCGACGCTGGGCTGGTGGTGCAGGTCGCGCGGACGCGCGGGGTGCCGTGGCTGGCCGAGTTGGCATACCGGCTGGCGGACCGGCTCCGCCGGGACGACCCGAGGGACGGCTGGGGATTCGTCGCCGAGCTGCTCACCGCCGAGAAGGCGGTCGCACCCACCGGTGAGGAGTTCGTGCAGGGGTGGCTCGCCCGGCTGGCGTGGCCGCCGGAGTGGCAGCGACCGGTCCCGCTGGTGGACCGGCTACGGGCGGACGTGTTCCTCGACGCCCTGGTGCCGCGCCTGTTCGAGGTGGACGGCGCCGGGACGCGGATGTCCTTCGACGAGTTCATGACCGACGAGAAGCTCGCATTGCCGCGCGCGCTGGCGCGACTGGCCGGCGAGGGCCGCCTGGACCGGACGTTGCTGCTCGACGGCTGCGTGAGCCGACTGTTGCGCGGCGACCGGCCGTCCGCGTTGCGCGCGTTCGTCGCCCTGCACGCTCTGCTGGAGCCCACCGCCAGCGAGGTCGACCGGCACCGCGGAGACTACCTGCGCCTGCTCGCCGACGCCCCCGGGTCCGTGGCGTCGATGGCGCAGAGGACGCTGCGGACTCTCGACGCCGTGGAGGTCGACGGGCTGCTCGACACGTCGCGGGCCGTCCTCGTCCGGCCCGACAAGGCGTTGGTCCGCGCCCAGCTCGGCTGGCTGGACCAGCTCGCCCGCCGGCACCCCGACCGGGCGGCGGAGATCGCCGAGGTCATCGCGACAGCGGTCGACCACCCGGCTGCGGACGTCCGCGACCGGGCCGGCACGCTGGCTGCCCGGCACGGGCACGTGGCCGCTCCGCGGTTCGTGGTCGGTGCGGTGGGCGACGATCTGCCGCCACCGGCCGGCCCGCTGCCGGCGCCACCGGCCATCACCGACCCGGACGAACTCGCGGAGGAGGTCGCCTCCCTGCTCGGCGGCCCTACGACGGCGTCCGGTCTGGAACGGGTCCTCGACGCGGTGGTCCGGCTCGCCGGTGGCGACCGGGCCCGGCTGAAAGACGCCCTGGTTCCGGTGCTGCGGCGGCACCGCGCCGGCGCGGAGGAGCACCCGTGGGATCCGTGCTGCCTGTGCGGTCTCCTCGGCGGGGTGCTGCACGCGGCGGCCGACCCGATCGAGGGGGGCGTACGGCGGGGACGGTGGGCCGCGATGCTGGCGGCGTTGCGGCACCGCACGCCGGGCGGACCGCCCCTCGATCCACGGGTACCCCCGCCGCACCGGCTGCTGCGCGCCCGACTGGCCGAGATCGGTGATCGCGTCGGCTCGCCCCGGCACCCCGGTCTGCTCGCGGCCCCGACCACGGCGAACGGCGCCATCGACCCGGAGGTGCTGTACGACCGCCTCACCCGGCTCGGCGAGCGCGGCGCGTGGGAGGTGGACCTGACGCAGGCCCTGCTACGGCTGCCCGCGCGGGTCGACGAGCCCCTCGCGGCCAGGGCGGCGGCGCTCGGCACGCGCGCCGGTAACCGGCTCGCCGGATGGCTGCGTGCCGGTGGCCTGCCGACCCCGGAACAGCGAGTGGTCACGTTGCCCCGCCGGGAGCGCCGACACGGCTTCGACTGGGGGTACGACGAGCTGCCCCGGCAGCGGACGCACGTGCTGGTCAGCCCACCGGAGGGCGTGGACGACCCATTCGGCCTGCTCACCGTGCCGGCCGGATCCGTGGACAGCTACGTCGGCGGCGCGGCGCTGCTCTGGCCGGCCGTGCTGCCCGGCTACCGGGGACTGGTCGCGGCGTACGCGCTGCCCGACATCGCCAGCGCCGCCGACCAGGACCTGTCTGGCGGCGCCGCGATCCTGCCGCTGCTCGCTGAGTGCGGCGGCGACGGCGGTCCCGCCGTCGACCTCGCCCTCGCGTACGGCCTGGGTGCCCGGCACGAGTCCGACCGGGTCGCCGCCGTCGACGCCCTGCTGATGCTGGCTGCCGCCGGCGACCTGGACGCTCGCACGGCGGGGGCCCACCTCGGCGTCCTCGCCGCCGTCGGTGACCTCACGCTGACCCGCACCCTGCAGCCGCTGCGCGACGCGGCCGCCGCCGGTGCCCCGCTCAGCACCTGGCGTCTGCTCGCCGCCGCGTTGCCCGCGCTGCTCGCGGCGGCGAAGGCCCCGCGCGGCACCCCGGACCTGTTGACCCTGGCTGCCGAGACGGCGCGCGCGACCGGCGCCCGGATCGACGTTCCCGGGCTGGCCGAGGTCGCCGCCCGCGGCGGGTCGAGCCGGCTGGTCACCGAGGCGCGGCGCCTGGCCGACGCGCTCGACCGGTGATGCGATCCGTAGTCGCGGTCAGGGCCTCCCCGGAACTTCCGAGGAGGCCCTGACCACTGTTGGTGAACAGGTGTGACTATCTCAGAGGCGCGGGTCCTGCTGAACCTTGAGGGCGTTGAGGATCGGGTCGCTCTCGCCCTTGTCGCGGACAAGCTCGATCTTCAGATCGCCACCGGTGTGCTCGACGGTGACCGTGTTCATGTCAGCGGTCAGCGCACCCGCCTTCGCCTGCACGTCGTGGTCGTAGAGCACGACCTTGCCGTCGGCCAGGACATCGAAGGCACGCTTGCCGGCCTTGACCTTCTCGATCTCCGCGAAGTCGAGGCCGATCCGGTACGTGCCGGCGGGGGCGTTCTTGAACACATAGCTGAACGTATCGCCGGTCCGCTGGGTGCGGAACAGCGCGTCGTCCTCGGTACCGGCGATGTTGGCCTTGGTGGCGTGCGCCTTGCCGCCGACGTAGCCCCAGGGCCGCGAGCCGAGCGCCTGGTCGGGCGCCCAGAAGAAGCCGTCGGCATCGACGTACCCCGACCCGCCCACGTCGACGCCCTTCCAGTACGCGGACGTCGCCAGGCGGACCGGCTTGAGCTGGGTCTCGCCCTTGCCGGCGTTCGACGACACGAGCACGTCTCCGACCAGTACGCCGGGCTTGATGCCGGCGTTGTCCGCCGTCACCGTCACCGTGGTGGACCTACCCGCCGCGAGGGTGACCGTGCCGGTTGCGGCCGAGCCCGTGAGGGTCAACCAGGGAAGGTCGGCGGCCTCGTGCCCACCGTCGCTGGTGCGCTCCTGCTCGCTGACCCGCACGTCGAGCGGGGCGGAGCCGGTGTTGGTCACGGTCACGTCGGCGGTCGCCTTCTGGTTCGGGCCGACGAGCCAGTCGAGGTCACCTGCGGTGACGGTGGCGATGCCCGTGGTCAACGCCGTGTTGACCACCTCGGCCTGATCCTTCTTGGCGATGGTCACCGGGTGGCTCGCAGTGACGTAGTTCGGTGCCTCGACCTGCACGGTGTTCTCACCGACCAGCGCCTGGGCCTTCCAGCGGCCCTTCGCATCGGTGGTGATGACCCGTTCACCGTTCGGCCCCTTGAGCGTGACGATCGCGCCCGCGATCGGCTTGCTGTCGTTCGCGTCGGTGACCGTGCCCTCGATCGTGCCCGCGGACGGGAGGGTGTACTCCAGCCCCAGGCCGGCCTTCAGGATGGGCTGGTTGAAGGAGTACTGGCTCGCGGGGTTGCGGTTCAGGCTCTCCACGCCGACCGTCGCCGACGACCCGCGGGTGAGCGGGTTGTCACCGCCGACGCCGTCGCCGTACCCGATCTGGATCCGGCCGTCCGCGACCAGAGTGACCGAGAAGCTCACCCGAGCCGTCCGGTCATCGTAGAAGGCGACGTTGCGCCATTCGACGACCTGCGCCGCCAGCCCGTCCACCTCGGTCGTCCCGAAGTAGATGCCCGCCTCGTCGTCGACGATGAGGTCGTCCCAAAACGGGTAGACCGCGTCGATCGGGTACGGCGACGGCAGTTCCGTGTTGTTCCCCGGCGTGCTGGCGCGGTCGAAGGTCAGCGTGCCGTTCGTCGTCACGCACACGCCGTCCCAGGCCGTGTCGTAGAACGGTGCCAGGAAGCTGGAGTCGAACCACAGCACGCCGCAGAGGTCGTCGCCGTGCCACCCGGACTCCTCCGTGCCCTGGCGGTAGAGCCCGTCGGTCACCTTCATCGAGTACGAGCGACCGGCGCGGGCGACCGGAACCGGGCCCGGCTCCGGCTGCTCGGGCTGGGGATCTGGCTCCGCCGCGTCCGCACGCGGGTCGAGCGTCACCCGCAGCGCGGCAATGGTCGGGGCCTTCAGTCCCTTCGAGCCTCGCAGTTCCACGGTCAGCGGACCGCCCTCGTGCTTTACGACGGCGGTGCGCCAGTCAGCGGTGTTCGGCCCCACGGCCGCGGCCGGGTCGTACGCGTACTCCGCCAGCGATCCGTCCACGAGGACGTCGAACACCCGCTTGCCCCGGGCCACCTTCTCGATCTCGGCGAAGCCGAGATCGATCGCGTAGGTGCCCTTGGGCGCATCGGGGAAGCGGTAGAACAGCTGCTTGTCGGGCGTGGTGCGCTGCGACTGGAACAGGGCGTCGTCCGTCGTGCCGGCGATGGCAGCCGTCGTGGCGGCGACCTTCGTCTTCCCCTCGTAGCCCCACGCCTTCTTACCGGCGGCCTGGTCGGCGAGCCAGGTGTAGCCGGAGCCGTCGGTGAACTTCGCGCCGCCTGCGTTGACGCCGACCTGGTACTTCGTGGTCGTGAGCGTCACCGGGACGTAGGTCTTGGACTGGCGTCCGGAGTCGGACCTGACCACGATGTTCGCGCCGAGGACTCCCGGCTTGGCGCCCTTCGAGGAGATCGAGACCTTGACGGTCGTCGACTGGCCCGGGGCGAGGGTGCCGCCGGCCGAGGAGAGCGACAGCCACGGCAGGTCGGTGAGCAGGTCGTCCTCGACGTCGACCAGCACGACGTCGTCGGCGACCTGGTCCACCGCCCACAGCGCACCGGTCGAGTCGGTCTCCAGGCCGCCGCCCTGGCCGGCCTTCTGGCCCGGGAACCACCACGCGTTCACCAGCGAGCAGTCGTCGGGGTCGACCTGCAGCAGGCGGGTGGGCCGGTTTGAGGTGAGGTCGGTGTACCAGATGGTGTCGGACGCCTGGTTGTAGGCCAGGCCCATCACCTCGGGCAGCGGCGGGGCGCAGAAGGACAGCAGCGCGCCGGGGTTGTCGTGCGACGTCCCGGCGACGGTTCCGATCATGCCGTTCGCCCGGCCACCGACGTAGAACACGTCCTCGGTCGGGTTGTAGGCGAGCCCGGTCAGCTGCAGCGTGGACCAGTCACCCTTGACCTGCCGGGTCTCCTTCCCGGTCTCCCGGCTGAAGCAGTGGATGTAGCTGGCCGGGCTGTCCTCCATCTGGCACATGTCACCGGTCTTGGTGTCGAGTGCCATGTCGAACGCCCGGTACGCGGGGTTCCACGACGCGTCGAAGACCTTCCCGGTCGGCTTACCCGTCACCGTGTAGGCGGTGTTGGTCCGCGCGTTGTAGTCGTGGACCCAGACGTCACCGTCGTACCCGATGCCGGAGGGCTCCTTGTCCTCGATCCTGCCCGGGATGGCGATCCGGGTGATGACGTCTCCGCCGGAGGTCACGCCGACCTTGCCGGCCGCCTGGGCTTCCGCTGCGCTCGCCGTCGCCGCCGTGCCGTCGACGTTCGACGGCTTCATGCCGCTCGCGCCGGTCTTCCACGCGGCGAGGTCGATCCTGCTGTCCGCGCCCTTCCCGGTACGCCCGGTGGTGCCGGCGGCGTCAAGGTCGGGGTGCCGCGCGGCCTCGCCCAGGTTGTAGGTGAGTGGGGCGGAACCGTTGTTGGTCAGCGTCAGCGAGCCCACACCGTTCTGGTCGGTGCCCAACACGGCGTCGAGGCCGTCGGCCTTCAGGTCGGCGACGCCCGTGGTCAGACGCGCGTCGATCTTGACGCTCGCGTAGAGCTTGTCGAGGGAGAAGGGGTACGCCGCGGTCGTGTAGTTCGGCGTGTCGACCGTCATGGTGTAGTCGCCGACGGGAAGCTGGCGGTGCACGATGCCGGTCCCGTTGGTCGTGACGGTTTCGACGAGCCCAGACTTGTTCGTGAAGGAGACCTTGGCCCCGGCCACCGGCAGCCCGTCGTTCTTGTCGACGACGGTCGCGTCGAGGTACCCGAAGTCAGGCATGTCGTAGGTGACGATCATCCCGTCGCGCAGCACCGGGGCGCTGTCGGAGAACCGGATGCCGTCGACGCCGGCCCAGCCCTGTATGCCGGTAACGGCGTGGGCGCCGGCGGTCACCGGGTCGTCGGCCCCGATGCCGTCACCGTAGCCGAAGGTCACGGTGCCGGAGCGGGTGAGCGTGGCCGAGTAGCTGACCGGCTCGGTGTACTCCGACCGGTCCGGATAGGCCCAGAGTTTGGCGTTGCGGAACTCGACGACGAACGCGTCCTCGCCGTTGACCTTGGTGGCTGCCGTGAAGACTCCTCCACCGGGGGCGAACTCGACGGGGGTCTGGACGTAGAACGGGAAGATGCCCGCACCGCCGCTACCGGGTCCGGTGCTGGTGTCCGGGGAGATCACGCCGCGCAGGCTGATACCGAGGGTGTCGTGGCTGCCGTTGTAGAGCGCGATCGGGAACGGCAGCTGCACGGTCGCCCACACGCCGTTGGTGAAGGCGACCGGGGCGGTGCCGCGCAGGTATTCGCCTTCGGAGACGGCGCAGCTGTAGCCGCCCTCGTCGACGACGAGCCCGACGGGGATCTCGCGCGACTCGTTCTGCGCGCCGACGGTCAGCGGGAGGCTCGTGGGCGAGAAGCAGGCGTTGGGCTTGACGTTCAGCGTGTACCCGCCCTCGGGGACAGCGCCGATCGTGAACGCGCCGTTGGCATCGGTACGCACCGACTTCAGCGGCGTGTCCTTGACGGAGACGTCGGCGTTCGGGACGGGCTTCTTCTTGTCGTCGACGACCCTGCCGCTGATGTCGTGCCTCGCGGCGGCCGTGAGCGGCAGCTTGACGGAGGTGTCCTGGCCGAGGGTGATCGTGACGTTGGCGGTCGCGGTCAGGTAGCCGAAGATCTTGGTGCTGAGCTGGTAGTCGCCGACCGGCAGGTTCGTGGTGAACCGGCCGTCCTTGTCGGTTCCGATCGACCGGCTGAACGGTCCGCTGATCGTCACCTCGGCGGCGGGGACCGGAGCGCCGTTGGCGGTGACGACACCGGTGAGGGTGCCGCCCTTGCGGGGCGCGAGCTCGAGCAGGCGGACGAGGTCCAGCCGGCCTTCGCCGTACTTGTTGTTGACCTCGGCGGTGCCGCCGCACTCGGTGTCGTCGACGTCGACGGCCGACTCGGCGAGCAGGCGGCGGGTCTCCTCGACCTGCCCGATGAGGGTCGGGTCGTAGCTCCAGAGCGCCGCGACGGCGCCGGCGACGTGCGGGGCCGCCATCGAGGTGCCGGACATCTCGACGTAGCTGTTGTTCGGGTAGGACGATCGGACGCCGTCGCCCGGTGCGGAGATCTCGGGTTTGATCCGGCCACCCTCACCCTCGCCCTTGCGGGAGAACAACGCGAGCGTGCCGTCCGACGAGTAGGCGCCGACGGAGTAGGCACTCTCGGCGGAGCCGGGCGAGGAGACGGTGTCGCAGGCCGCGTACGGCACGGTGTTGCCCGACGACCAGACGCTGAAGATGCCGGCGGCGCTCCAGGCATCGTCGATGGCCTGGAAGAAGTCGTTGAAGTTGTGCTCGTCGGTCTGGCCCCACGAGTTGTTGATGACGTGCGGGCGCTTGGACGGGTCCGGGTTGCTCCCGTGGACGTCGGTCGGGGCGAGCAGCCACCAGCCGGACTGGAGCAGCGACTCGACACCGGTGCTGTCGCAGCAGCCGTTCGTCGCGATCCACTGCGCGTCCGGGGCGACACCGACATGGTTGGTGCCGTCGTCGCCGACCATGGTGCCCATGGTGTGCGTGCCGTGTCCGTTGTCGTCGCACGGCGCATCCGCACACGTGCCCCGGGTGGCCATCCAGTTGTAGTTGTGGTCGACGGTGCCGTCGGGCTTCGTGCCGCGGTACTGGTGCATCAGGGCCGGGTGGTCGAACTGGACGCCCGAATCGAGGTTGGACACGGTGATGCCCGCGCCGGTGGCGCCCATGGCCCAGGCCTGCGGGGCGTGGATGGCGTCCAGACCCCACGTGGAGGTGCCCTCCGCGCCGGCCTTCGGGGCGGCCGGGCGGGCAGCCTGCTCAGCTGGGCTCTTCTCGTCGACGGGCTTGACCAGCGCGACCTGCGGCGTCGCGTGGATCTCGGCGACCTGCGCCTTCGAGGCCACGTTGAGGGCGAGCTTCTCGTTGCCTCCCTTGACGAGCACCGTGTTGGCGATCGGGTAGGAGGTGTATTTGACGCCTGCCCGGTCGAGTTCGCTGGAGACGGATGCCAGGGAGTTCTTCGCCGCCGCGGTCAGCGCGTCGTAGACGAACTGACCACGGGCGGCCCAGTCGGTGACCTTCTTGGCCGGCTCAAGGTCGGCTTCGGTGCCGAACGTGATCCAGAAGTCGGACACCGGCTGCGCGCGGAACCGGTCCTTCAGGTTAGGGGCGATCTTGTTGGCGGGGGCGCCTGGATCCGGCTCAGCGGCGGACGCCGGTGGTGCCTGGATCAGGCTCAGGCCAACCGCCGCGGCCAGCGAAGCCGCGAGGGCTTTGAGTTTCATGGGGGTCCTCCGCCTACAGGGGTTGGTAGGGGTCGTGGTTCTTGTGGCCGTCGGCACCGTCGCCACCGTCGGCGTCGCGGGCGTCGGGAGCGCCGACGCGCGGCTCGCGGGGCAGCTCAGGTGGTGGCGGGCGCTCGATGGCGGCATCGTCGGGCGTGACTGGTCGCTCAGGCACGCATTGCCCCGGGGCTATGAATCATGGAGCCATGCTCGGGGGGACGAGTGGCCGTCGCTATCCAGCGGATACGTCAATTTTCACGACGGGTCGTCGAGGGAGTCCTCTTCTGCGAACACTCCGGCCTCTACCGCCTTGACCGCGAGCGCGGTCCGGGAGGTCACCTTCAACTTGCGCATCGCCGCACGCAGCTGCTGGTCCACCGTGGCCGGCGACTTGGCCAGGATCCGGCTGATCTCCCGGTTGGTCTTGCCGGCGACGACCAGTTGGACCACGTCGAGCTCGCGCGGTGAGAGCTGGTCGCCGTACCCTCGTCGACCGCCGCGCCACAGGCGCGGAACCTCGGCGCCGTGTTCGCGAAGCCGCTGTGCGACCCGGTCCGCGTCGCCACGGGCGCCGAGCCTGAACAGTTGCTCGTACTGTGCGGCCAGCAACTCTCGGCCGTGTTCGATGCGTCCTTGCGCGATGAGCGCCTCGGCCTGACGCTCACGGGCGAGCATGGCGTCGTAGGGGCGCGGCAACGCGCTCCAGGCGCGCGCCGCCCGATCGTATGCCGTCGCCGCGCGGGCGTGGTCTCCGGCTGCGGCGAGCAGCAGGGCACGGCAGACGGCGAGCGCGGCGCGGGGCGCAGGTGCCGTACGGCCACGCAGTCCTCTGGCAAGCTGGTCGCCCAGGCGTGTCGCGGTATTGAGGTCGCCGGCGGCGAGGTGCGCCTCGATCCGGGCGGGGACGAGGTCCGTCGCCCAGATCCAGATGCCCTTTCTCCGGACGGTGTCCATCGGCTCGCTGGTGATCTGCAGGGCCCGGCCGCTGTTTCCGTCCGCCAGCCACAGTCTGGCCAGCGCGGCGGCTGCCTCCATCGTGTCGTCCGCTGCGCCGAGACGGGCGGACTCCTCGAGCACTAGGCGGAACTGCTCCTCCGCGGCACGCCGCCGTCCGGCTGCGGCTGCCAGCCGGGCCGCGAGCCGGATGCTGCCGAGGTAGTGCGCCGGCCGGTCCCGGTCGGCGTCGGCGAGTGCCGCACTCTGTTCCGCGAGCCCCTCCCACCGGCCGGTGAGCCACGCCAGGTTCGCCTGTTCGAGTCGGACGTTGTGGTGCAACCGGAACGCCTGCTCGGTCTCGGCAATGTCCAGGGCCACGGCGAGGTGCTTGTCCGCGTCGGCGTACCGGCCCCAGATCACCGCGCCGGTCCCGACGTTGGTGTGGATGCGGGCGACGTCGAGACGTTCCGCCGTGGTCGTACCGTCGATGGGCAGGCTGGCGGCGACCTCCCAGGCCTCCTCTTCGCCGAGCATGAGCAACGCTGCGGCTCGGTTGCCGGCCAGGTTCAGCCGCTGGGCGGGAGAGTCGAATTCGGTGGTGAGTTCCGCGGCGCGATCCAGCCAACGCCGATGGGTCGACGCCGGCCACGGTCCCGCATAGGCCCATCCGAGGTAGGTCATTGCCCGGGCCGCCTCGACCGGGTCATGGTCGAGGTTGGCCACCGCCTGCTCGAGCTCGCTGAGCGCGGCCTGCGCCTCACCCGCGGTGATCAGGAGCCGACCCAGGGGGTTGCGGATCTCGGCCTGCTGGCGGGCGGAGAGACCAGGGGTCTCCAGCACCGAGCGCAGGGTACGGATCACCCGGTGGTGAACCTGGTCGACCGGCTCACGTCGGCCCAGTGCGGCTACTCCGGCGATGCGCGCTATCCGTGCCCGATCCGCCCGCGGCAGCACGGCCCACGACAACAGATCGACCAGCATGTCGACGGCCTTGGTGTGGTCACCCGATGCCATGGCCAGCTCGGCACCCTGCTCGGCGTAACGCGCCCAGGACTGCGTCTCACCCGCTTCACGGAAGTGGTGTGCAAGGCGTGCGACAGGCTGCGGGTGAATGTTCTCCAAGGCACGGCCGGCCAGCAGGTGGATGCGTCTGCGGTCGGTCAACGGGATCGCCTCGTAGACAGCCGTGGCGGCCAGCACATGCCGGAATCGCCACTGGCCGCGGTCGTCTGCGTCCAGGACCCCGGCGCCGGCGGCTTCCGCGATGGCACCTCGACACTCAGCGGGTGACAGTCCGGCGGTCACCGCGATCGTGGCCGCCGAGGACCGCTCAGCCAACGTGGCCGCGGCTCGCAACACCTGCTGCGCCGGCGGCGACAGACGACCCACCCGCTCCCGGGTGGAGTCGCGCACCGTTGGCGGCACCCGTAGCTCGCGCAGCTTCAGCCGGACCCACTGCCCGTCGCGGAAGACGAGGTCGCCGCGGTCGCACATGAGGCGAACCGACTCCTCCAGCGCCAGAGGAACACCACCGGTCCGCTCGTGCATGAACGTCGCGAACTCCTGCGATATCGGGTTGCCGTCCAGCATCGAGGACACCAGCGCTGCCGTGTCGTCGGGTCGCATCGGCGCCAGGGCGATCCTCAGCTGGGTCACGCCGGCGGGCAACCGGGACGTCAGCCGCAGCAACAGCGACCCGTCGTCCACCTCCTCCGGCCGATAGGAGATCACGAGGTTTGGCCCGTCCGTCTGCTGCCGGGAGGTGACGAACAGCAGGAACTCCAGGGTCATCTCGTCGGCCCAGTGGGCGTCCTCGAGCACGAGAACGTCGACACGCAGGGCCCGCAGCAGCTCGTCCAGGGCGCGGAACAGGCGATGCCGTGCCGCCTTCGCATCGTCCAAGGGCTGCAGTGCGGGCGGCAGGTCCGAGGACCATTCGGGGAACAGCGGCCGTAACGCACCCGCGAGCGCGGTGAGCGGCAGTCGCGACACCGGACGGTCGACCCCACCGAACGCGTCGACGATCGGCCCCAAGGTCAGCGACTCGCGAAGCGGTGGGCACACCGAGACCAGGGCGGTGCGCTGGTCCGGGGCCGCCAACCACTCCCGCAGCAGTCGACTCTTCCCGATTCCCGCCTCGCCCTCCACCAGCACGATCGCCGGTGGCCGGGCCAAGGCGCCCCGTAGCGCCGCCAGTTCCCGATCACGACCCACGAAATCCGGCGTGGAAACCGTCGGTGAAGTTTCGTCGTCCTCGGGCGAGGGGTCGAGCATGCGTGATGATCTCGCTTTTCGACGCCCAGGCGCAAGTACAGGGCAGCGACTCACGTTGCGGGATCTACCCGGCCCGGACGACCAGGCGGACGTGCACGACGTCGGCGAGGGCGATGTCCTCCTTGTTGCGCACCGAGTCCCGCAGCGGGAGAACGTAACCCCCGTCCTTCGGGAACAACGAGGTCCGCCACCGGCTCCGCCCGAGCCGAACCTCCACCGGAATCATGCCCCAGCCGTAGGTGACCACCGAGGCCAACTGGCGCACCATGTCGACGCCCTCGGGTGGGATCGTCACGAAGTGGTACGGCGACGGCCCTCGCCATTCCCACACGGCGCCCTCGAACTCGTACTCCGTCACGGCATCAGGCGACACAGAACTCGTTGCCCTCGGGGTCCTGCATGACGACGTGCCCCAAGACGTCGCCGTAAGACTCCTCGCGGACCACCATCGCGCCGGCGGACACCAGCTCGGGCACCTTCTGCCGGATCAGTCGTGCACGCTCGGTCATGTCCCAGGGGCCTGGGCCGGCCACCCGTACGTCGATGTGCATCCGGTTCTTGGCGGTCTTGCCCTCGGGCACCTTCAGGAAGCCGATGGCGGGCCCCCTACCGTCCGGGTCGACGATGGACGCGTTGTCAGGCTCGTCGAAGCCAGGCTCCTTGACGTACCCCAGGGCACGGGCCCAGAAGGCGGCAAGCTGCTGGGGATCGTCGGCATCGCATCCCAAGGTCCAGTGGTTTGCCATGGCGCCAACTTACGTACCCCAGGACACGCTGTCATCAGTAGTTGCGATGGCACCTGCGCCCGCTCGGCAGGACGCTGCGAAGCGCACGCCTCGCGGCAGACAAGCGCCCAGGTCAACCTAAGGGACGTCTCGCCCTGCCCGAGGTGATCCGTACACCGGCTTGGACCTGCTGGGCTTAAAGTGCAGCGGTCAGCTGAGGTCGTCGGATGAACTGTCGGTCACGAGCGGTGACCGACGCCGTTGGGCCGGCCGCTCGGAGGACGACATCGAGGACCAGGTCTGGGTCCGCTACGTAGGCGCCGCTGGCCCATGCGGCATTTGCCTCGATCACGGCCCAGTGGCCGTCGACCAGTCCGATGTCCACGACGATGGCGGAGGGCAACGTGTGCCCGTATCCGGCAATGAGATCGGCACCGAAGGCTAGCGCGTCGGTCGACGGAGGGCCGAGGTGCAACCGGCCGTGCTTGGCGTACTGACTGCCTGCGTAGACAACAGCGTCGAGCACGTGTAACCGGTATTCGGCGGTGAAGTCGACGATGTCGCTGACGAGCACTGGAGTCTGCCGGTCGACAGCATCCGGGCCGGGCAGGCGGGAGCCATCGGTGTAGATCATGGCCGGTATGTTCTTGTCGTTGGGCGACTTGATGAACGCCGGTCGACGCAGTTCGTAGGCCTCGCCGATGGCGACCAAGGTGATTTCGCGGCGGGTAAGTTCACGAGGAAGGCCAGTCAACCAGCCAGGTTCAGCCTCCAGGGGCGCGATCCCGAGCAGAGGTGCGACGACGTCGGCGAAGCTCGGTCCCGCATGAAGGTGATCAGCACGCAACCCGGCGGGTACGTCGAAGGTGCGGAGCTGGACGCTGCGTAGTCCACGCCGATGAGCGGCGTCGCGCAAGCTCTGAGCCGAGGCCGTCAGGCGCGGCGGCAGGACAAGTGTCACAGCCGATGATCCTGCCCCAACACATCGTCGCAGTCATGACGGTTTGCTGCTCGCTGGCGACCTCGACGAGGTCGCGTCGGGACCGCAAGGTGGAGGGCGAGCGGCCCGGGATCACCTGCTGAAGAGCTGCTCGTCCAGGCCGGCCGGCCGGACCGTCTCCGGGCAGGACGGTGAGTAGTAGTTCATCGTCACGACCGCGCGCAGGGCATCGACGCGCCGCATCGGCTCCACGTAGTGGGCGTGCGCCCGGGCGTCGAAGAAGTAGAGCTGCCCGCGTCTGGGGTAGATGACGCCACAGTCGGCGTTCACCTCGTCGACGTTGCGCGCGGCCGGATCTCGGGCCACCACCAGGCCGCCGCCGGTCTCCTCGGACAGGTCGGTCAGGTAGAGCAGGCCCTGCATCGGGTTGCTGTCCACGTGGCACGGATAGCGCTCGCCGTCGCCGCGCAGAATGTTCAAGCTCAGCGCCCGGTTGACCGTGCTCGTGGTGTGCAGTTCCTCCTCGGTCATCCGGCCCGCCAGATCACGGAACCACCCGCCATACAGCTCGTGGAGCCAGGGCGCCTCCCGGCGCAGTTCCTCACCGTTCACCGCCTCCAGGGAGATCTCGACGTCCGGCACCTCCCGGGCGGTGCTCATGGTGGGACGGAAGCTGTGCCGGGTCGCCTTGCGGTGCGCCAGGTCCAGCAGCTCGGTGTCCCAGCCTGCGGGCAGCACGGCGCCGACGTCGTAGACGTGCCAGTGGAAGGGCAACAGGGTGGGAGGCTGCCACTCGGCGAACGCCTCGGCGGTCGTCTTCGGTAGTGAGACCTCGCGCATCGGATCCTCCCGTCGGGAGATTACGGCAGGGGCGTACCCGGTGCCTACCACCCGCAAAGGGCCTGGAGTCCGACGTGGCAGCGCATCCAACGTCTACGGCTACCGACGCCAACTTTCCCGGGATCTGTAAACAACCCTTGATATTAAACTTCATGAACGTCAATATGTGGAGGTCGCGGGTCATCGAAGCCTGGGGAGTGAGCCATGAGAAGCCGTCGGATTTTCGCAGTGGTAGCCGGGGCGGCGATCACCCTCACGGCCGCCGTCGCCTTCGTCCCCAGCAGCATGGCGGCCGTGTCCTCGGCCAACGCCGTCCCGATGGTCGCCTGCACCGCCCCGGCCTGGGCCGAGGGCACCACCTACCAGGCGGGTGCCCAGGTCACCTATGGCGGCCGGCTCTACCAGGCCCTGGTCACCCACACCGCGTACCCCGGAGCCGGCTGGAACCCCGCCGCGACCCCGTCGTTGTGGCGTGACCTGGGCGCGTGCTCCGGAGGCACTCCCCCGCCCACCACGCCCCCACCGACGACCCCGCCGCCCACCACGCCACCACCGACCACGCCTCCCCCCACCACGCCGCCGCCGACCGGTGGCACCTGCGCGGTGAAGTCACGGCCCGCCGGCAAGGTGTTGCAGGGCTACTGGGAGAACTGGGACGGCGCCTCCAACGGCGTACACCCCGGCCTCGGCTGGATCCCGATCACCGACAGCCGGCTAGGCCAGCACGGCTACAACGTGATCAACGCGGCGTTCCCGGTGATCCGCTCGGACGGCACGGTGCTCTGGGAGAACGGCATGGACGCTGGCGTGAAGGTCGCCACCCCGACCGAGATGTGCCAGGCCAAAGCAGCCGGCGCCACCATCCTGATGTCGATCGGCGGGGCCGCCGCGGGCATCGACCTGAGCTCCACCGCGGTCGCCGACCGGTTCATCGCAACGATCGTGCCGATCCTGACTGCCTACCACTTCGACGGCATCGACATCGACATCGAGACCGGCCTGACCGGCAGCGGCAACATCAACACCCTGTCCACGTCGCAGGCCAACCTGATCCGGATCATCGACGGCGTGCTGGCCCGGATGCCGTCCAACTTCGGTCTGACCATGGCACCGGAGACGGCCTACGTCACCGGCGGCAGCGTGGTCTACGGCTCGATCTGGGGCTCGTACCTGCCGATCATCAAGAAGTACGTGGACAACGGCCGGCTCTGGTGGCTGAACATGCAGTACTACAACGGCAGCATGTACGGCTGCGCCGGCGACTCGTACCCGGCGGGCACCGTGCAGGGCTTCACGGTGCAGACGCAGTGCCTGAACAACGGCCTCACCATCCAGGGCACCACCATCCGCGTGCCGTACGACAAGCAGGTCCCGGGTCTGCCCGCGCAGAACGGGGCGGGCGGCGGCTACATGTCGACGTCGCTGGTCACGCAGGCCTGGAACTCCGTACCCGGCCTCAAGGGTCTGATGACCTGGTCGGCGAACTGGGACGGGTCGAAGAGTTGGACCTTCGGCGACAACGTGAAGGGGCTGCAGGGCCGCTGACGGGTGATAGCGCAGGGCGAGCCCGAGAGCGGTGGACGGGCTAGACGAGGGTGCTCCAGTAGCTCCAGAAGCGGGTCAGGATCGCGATCAGGACGATCGCGTACCAGGCGGTGAGAATCAGGCTGTGGTAGGTGGCGACTGCGGCGGCGACCCGCCGCACGGGCCCGGGGAGCACGCCGCCGTGCTGGCGCAGGGCGCGCACCGTGACGTAGAGGAAGATCGGGATGGTGACGGCCCAGACGAGCATGCAGTAGGGGCACAGGGCGCCGATGACGTAAAGGCTCTGGTAGATCAGCCAATGTACGAAGATCACGCCGAACGTCGCGCCGGCCTGTAGACCCAGCCAGAACCAGCCGGGCAGTCGCGCACCGGCCAGCAGGACGACGCCGATCGTGGCGACCGCGGCGAAACCCGCGATGCCGATCAGCGGGTTGGGGATCCCGAACGCCTCGGCCTGGGGTGTGGTCATGACCGAACCGCAGGACAGGATGGGGTTGATACTGCAGCTCGGCACGTAACCGGGGTCGGCGAGCAGGTTGATTTTCTCGACGATGAGGATCGCGGCGGCGAGCAACCCGACAACCCCGCCGACGGCGCAGATCCAGGCGGTGACCCGGGACAGGAAACCCTGTTCTGGCAAGGTCCGTTCGGTCTGCCGCTCGGTGGTTGCGGCGCTCATTCGGCCAGCGCGGCGTCGATGGCGGCGACGAGGTCGTCCTGGCCGCGCAGGTCGGTCAGTTGCTGGCCGTTGAGGAAGAACGTCGGCGTGCCCTGCACGCCAGCGGCTGCGCCGTCGGACTTGTCCTTGGCGACCCGCGTGGCCGTGGCCGGGTCGTCGAGATCACGCTGGAAACGCGGCAGGTCCAGTCCGAGGGTACGGGCGTAGCCGAGGAACACCTCAGTCTGTGGCTGCTCCTTGTGACTCCAGTTGGTCTGGTTCTCGAACAGCTGGGCGTACATGTCGGCGAAGCGGCCCTGGTTCGCGGCGGCCTGAGCGGTGCGCGCGGCCAGATCTGCGTTCGGGTGACTCGGGATCGGGAAGTACCTGACCACGACGGTGATGCGGCTCTCGTAGGTGGCCAAGACCTGCTTGACCGCCGGGTACGCGGCGGCGCAGGACTCGCACTCGAAGTCGAGGAACTCCACCAGAGTCACCTTGCCGTCCGCGGCGGTGGACAGCCGGTGGCTGTCCTCACGCACCAGCACCGTTGAATCGATGCCGCCCGCGTCGGTGGTCGCGACGCGCGGTTGGTCGGGACGGTTGACGGTCAGCAGCCCGCCGACCACGAGCACCACCACCGCGATCAACGCCAAGGTCAAGCGAGCGTTCCTCGTCATCTTCCCGTCCTCGTCCGCCGCGTGGAACAACGTGACCAGCCCGCCCGACATCGAACGGCGGTGTCCGATCCAGACGATACGGAGACGGCTGTACCGACTTGCTGTCAGATTCCTGAGACCGAGCGAGCGTCGCCGCCGGGCGGACCAACCTAATACTACGGTACGTAGTAGCGGTGCGAGACGATCGGCCTGGTCCGCACCGAGCCGGGCCCGAGAGGAAGCGGCACGCCAATTCTGGTCAACCAGAACGCGTACTGACACTCCTTTACGTCCCGCGCTTGCTCCCCGCATTTCGACAATTTTGAGGATGCGATTACGGATGCGATTTCAGAAGGAGCCCCGCGCCCGGCCTGCCCGTCCGAGGCGGACTGCGGACTGCCCAGCTCCGGGTTCGTCGGCCCGATAGCGCTGGCGTCGTGGATCCACTTCATGGGTGACGTCTGGCTGGTCGGGGCGCACCCGCAGATCAGATATGGACCGGACTGTCAATAGACGATTCGAGGTTGGGTGAGGCCACAAGCGACCCTGAACTGCAAGGCGTTGAGACCACCATCTCTGCCGGCAGATTCGCTGGCCGACAGGGGAAACCGACCCTATGCTTGCCGCCGGAATGCACTGCGGCTCAGCCGGGCCGAGGGGAACGCCAATACAAGGATTTGCGAATGCGCCGGAAGTCTGCTCTGAACAACAGCGCTGCTGGCATCGGCGAAGTAGCACCGGACGACGCACCGCCGACCCGTACCGCAGAAGGCGTCGCGCGCCGCTCGGCGGTCGCCGAGGAACAGGCGTTTCTCGACCTGGCCACGGCCCGCCGCAACAGGCTGGTCGACCATCTGCAGGTCGAGCTCTCGTCAGAGGCCCAGGACGCGTTGGAACGGGCCCGGCAGCGCATGCTCCGCCAGCAGTACGAAGAGCTGCGGGGAGCACGGGAAGGGCTGGTCTTCGGCCGCCTCGACGGCCTTGATGGGACGGTGCGGCACGTAGGCCGTGTCGGTCTCCGCAACGACGGTGAGGACGGCGAGCCACTGCTGGTCGATTGGCGCGCTCCCGCGGCTCGGCCGTTCTACACCGCGACGGCTGTCGACCCACAAGGTCAGGCACGACGTCGTCACATACGCACGACGGGTTCGACCGTCGTCGGCGTGGACGACGAGCCACTGGACGGGACGATGACGGCGGAACTCGTCGGCGAAGGCGCTCTTCTCGCCGCCCTCGACCAGCGGCGCACCGGTCGCATGACGACAGCGATCTCCACGCTGCAACGCGAACAGGACGACATCATCCGGGCTGAGGCGACCGGCCCGCTGATCGTTCAGGGCGGTCCCGGCACCGGCAAGACCGTGGTTGCTCTGCACCGCGTCGCCTACCTGCTGTTCGCCCACCGCAGGATGGCCGAACAAGCGGTCCTGGTCCTCGGCCCCTCGCCGCGGTTCCTGCAGTACATCGCCCAGGTCCTACCCGCGCTCGGTGAGACCGCCGTCGTTTCGGCAACCTGCGACACCCTGCTGACCGACATCCACGTGGGCCGCGACGAGAGCCGACTTCTCGCCGAGATCAAGGGCCGCGCCCTCTGGCAGCCCGCACTCGAAAGCTACGTCGCGGCGCTGCTCCCCCGACCCCGCGAGCTGAAGCTGCGTTGGGAGGGCGAGTTCTACGTCATTCCAGCCGCAACCGTGGCGCAGGCGCTCGCCTCCGCGGTACAGGGCCGCCCGTACCACCGCGCCCGCGCGGCGTTCGCCGAGCAGGTGCACCACCTCCTTGCCGATGTCGTCGCCGAGCAGCGTGAGGCGCTGATGGACGAGATGGAGGAGGGTTTCGAGGACATCCTCGCCCGCGTCGACAAGAGCCTCGGGCATGACGACCACTCCACCCGGACGTCCACCGGCAGCGACATCGACGGATTGCTCTCCGAGGAGGAGATCGAGAACCTGCGTTGTCGTATTGCCGGCAACAGCACCATCGCCCGGTTCATCGAGGCTTGGTGGCCCACCCTCGACACCGAAACCCTGCTCGGTGATCTCCTGACCGACCGCGCCTTGCTGGCCCGGTTCGCCCCACACCTGTCCCCCGAGGAGATCACCGCCGTCTCGGCCGAGCCCGCCCCATGGGCATCGAGCGACATCCCACTGCTCGACGCCCTCGCCGACCTGCTCGGCGAGGTCGACGCCCCGCAACCACAGGGCGAGTTCGTCGCCGACCGCGCTCGCCGACAGCGCGGCTGGGTGTACGGCCACGTCGTCGTCGACGAGGCGCAGGAGTTGTCGGAGATGCAGTGGCACATGGTTCTGCGGCGCTGTCCCAGTCGCTCCATCACCGCCGTTGGCGACATCGACCAAACCGAGGCAGCGCACCGGCACACCAGCTGGGCACAAGCGGTGCGGGCCGTCTTCGGAGACCGCTGGACCGCCGCGGAACTCACCATCTGCTACCGGACCCCGCGTGAGGTCATGGACCTCACCGAGCCGGTCTTGACGAAAGCTGGCAGCCACAACACGCCGCCACGAGCGGTACGCTCCTCCGGCATCGCGCCCTGGGAGCTCACGATCACACCCGCCGAGCTCGCCGACGCCGCCGCCCAAGCTGTGCGGCAGCTGCAGCAACGCTGGCGCGGTGGCACAGTCGGCGTCATCGCCCCCGCCGACCGCATCGCCGAGCTCGCGGCTGCGCTGAGCGATGTGCCAGTGCTCACCGCAACCCAGTCCAAGGGACTGGAATGGGACGCGACGCTACTCATCGACCCCCGAGGCATCGCCGCCGAACCGCGCGGCTGGAACGGCCTCTACGTCGCGCTCACCCGATGCACTCAGGAACTCGGACAGCTGATACCCCTTGGGTGACCGTGAGGTGCCCTACCTCCGGAGCCGAACCTCGCTCGGGCATGACCTGCTGGCGGCGGTTGCGTACCGCAATAGGCCGTTCTTGGTGCGGCGCGGCTTGCCGCACTCAAGCCGTTCCTCGACGGCTGGAAGGTCCGCGCACAGTTTCACGGTTACGCAACTTCATGCTGGCGCGACAACGCTTTCGTCGAACCGTCGTTCATGCCGAGTTCCGCGGGATAGCTGCCGAAGCGCTGCAGGTTGAACTTTCGTACGGCAGTGGCCCACGGGTTGTGCGTGGCCGAGTGGACCAGGTGCTCGAAATGGGACAGGTACGTCTCGCCGCGCTGGGCACGCTCGGCGAGGATGTAGGGCTCCAGGACGCGCCAGGCTTGCCGGGAACGGTAGCTGACCGTACCCACAAGGAGCCTCGGATCGACCGCCGCAAAAGCGAGCATCTGGCCCAGGCCGTTGTAGTACAGGGACAGCCGGACCACCTGGTGGCGGGCTTCGGCCGGCAGGTCACTGACGCTGACATCGGGTGGCGGGTGTCGGAGGGTGAGCTCATTGAGGACGAAGTCCTCAGCGCGAAGAAACTCGTCGCTGGATCGGTCTCGGGTCAGCAGCTCAATCGCGACGAGGGTCTGGTTGGCGGTCTGCGCCGAACGCAGCTGGCGTAACGCGAATACGACCGTCACGACAACCGCGATCGCAGAGCCGCACGCCGCGACGACATCCGCCAGGTCAGATATCACAAGCCCCGAGGGTAGTGGGTCGAGGCGAGCGTCGTTGGCTGCAATCGCGCACCTGGGGCCGGCGCGACCGTGGACGCACCGAGACCAGCGGCTGCCCCGCGACGGCACCATGTTCGGCTGGCGGCGACGCCGAGGCCGCCGCCGAGGTGTGGAGACGTCGGTCGCGGCCGTCGGCGGCGTCGACTCCTACCCCCGCGTTTCTACCCACCGACTGGCGCACCACTGAGGAGCTCGCCTGCGCTCACATGCGCTCCCTAGGCTTCGCCGATGCCCGGCTCACGGGCGGTAGTTGTGACGGCGGTGTCGACGCCGTTGCTCGGGACGCTGTGGCACAGGTCAAGATGCAGGCCCTTCCGGTCGGTGCACCCCCGGTCCAGCAACTGCGTGGCACCCGACCACACCTTGCCCATCACATCTTCTACTCCTCGTCCGGATACACCGCCGCTGCCGTCACCGCCGCTGCGGAGACCGGTGTCCATCTCTTCAAGATCGAACCGAACGGTACGGCACAGCCCGTGAACGCGTCGGCCGTCGCGCTGACACAGGCCGGGGTTGATGCGGACGGGCCGCGGACCATGTCCGCTGAGCAGGTCGTCGAAGAGTACGCCGACGGCGTGCGCGACCGGATCACGCGAGCGTTCAAGGCCACCGACCTCGCCGGAGCAAGCAACCGCGAGAAGTATCGGGGCCAGAATGCCCGGATGCTGGGCTACCTGGTCCAGGCGACCGAGAACCTGGAGAGCGGGCAGTCGTTCCCATCCGCACGGGCGGCAGCGGTGTTCTATCACCACACGGAACTCTTGGCCCAGGTCTGGTTCCAGGAGTTGGGCGTCCCATATCCCGCCGGTGAAGGCAAGGTGAGGAAGCCGGAGACGCTAGACGATTACTACGGCTGAGGCGAGCGCGCACAGCACGCCTATGCTCAGTGCAGCTTTCACACCTGAACGAAGGACGCACATGGCCCGCCCCTACCATCCCGGACCGAAGCAGTTCGTCTTCACGATCGGTGCTGGCAACGATCAACAAGTCTCCGTGGCCGACCCTCAGGAAGCCTACGTCGCGTTCTCGGCGTTCTTCCGGGGTCGAGAGTCTCACACGTACACCATCAAGGATGAACCGGCCAGGCAGAGTCTGGTGCTCATGCCCCGCCTGGGTGTGATCTCCCGGATCAAGGACGCGGACCAACCTCGGTCGGAACACCTCCGGGTCGACAGGCCCAACCGCTACCTTCCGAGCGCGATGCTGTTCTTCGAGAACGGATATGCCGGCCTCGACTACTTCGGCCAGTGGTTCTCCGACCTCTCCGACCTCGACGCGTCCCCGGAGACCCGCGGTGCCGCCCGCGCCGCCGCGATTGCGACGGAAGCAGCGGCAATTCAAGAAGTCGGTCGGATCTGGGCAGATTCGGGCATCGTCGACCCGAGCGACCAGTACTACGTCTTCTTCGACTCACAGGATGTCGACGATGACCGAGCCGAACGAGCCGAACTGCTCAAGTTGATCGAATTCCTCGGTCTCGAACGGGTCGACGCCCCGGCCGGGGCCGCCGGGGGCGAAGTCTGGGTGCGCACCGACCCACGCCTCGACGTCGAAAGTGCACGGTGGTCGTGAACAGTAGGTGCGGGGTGGGCTGCGACATCGCCGTGATACTCGCCGTGGACCCGAAGTGACCATGTCCAGCCGGTGCCGTTGTGGGAAAGCCTGAGCTATGAGAGACATCGTTTTCACGCGTAGCAGCGGCTGGATCCCAAGCGTGATCCGCGAGGACGGCGAGCTGAAGCTGATGCTCGCCGCCGGGGCCGACGCCAACCATGAGCCTCGCACGTTCACGTTCCCGATCGGCGAAGCCCATCTTGCGGTGATCCGGGAGGACCTGGCTAGACACCTGCTGCTGTGGAGTACGGTCCTGCCGCTCTGCGACGCCGCCGGAACCCGGGGCCGGCTCGATGAGAACGCTGCCGTCGCGCTCCTGGACCCGGTCCTGCTCTCCTCGCCCGCAGACGTCGACGCGCTCTTTCGGCGCATCCGATGGGACAGGAGCCGGCTCGTTGCCCATGGCGCCGCCATCGATCTACTTGAGCGCGGTCAGGTCTGCGCGGCTATGAACGCGGCGACGCAGGGGTCGAACGAGAAACGTGCTCAGGAGTATCACGCAAACCGCCGCCGCGCCGAGCGCGGAGCAGTCCTCGGGCCACTCGACGCTGAGATTCTGAGGTACACGGGTCAGTATCTGCATGGCGCGACGGTTCCAAGGCGTATGCCTGATGCCGTCGACCCCGCGCTGCTGCCCCAGGTCATGCGTGTGATCGCGACTGCGGAGCAGGCGTGCGCTGGGATGCGGATCGGCCTCGATCCGCGGCGGGGACACCGGGCCACGGACAAGCGCGACCGGGATCGGATGGCGGCGACGGTCGACGCGGCGGTGCGCCGCGCGTACCCCGAACTTGTCGATGACGCGGTGCGTACGGTGAGCTTTCTGATGTGCTCAGAGGCTGCGGACCGCTCCAGGAACACGCTGGTGGAAGACGACGAAGAGGCCGCCGAGGACCGCGCCGACCTCGGCGAGAGTGCGAGAAAGACGGCACTGTCGTTCACCGATGACAAGGGCGGCGAAAAGAAGTGGCTGCGGGACGGCCCTCGCACTGCCTCCGCCGAGTTCTGGGAGTTCGTCGCCGATCGCTCTGCCGCGAACAACGAAGTGTTCACCATCGAGGACGAGGAGATGGGAGAGGGCATCCAACTGCACTTCTACGCGAACTCCATCGCCCGGATCACGACGGTGCGACGCGGGGAAGCGGGGCCGGATCCGCAGTACCGGGTCGAGTACAGCCTGGTCGACGGGATCGGCGGGTACCGGAACCTGGTGAGCGCCTTCGTCCGCGGCGGCTGCGCCGCACTCGAACAGCACGGTCCCTGGATGTCGGATGTCGCCGAGTTCGAGCGCGCGCGTCGTCGGCGCGACGCCCGTTAGTGGGATTGACCCGAGCCTGCCCAACGAACGCCACGGTGACACCGTGTCCGAACGTCGACCAGAAAGGGCAGCTGGTCTAGAGGCCACCTCGCCTTCCCACCCCGGCCACCGCAAGCCCTCATAGAACTGAGTCATGGCACCGGTAAGCATCGCCTCCAACCAGTCGCCATACCCAAGCTCAAGATCCTGCCAAGCCAGATCCTCCGGGCCGAAGTAGTGCACCGTCGGCCTTACGCCCGGCTGCGCCTGCAACCACGCGAACTGCCCGCCCAGCACATCGACAGCGACGATCAGACGACCGGCCCCGGGTCCATCTCGGCAGCCACATCCGGAAGCCGGTCGTGCCCACCCCCGAGCACCCGAAGCCAACCCAGCGCCAGCAGCCGCCAACTCTCCTCCCGCAACGGGGCCTGCCTCGTCAGCACCTCCGCCTCCGCCACCGCCTTGGCGGCATCGCCGCAACGCAGGGTCACGTCGAGCAGCAGCTCTCGGGCGGCGAGCCGCAGCTCCTCCAGGCGCGTCACCTCCGCCTGCGCCCACGGCTCGGCGACGAACTCCGCGTACGCGGGCCCGCGCCACAGGTCGAGGCCGGCACTTAACACAGGCGGGCGCGGTCCGGGTCAACGACGCCGACCGACCGCGCCTCGGTGAGCATCGACTCGAACCGGCCGGCGTCGACCGCGTCGGCGGGCACCCGGATCGCGTAACCGGGCGGCGCGGTCACCAGGACCCGGGCCGGCGCCCGGCGCTCGCGGGCCGGTTCCAGCAATCGGCGCAGGTGCGAGACGTACGCCTGGATGGAGGCGATCGCCTGGGGCGGCGCCTCACCCCGCCACAGGTCCTCGATCATCCGACCTACGGAGACGACCTCGCCGCGGGCGGACAGCAACAGCGCGAGCACGGCACGTTGGCGGGGGCCGCCGAGATCGACCGTTCCGCCTCTGTCGATCTCGACCTCGAGCGGCCCGAGCACCCGTAACAGCATGACCCGGCCAATCCTAGCTCCGCACCTGGGCAGCTCGGACACTGCCCGATCTTGCCGTTGCCGTTGCTCGCAACGGAGGCTCCGATCAACTGCCAGACGCCGTCGTCCGCATCGTGGCTGACGAACAGTGCGGGCCGGCGCTTCTGGTCGAAGGACTCCGTGCGGCGATGGCCGGTGACGCGCTGACCTTCCTGGCCACAGGTGTTGCCGAGCGCTTCGCCTGTAGAGGGAGCGTGATCCCTTCTGCGGGGGAGGACGGGCGCTCTACCGCCAACTTTCATTGACTTATGGCTGCCATTCAGCGTTTTGCCGGTTGTGAGGTAGTTGGTCGTGTTGTAGATCGACCATATCCGCCCGGGTGGGGGCTACGGCTCCCGGCGTGGTTGGTGCTGACGCCGGTCTTGGCAGGGACCGGGCTGCTGGCCCCATGGTCGAGGTGGTCCGGAGAACACCGACAATCCGCAGCGCGGGTCCGTGGCTCCCGGCTTTGACCCGCGAAGATCGGAGTACTCATGACTGCCACCGACCCTGGCCGTACCTGGGTGGCCGCCCCGTCGCCCTGGGCCGTACGGGCCGCCTACGCTGTCCCGCTCTGCGTCCTGCCGTCCGCGGTCTGGCGACTGTCCCTCGTGTTCACCGACGACACCGTCACCACCTGGTACATGATCTTCTTGTCCGCGCTGTCGATGGGGCTGGCCCTGTCGACACTCGGGCTGGTACACCGTTGGGGACAACAGGTTCCGCACTGGGTACCGATGCTCGGAGGCCGTCCGATTCCGGCACGCCCCGCCGTCATCCTCGCGCTGACCGGCGGCTCGTTGCTCGTCGCCATCAGCGTGTACTTCGTCCTGAACCAGATGTTCCACTTCATGCCGCGCGGATGGGTCGGAGTTGACCACGACGAACCTGCACACCCGGTTCCCGGTTGGGAAGTGCTCCGATACTACGCCCCGCTACTCGCATGGGGTCCGCTCGTGATAGCCGTGGCCGCCGACTACCGACGGCGCGTCGCCCTGGTTCGAGCACCGGCACAGTAGCGTCTCGGGCTGCTCGCTGGGGCTTCGTCGCCCTGGGTACCACGAACCTGCTGGCCACCCGTGCCGGTTCGACTCCGCGGTCTGGATCGACGTACGGGGTCGTTCATGACTGGTGGACCGTCCGCGACGCACCACCATTTTCCGAGCCGGGTGAATCCTCCTTTCCCGGTGGTTGGCAGGCCGGACTCGGCATGGACGATCGCTGCACGGTTTCGCGCCCGAGGGGGAAATCCACGGGCCGATCGCGGCCCATCCTGCCGTCATTTGCTGCGCTCACGCGCCGCCGACGCCGGCTAGCATCTCGGCTATGACAGGCAGCGAAGCCCTGATACCCAACCCGGCTCTTCGGCCGTTTGAGGTGCTGGTCGGAGAATGGCGCACGACGGGAACGCACCCCATGGTGCCCGACACGACTCTTCATGGGCGTACGTCGTTCAGTTGGCACGATGGCGGCGCTTTCCTCCTCATGCGATCCGAGATGGACGAGAGCGAGATCCCGAGCGGGGTGGCGGTCTTCGGCAGCGACGACGCAGCCGCGACGTTCGTCATGATCTACTTCGACCAGCGCGGTGTGTCGCGGAAGTACGACGTCACGCTGACCGGCAATCAGCTGGTGTGGGCACGTGATGAAGCTGGTTTCGCGCAGCGCAATACGCTCGTCATCGACGAGGGCGGCTCCCGGATGGTCGGTATCGGTGAGATGTCTCGTGCCGGCGGTGACTGGGAGCGCGACCTCTCATTGACCTACGAACGGATCAAGTAACGGATCGGTCCGCCAATCACGCAGTGCCTGTAGGCAGATCGACCTGTTGAGCGGTAGACGAGGGCGCGTCAAGCACTCGACCAGCGGCGATACTCAACGCGCGTACATCGGCAGATCCGGATGGTTGTCGGCCTACTGACGCCGCCAGGTCCGACCATGCCCGCCGCCCCACCACCGGGGCCTCCCGCCACCAAGAGAACGACGCACCCCCCAATCGCGACCCGCCCACCGCAGGCATGGGGGTGATGCCTCGAACACCAGCGCCTCTGAGCTCACTATCGTGCCGCGCGAGCGGCGGCCTCCTGCTGGGCCCGGGTCATTGCGGCCACGAACGAGCGCATCTGCGGAACGGCCGCCTCCTGGATCTGCTTCAGTTGCGCCATCACCTCGGTGAGATCGACCGAGGGTCCACCGTGGCCGCCTTGAGCCTGCTGCTCGTCCAGGGCCGCGTTGACCGCCTCGACGATCGCGTTGGCGACGCGCTCCATCGGCAGCCCCTTCAGCCCCGGATCGAGAGTCAGCGAGGCGAGCCGTCCATCCGCACCCAACTCTGCCTCGACCCAGCCGTTCGCCGCGCTCGTTCGGACCGGCTCGGCACCGCCTGCGGCGACTTGCTGCACGGTGCCCGCAGCGGCGACCACCTGGTCCAGCATCTCCGCGAAACCCTCACTGCTCGGACGCATATCCGCTCCCTGTCCCTTCGTTCCCTTGAGCGTACGAACATCGACCCGTACGCCGCGACCCCCCGTGTGACCGTGCGAGACCCACTTTCATGGCTGAGACGTTGACGCCAGCCGATAGAGTCGTACCGCCAGAGTCCGTCACGCGATCGGGGAAACCGTGCCAGGCTTCGACGTGCAACCTGAGGCGATTGTCATCGCCGGCAACAACCTCGCCTCCACTGGCGAGGATTTTCTTGCGCAGTTGGCAGCGTTCGAGGCAGCCACCGCCGCCTACGACGGCGCCTGGGGTGACGACACCATCGGCACCTACATCGGCACCGCCTACAGCCTCGTGTCCCAATGGGCTCTCGACTGCTGGTGCACCGTCGCTGACGAACTGGCGGCCGCCGGCGACGACCTCGTCGGCGTGGCGGAAGCCTACGATCGGATCGAGGCCGAGGCCATCGCCGCGCTGAGCGCTCTCGGCGAGAATCTCGGCTGACCGGCATGGGGCTGCAGCTACCGGGCGAACTCGTGTCCATCCTCAGCATGCTCGGCTACGACTGGCCCACCTCGGACGAGGAGAAGTTGTTCCAGCTCGGGCAGCTGTGGGTGGAGTTCGCACCCAGGATGGAAGCAGCGGGTGCCGCTGCTCTCGCCTCCGGCTCGGCCTACTGGGACAACAATCGTGGCGAGGCGGCCCAGGCGTTCCAAACGTGGTGGAACGGCTCCGACAGCCCGGCGAACGCGCTTCAGCAGGGCATCCCCGGTGCCTCGCTTGTCGGGGCCGGGCTCATGGTCTGCGCCGGCGTCGTCCTCGCCCTCAAGATCCAGGTGATTGTCCAGTTGGCGATCCTTGTCGTACAGATCGCCCAGGCCATCGCGACCGCTGTCGCGACGTTCGGTGCCTCCCTTCTCGAGATCCCGATCTTCAAAATGATCACCTCACTGATCCTCGATCAGCTCATCGGCATGGCCATCGAGGCAGTGCTCAATGGTTAGAGGCCGAGGCAGACCAGGGAGCGGACGACGCGCGACTCCAGGCGGCGCACCCAACGCACGCGGACCGATCGGAGTGGCAGGGCGGGTCATCCCCGCCCCGCGCACACGGGTCCAGTTCGACGCCGGTCAGCCCGGGGCGTGGAACCGCGCGGTGAACCGGCGCAAGCTCCAACCCAACACCACCTACCGCGAACGCACCACCGGCTACACCTACAAGACCGACTCCCAGGGCCGGGTCACGCACTTCAGTGGCCGTCTTCAGTTGGTGGATGGAAACCGCAACGCCTACCAGCAGCGGGTCGTCGGCAAGCCGTTCCGCAAGCTGACCGACCAGGGCGGTCACCTGTTCGCTCACATCTTCCGCGGTCCGGGCGAGCGGATCAACCTCGTACCGATGGACTCCAACCTCAACCTGTCCGCCTGGAAACGAATGGAGAACAGGTGGGCGCGAGCCCTGGACCCAAACCATCCAACCCCCGGCGCCGGCGCCAGCCCGGTGCGGGTCGAGGGCCGGGTGCACTACGATCCAAACTCAGCGTCAACCCGGCCGACCGCGTTCACCATCACAGAACAAATAGGTAACGGGCCAAGACGCTCTCACCGATTCCGAAATCCATGAAAGGTGTCGTAAGTGCCCGACGGCCGTGACAGCGACATCATCACCAGGATCGGGCAGATCCTCATGTCGATCCTGCCCGACAACGCGGTAACGATCACCGTCAACGGCGAAGCCGACGTTGACTACGCCAACGCGGCTCTGGAGCTCCGGAGCCCCGACGGCACTGTGTTCTACTTCGGATGGGACGACAATCCCGACGACGCCGTCGACGAGATCGCGGACCTCCTCATCGATCTGCGGCAGGTGATGGCCGAAGACGGCAGCGAGCCCTGGTACGGGTTCACCATGGCCGTACAGCGGGACGGCACCTTCGAGGTCGACTTCTCGTACGAGCCCCCAACTGACTGACGCCCTCCGTGAACGGTTCGATAGGCGCCGTTGCGCCTATCGGATCGACGGACGTGTTGAACCGTGTCGGGTCCGCGGTCAGATCGCTTGGGCGAGTTCGTAGTGTCCGCGGGGTGGGCCGCCCGACCGGCTGCTCGCCCCGTCCCGGCGACGAGCGCACCGGACGCAGTTGCGTAAGCCGGGATGTCAATCGGGCCGACGGTGGTCAGTCGTGACAGGTCCCGATGTGGCGCAGGCGGTGGGCGGGTACCCCTTGATGGGGCCGAGTCCGTGGACGTGGCTGAGGTCGACGACCAGCCGCAGCGGCCGGTCATGCCGGATGGCCCGCACGACGGTGCGGCGCAGGTCGACCGCCTCATCGGCGTCGAGCAATCCGCGTCGTCGTATGACGAGGGTGCCGTCCGAACTGGTGTCGACGTCGACCGTGGCCGGCCATCGCGCTACCTTCCGCCACCTGTTGTCCCGAGTCGTCAGGTTGAGGGCCGTGCGGCTGTCGGTCGATCCACTGGTGCGAGTGTTCATCCGGTCAAGGTCAGATCACGAGCGCGGCCACGACCAGCCCCACGACCGCCGTCAGGCTCAGCGCCAGGAACACCCCGGTAAGGCGGTGATGGGCGTCGGGGTTACGGGCCAGTGGTTGCTGCAGCGCCGACCACGTTGTCGCGCCAACTCAGTCTCCATGAAGCGGACGTCGATGTAGCCGAGCCGACGGTAGAAGCCATGCCCTGTGATGCTCGCTCCGGCTTCCGTGTGGTCGTTGTCGGCTTACGGGCCAACGTACCCAATTGGGTACGCCCGAACGTGCACAGGTCCATAACGACGCTCAACGATCGATCTCGGACGTCCGCCATCCTGCCGTCGATCTGGCCATCAACTTCATCGAGGCTCGCTGGCGAGCTGAGTCAAGATCCTGATACTGAAGATGACTGTTTGGCGCCTGAGCCGCACCGCGCATCGCGCCAGATGAGCGCACCGATCAACCTACGGGGCCGCGACGTGATCAACCTATGCCCTGCCCGAACTCGGACCGGCACCATTCGTTCCACCCTCTAGCTCAGTGATTGGCGACGGGATTTCGTGATCACCCGGGAAGTACCTGCCCAGGTCGGCAAAGTCCGCCGGCTTCTCGCGTACGATCGCGAGAAAAACCGGCGTTTTCGACATTTCCTTGGCGACCGAGGACCAATCCCCACGTTCATTGTCCGGGAAGCGGTCGCCGACCCGCAAGGCATGATCAACCGCCCCTGCCATCTGGTCGGCCACAATGAGAGCACGATCAAGATCTTCACCGATGAGGTCCAACGGCTTCCGCTGAAAGATGTATGGTCGGAGATCCGGCCGCTGGAAAAGCATGGCGAGTCCGGCATCGTAGCGCTGATTCGCATTGTGAAGTGCTTCGTACCTGCTATACAGGTTCGCTATGTGCACCTGCTTCTGCAGCTTTCTCGTTTGCACGGATGCAAAGTAGAGTGCCAAAACGACGCCGACGAGACTGAGAGCTTGTAGGACGTTTCCGATCATCGTCATCCACCTATCGCGACTCGGATGCCCCTATAATATGGGCCGCTGTCAAGCAGTGCCGACTTATCAGCCGCGCAGTAATTTGTTAGACGCGGTGATGGATGCAATCTCGTCGGCAGAAGCGGATAGGCCATACCACCGGTGCCAGCTCGCTGGTAACGAAACGTCACGATGGCCGGCCGCCCGTTCCTGTGGGGCTCGCTGAATCCGCTGACCGGCTCGCGGGCGGTTGAAGGCTCGGACGCGCCTCCGCCGTCTGCAGGACGCTGTGCACGTTCAGCTGTACCTAGCTGTGCACCTTGACCCGTACGCCGACAGTCGTAGCCGTCGATCACCGCCAGCGCCTCGATGTGGCGCATGAGGAGCCGTCCTGTGCCGCGACCGGCGGCCCGGTGGGTCCACGAACATGGTGTAGACCTTGTTGCCGTCGCGCGAGACCGTGCCGGCGATTCCGTTTGCCTCTGCCACGAACATCTGTCGTTGGATGGCGAGTTCGTTGATGCGCTGCTCGGTGAAGTGGTCGCACATCCGCTCGATGACCTCCTTCGGATAGTCGCGACTGTTGACCTCACGCAGGCAGCGTTCGATGAGGCCCGCCACGGTGGGGGCATCCGCGCTGTCGAACCGTCTTATCGTCGCCTTCGATCAATCTCGCCTGCGGTCGGCGCTAGGACGCCTGGCGAAGCAGCGGTGACCCACGCAACGCTCGAGTGCACGGTGATCGACAGTCGCGGGTGGTCTCGTGGCGGACGGAACTTGAAGTTGCCATAGAGGACGTACGCGCTCACCGCGCTGCCGGCTAGCTTCGTGCATCTGGGCAGCTCTTACGAATACGCAGAGCCCACCGAGCGCACATCTCAGCTTCCCGCCGGTGTTCGTCGACCGCGACGGCGTCACCTCTACGTCGAACCGGCTCGATGCTGCGGCCTCGACGGTGACCTGGGAGAATCGCAAGGAGCGATTCGTCTGCCGCATGAGGCGGAAGGTCGCCACGGCTCTGATGGTTCCAGGCAGGTTCCGACCTCGGCATGTCGGGGATCCAGGGCATGATGCCATCGGCTCGGCTGTGCCGCTCGCCGGAAGCGGATACGCGAAACACCCCCGACCGGATGCTCCGGCCGAGGGCGTTCCCGCTTCTCTATCCGTTAACGGGTTGATCAACCCTGACGGCTCGCAACGGGCGGCTGCGCCACCTGACCCTCGTTGGCCGTTGGCCGGCGACGGCCAGGCCAAGCTCGTCAAAGAACGTAGCCGGAGGCCCGATCTCGTGTCACCGTCGCAGCGGACTTCTTCGCGTACCCACTCAGATCGGTCAACGGCGCACCCGATAGCGCAGGTGAAGCACCCGGTTGCCCTGAACAACCACGTCCGGACCTTCCAGCAGGTGCTGCGCGTCGACGGAGCCAAAGTAGCGCTTACCGGTCCCGAGCACCACGGGTGCGACGTCCATGCGCACCTCGTCGACCAGCCCCGCGGCAAGCATCTGCCCACCGACGTCACCTGCGGCGACCTCGACGATACGGTCGCCCGCAAGCTCCTGCGCCTTGGCCACGGCTGCCTTGATGCCGTCGACAAAGTGAAACGGCGCCTCGGTGTCCCAGCCCTCAGGCGCCGGCCGGTGCGTCACGACGACCACGTGGTCGATCCCGCTCGGAGGCGTCCCGTCCCAGCCGTCGGTCATGTCGAAGACGTGGCGGCCGGCGATCGTCACCCCAATCTGGTCCCAGTACGGCCGGACGTAGTCGTAGGACGCCTGCGACACCTTCAGAACGCCACCGTCGTCCAACGGCACGTCACCGCTGACCAGCCACTCGAAGATCGGACCGGGGTCGTCGTTCTCATCCGCGATGAAACCATCCACCGACACCGACGCGTTCATGATCACGTTCCCCATGGGTATCTCCTCTGTTTGGGAGTCCCAAGTCTTGTATGGCGCGAACTGTCGCTCTTGTAAGAAATCAATCGGCTGGAAGCGGCCAGCCGTCCAGGACGTGGTCGGGATGATCGCGCAGGAATCGCCGCCGGACTTCGGCGTACCGGGTCGGCGTGAGCCCGGTGAACTCCCGGAACTCGCGCACGAAGTGGGCCTGGTCGAAGTAGCCCGCGTCAGCGGCAACCTCTGCCCAGTCGATCGGTGCAGCGACGTCGATCGCCAACACGGTAGAGGTGAAGCGGTAGCTGCGAGCCAGCCGTTTCGGCGTGACACCGACTACGGCCTTGAACCGCTTCGCCAAGTACGTGCTGCTGGCGCGGGCCGCCACACCGATGTCGCTGATCGGCGCCCTCCCGCCTGTCGCCGCGACGGCGCTGCTCATTTGGCGGACCAGGTCAAGCCCGTCGATCACTCGCAGCCGTCGCGCCAGATCCTCCTCGAGCAACATCAGCATTTCGTGTGGTGCGTCCGTCAAGTTCAGTCGGTGTCGCAACTCCGCGATAGCGGGCTGGCCCCAGATCTGCTCCAGCGTCGCCGGCCGGTCGCACAACTCGGCGGCGGGCATCGGAAGGAACGGTGCAAGCCCCCACGGCCTGAAGTGGACGCCCACGGACCTGGTCGGGGTTGGGTAGCTGAACTCCCACGCACGGCTGGGAGTGGTGACCGCGCAGCCGTCGGGGTACTCCACGGCTTCCAGGTCAGTGCCTGCTCGGATGAGAAACGGCGCCCCGAGGTTGACGATGAGCAATGGAGCGGGCGCCGCCGGCAGCATCAACCGGGAGTACGGCGGGTCGCCCGCCAGGTAGTAGAGATCATCGATCAACCCGTCCAACGGCGGACCGGGCACCCTGGACACATACTCCACACCGACATCATCGCCGACGGCCCGTCCGGCATCACGCACCGCCGCCAGCATCGGGCCGGCGTCGATCCCTGATGGGCGCCCCGGCGCATTTCCGTCCCCAACTACACCCCATGTTGTGAAGAGCCACTTTGCAAGGGCCTGGCGGCGAGCCAGTCCGCAGCACGCGCAGGCTGCCCTGGCGACAATTTCAGCGTGCAGGTCAGCGGTCTCATGCACACCGTCGGTGAGGCGTTGCCGCAGGTAGGAGTGGCACGGGGCGAGGACGCCGGGGTGTCTCGGATGACGGCACTGCCGCGGGCTCCAACAAGCTCACCCGCAACGCAGGCCCGCCCTTCGCCCTCCACCTCGGGTGGGATCGGTCCCTGCCAGCAAGGTGCGCGCAGCAGAGAAGTAGCCTGATCGGTCGGAGCGACACCCGGCGCTGCCGAGGGGTACCAGCAGTACGCGCCTTGTCAGAGACTCCCAGCGCTGCCACGGCTGTGGTGAGGTGCAGGCAGGTCAGCATCACGTCACCGGAGGACATCATTTTCACCGTCAACGCCATCGCTGCGCCTTCCGCCACCGAACCGCTCGTGCGTACCACGGTCGAACGGCGGGACCTGGGCCCTCGCGATGTTCTCATCGAGATCCGCTACGCCGGCATCTGCCACTCTGACATCCACACGGTGCGTGGCGACTGGGGCAGCGTTCCCTACCCGCTCACCGTTGGCCACGAAATCGTCGGCCGGATCACCGAGGTCGGCGCCGACGTCACCCGCCACGCGGTCGGCGACCGTGTTGGTGTTGGCTGCATGGTCAACTCGTGTCGCGAGTGCGAGAACTGCCGCACCGGGAACGAGCAGTACTGCATCAAGGGCAACACCCAGACGTACGCGAGCGTCGACCGGGACGGCACCGTGACCCAGGGTGGGTACTCGACCCACGTCGTGGTGGACGAGGACTTCGTGCTGCGGGTTCCGGAAAGCATCCCGTACGAGGCGGCCGCTCCGATGCTGTGCGCCGGCATCACCACGTACTCTCCGTTGGCGCACTGGAACGCCGGTCCCGGCAAGAAGGTCGCCGTGGTGGGCCTGGGTGGTCTGGGCCACATGGCTGTCAAGATCGCCGCGGCGATGGGCGCCGAGGTGACTGTGCTGTCACAGACGCTGGGCAAGAAGGACGACGGCCTGCGCTTCGGGGCCGAGCACTACTACGCCACCAAGGACCCGGCGACGTTCGAGGTGCTCAAGAACAGCTTCGACCTGATCATCAACACGGTCAGCGCACCGATCGACATGGGCAGCTACCTCGGTCTGCTGCGTCTGGACGGCACGTTTGTCAGCGTGGGTGCCCCGGCGGAGCCCCTGCCGGTGCCCGTCTTCGCGTTGTTCGGCAACCGACGGTCGTTCGCCGGCTCCAGCATTGGCAGCATCGCCGAGACGCAGGAGATGCTCGACTTCTGCGCCGAGCGCGGCATCGCCCCCGAGGTCGAAGTCATCGACGCCGAGGCAGTCAACGACGCGTACGAGCGGGTGCTCGCCTCGGACGTGCGGTACCGGTTCGTCATCGACATCGACACCCTGCGCTGATCTTCTCCGGGGTGCCAGGGTCCGCCGAAAGGCGGGCCCTGGGCCGGGGCGACCGGTAGCCGGCGGGGCCCACCTGTCGTCACCTACACCCCCGGGTCTTACGCGCTCACATCATCGGGTGGACGTGGAACCGGAAACCGGCGGGGCCGAGGACTGGGCTCTGCCCGATCCGCGATCGCGCGCGAGGAGCACCGGCTGTCGAAGGTGTCGCCGGCGAGCAGCCGGTACGCCGACTCAAGCTCAGGACTCACAACTGCCAGCCGGGCGCCTTGCGCAGTCGATCTTGATGCCACGTTGTCGCATCGAGGATGCAAGATAGACGTGCGGATCGCCTACCCTGCCCGCAACCGCGGCGGCATCGCCACCTGGCTGCTGTGCATCAGGTGCAGAACGCGCGGAAACGTCAGGATCCAAGACAACCATTTCCCGGCCCGACGTTGTTGACCGGCCAGGGAGGTGTTCGGTGGAGGATTTCGAGGCGTATGTCAGCGCGGCGTGGCCGCGTTTGCTGCGTTCGGCGTGGCTGCTCACGCACGACTGGCACCGGGCGGAGGACCTGGTCCAGACGGTGTTGGCCCGCGGGTACGGCCGCTGGCCACGGATCAGGGACGGCGCGCCTGACGCGTATTTTCGCGCGATGCTCGCCAGTACGTACCTGAGCTGGTGGCGGCGGCGCTGGCGAGGGGAACTCCCCACGGGACAGCTGCCGGAACAGTCGACGGGCGGTGGTGAGCTCGAAGGGGTCGAGCTGCGGCACCTGCTCGCAGGCGCCCTCTCGCGACTGCCGCGGCAGCAGCGGGCGGTGCTGATGCTGCGGTTCCACGGCGACTTCACCGAGGCCGACACGGCCCGGGTCCTGGGTCTGCGGCTCGGCACGGTGAAGTCACACACATCGCGCGCCCTGGCGGCGCTGCGCCACGACCCGCAGGTGCGGGAACTGTTGAGCGAGGGAGTGGACCGATGAGCGACGAGGAGGTCATGGACCTGTTCGATCGGGCGGTGGCCACGGTTCCGCCGGCGCTGCTGCCGGCACCGCACGCAGCGATCCGGCGCCGGGTGCGTCACCGCCGCATGGCCGGCTGGGGGGCCGCGACGGCCGTCGTACTGGTGATAATCGCCGGATTTGCGGTTGCGCGACCAGATCCAGCGTCCGTGTCCCCCCAGCCGGCCGCGTCCAAGGAACCGGCGGTGGCGGCGGGCGTGCCATGGCTCGGCGCGCGGATCGACCGGGCTGGCACCCGGATCACGGTGTACGCGGCGCCGAGGCTCGGCGAGTGCGTCGAGCGGGATTCCACCCACGACGATCTGGTGGTAACCGACGACAAGGTCACGATGTCCCTGGATGGCGCGTACACCGGCTGTGCCGATGACACGCAGGTGACGGCACGGACGTTCGAGCTGCCTCAGGCGGTCGGCACCCGGCTCTTGGCAGACGGGCGCAGCCCGTGGGGGCAGCCGTTCGTCTTCTCCGACGCGGACCTGCCGGACCTCGCGGCCGGCGGGTGGAGCGAGCGGTCGCCGTTGTGGGTCGGCTCCGGCGACGCCACCCTCACGCTCCGGTTCACCCGGGCCGGCGGTCCGGACCTGCGGGTGCTGGCGGTCCGTTGGCAGCCGGAGCCTGACGGCCGGGTCGAGACCCCCGATCACACCCTCGAGGTGAACGGTCACCGGATCGACGTGTACGACCGTGCTGGCAGCCTGGCCGCCAGCTGGTGGTCCTCCAACACCGAGGCCGTGCACTTCACACTGGAGGTGTCCGGTACAGCGGTCGGAAAATCCGAGTTCGACGCGCTGCTGCGTGGTATGACCTGGAGGTGATTGCACCCCTGACCGAACCACGCACCGGGCCAGTGTTCGAGGTGGCGACCCCCGCGCATCGCGCCGCGGTGGTCGCCACCGTCGTTACAGCGGTCGCCGCCGGTCCGGCGTTCCGGTTCTTGTGCCCGACGACGCGCGGACGCCGCCCTACCGCCTCCATGGGGGCCCAGCGCTGACGCCTTCGGGTCAGCCGAAGAGGTCACCAACCTAAAGGGCCTGGCCAGGTGCACTCCCCGTGGGATCGGTGTCTCGAATGACGGAACCGCGGCGGACTCCAGCACGCTCGCCCGCACCACCGTGACTCGTCCGTCGCCTCAGAAGGGACATCACTACCAGCGAAGCCTCGCCCACGTCGGCAGTTCCAGAGGTCAGTCGGTGCGGAGACCCGCCACGTGGCGTGACAGTTCCCGGTCGACTGTCGCGCAAGGACGGCGGTTATGAGCGGATACCTGGTCGGGTGATTGGCCGTGCGTAAAGCACGTCGCAGTTCTGCTCTGTGCGGCCGAGCCCGAGTCGGCCAGCAAGGCTGGTGGCTCGTCGGCTATTGACGGCCGGGTGCCGTCAGGGCGAGAGGGGCAGCCTCACGCCCGGAACGTGCGGCGGTAGGCGTCCGGAGGCACCCCGACCGTGCGGTGAAAATGGCGGCGCAAGGTCGTCGCCGTGCCCATGCCCGCGGTCGAGGCGATGGTGTCGACGGTGTCGTCCGTGGTCTCCAACAGTTCCTGCGCACGGCGGACCCGCTGCGTCAGCAGCCACTGCAGCGGGGTGGTGCCGGTTACCGAGTGGAAGTGCCGGGCCAGGTGGCGCGAGCTCATGTTCGCCTGGCGGGCCAGGTCCTCCACGGTGAGCGGCTGGTCCAGCCGCCGCATCACCCACGGGAGCAGCTCGGCCAGGGGATGGCCGTCCTGGGCGGGTACCGGTGTGGTGACGAACTGGGCCTGACCACCGGCCCGTTGGGGCGGCACGACCAGACGGCGGGCGACCACGTTGGCGATCGCCGAGCCGTGGTCGCGGCGGACCAGATGCAGGCACAGGTCCATCGCCGCGGCCTTGCCCGCAGAGGTGAGCACGCTGCCGTTGTCGACGTAGAGCACGTCCGGGTCGACCGTCACCCGGGGGTAGCGCGCGGCCAGTTGCTCGGTGTGGGCCCAGTGCGTGGTCGCCCGCAGCCCGTCCAGCAGTCCCGCGGCGGCGAGCACGAACACGCCCGTGCACAGCGAGACGACCCGCGCGCCCGCCTCGTGGGCCGCGCGCACCGCCTCGACGAGGTCGGTCGGCGGGTCCTCGTTGACGTCCGCCAGGGCGGGGACGATCACCGTGCCGGCGCGGGCCAGCCGGTCGAGCCCGCAGTCCGGCTCCAGCAGGAACCTGCCGACCCGCACGGGCTGCGTGCCGCACACGCTCACGTCGTACCAGGGGCCCCGCACGGCGTCCGGGGCTGAGTCGAAGACCTCGTAGGCCAGGGCCAGCTCGAATTGCAGCATCCGGTCGGTGACGGCGAGAGCGACGGAGCGCGAGAGAGCAGCCATGTCGGGAATTGTACGGGTCATGTCGTTCCGGACACTGTCAGCGACCCGCCGACGCGGCCAAGATCTCTAGCAGCGGATCACTTCAAGCACCGAGGAGCAGGACATGGCAACGGTTGGAAACGTCGCGGTCTACGGCGCGTACGGGCACACCGGGCGGTTCGTGGTCGCCGAACTGCAGGAGCGCGGATACGTCCCGCTGCTGCTCGGTCGCGACCAGGACAAGCTGCAGGCGCTGGTGCGGGACCACCCGAACCTCGAGGCGCGGGAGGCGTCGGTCGACGATCCGGCCTCGCTCGACCGGGCACTGGACGGCGTGGACGCGGTGATTAACACCGCCGGGCCGTTCGCCTTCACCGCCGGCCCGGTGGTCGAGGCGGCACTGCGCGCCGGCATCCCGTACGTCGACGTGGCGGCCGAAATCGAGGCGAACGTCGATACGTTCGCGCGCTTCGCGGAACGCGCCCGCGCCGCCGGCACCGTGGTGGTCCCGGCGATGGCCTTTTTCGGCGGCCTCGGCGACCTGCTGGTCACTACCGCGATGGGCGACTGGACGGCTGCAGACGAGGTGCACGTCGCCTACGGCCTGAGCAGCTGGCACCCGACCGACGGCACGCTCGCATCGGGCATGGTCTCGTCGCAGCGGCGCGGTGGCCGCCGGGTCCGCTACGCCGGCGGACAGCTGCAGTACCACGACGACGCGCTGCCGACCCTGGAGTGGTCCTTCCCGGCCCCACTCGGCCCGCAGAGCGTCATCGGTGAGTTCACCATGGCCGACGTCGTCACCGTCCCCAGCCACCTGGACGTGCCGGAGGTCCGCACCTACATGACCGCCAAGGCGGCCTCGGACCTGTTCTCCCCCAACCCCACGGCACCGACCGCCGTCGACGAGCGCAACCGCTCCGCACAGACGTTCGTCATCGACGTCTTCGTCCGCTCCGGCGAGACGGAACGCCGCCTGGCCGCCACCGGTCAGGACATCTACGCCATCAGCGCGCCGCTCGCGGTGGAGGCCGTCGACCGCCTCCTCACCGGCCGGACCCGGGCAACCGGCGTCGTCTCCGCCGGCGCGGTCTTCGACGCCCCCAACTTCCTCAACGCCCTGTCCGCGCACCTCACGCTGCACGCGCCGGCCGACACCCGCAGCTGACCAGCGACTCGTGCCGGCCCAGTCCTGGAGCAGATCGTGCAGCCGGCGCAGCCCGTGCGGGCCGTCGGCGACCATGATCGCCGGGATACCGATGCGGTTTACGGCAGCGGTGTGTCAGAAGGCGGACCCCAGGCACGGCGCGGCCTTCTCGTCGAGGGTCAGCTGGGCCAGCAGGTCAGCCGTGCTCATCGTGGAGTCCGTTCGTGGAGGTCGTGCAGCGCGTCGAGGCGGCCGGTGCGGGCGAGGCGGGCGAAGGCGTGGGCGCTCGGTTTGGGCAGCCGGGTGAAGGCGTCGTCGACGGCGACGAGGCCGAAGCGTGGCCGGTAGCCCTCGCTCCACTCGAAGTTGTCGAAGGCGGACCAGTGCAGGTAACCGCGGACGTCGACGGCCTCAGCACGGGCTTGGGCGAGGGCGGCCAGGTGACTGGCAAGGTAGTCGAGGCGTTCGTGGTCGTCCTCGGTGGCGATGCCGCCCTCCGCAGCGACCGTCGGCGATCGAGACCTGGTAGGGCAAGCAGTCGCCCGTGCGAGCCTGGCCAGCGGCAGGTCAGGGTCGAGAACGGTATTGGGCATGCACGGTGGCGAGACGGTCCACCGGGTGCGGGCGCTGACGGACCGGGCACCCTCGCGCCAGCGCCGGCATCTCGTCGCCCCGATTCTGCTGGCCGGGGGTTCCTGGTGACCACCGCAGTGGCGACCGTCGAATTCGTCAACCTGGCCCGTGCCTGGGTATGAGACAAACCGGCCCAGATGAGCCTCTGCGGTTCTCGGCCGTCGTCGGCGGCGAACCCCACCGGGCGTTCTACGGCAACCAGTTCGATCTTCGCCCACTACGGCACCGATCTCGGGGTGCCCGAGATCGGCGGCGCCATCGATCCCGACAACGAGGCACACGAACTTGTCATGTCGATCTTCGGCGGCATGAGCAACGGCGAACGCAACCGCATCAAGGTCCGAGTCCGCACCGCGACGGCCGCCCAGACCCTCCTCGAGGGCCGCCACCTCGGCGGGCGCCTGCCCTACGGGTACACCCTCCGCGGCCTTGGACCACACCCCAGTACCGCAAACGCAAACAGTGCGCGCTGCAGTCGATCTCAGCGCGCACCGTGGGGAAAAAATGTGTCCGAGGGGGGATTCGAACTCTTGTACGTATCATCGGTGCTCCATTTCGGGTGCACATGCTCATAGATTACGGCACGTTCAGGGTTGGCTCAACCTCGCGCCCATTACCGGGCGTGAGCATCGAAGTCGGGCCGCGTATGGTCCAATCTTGCCAGCCAGCTGGCTCGGTTATCGACTGACCGAAATGAACGTGCAGGCATCAAGCTTGAGCCCCACCGCAGGGGGTCCTGGTGAGTTTCAGTCGACCGGCGTTGACGGCAACCCGTGCCGCTCGCGTTCTTCGGTAGCGAGCGCACCAGGTTCACCGCCTTTGCCGAATCCTGAAATTCACCACAACCGCGCACAGCGCCAGAGCATCCAGCCCCGACCAACGCCATGCAACGAGGTGTTCCCGCAACGCGCAGATCTGCGCTCGCACCGCCCGGGCGAGGGTCTGGATCCGGATGAGTCGCCGGACCGCTGCGGTGTCGGAGCTGCGGTAGACGGCCACGGCCGTCAGATCTGTCCATCCTGCCGTCGCACGTCCCTGACGCTGAACAGGAACGGCAGATTCCCGAAGCACCTCTCCCCCGACGGCACCAACTGTTCCATGTCCGAGGCGAACAACCGCAGATAGGATTCTGAGCAAGCGCCGCGCTTTACGGTCACGTTTCACGCGCTTTCGGCGAACAGGTGAGGATCCTGCTTAGAGGCCTGAGCCATCGGAAGTGATCACGTTGACCGCCGCGCTGCCAGGGGTCCGAATCATCCGAAAAGTTCGCGGATAACTCCCAATGCTCGTGGCGAGATCGCTTCGTCGGGGTAGAAGTCGGCACACAGACGTATAGCGTCGTCCACCGTCGTTACCTTGGCCAGCGCCGCCAGGGTGCGAAGGTCGTCCACGTCGCGGGTTCGCGCCGCGAGCGCTTTCATCGCGAAGATGTGCTCCGGAGAGGCGGCCATCACGCGCAGGCCAGGGTGATCGAAGACTCGCCGCTTGCTCGGGTCGTCCTTGCCGGAGACATACACGCTGGCCTGCTCGTTGAGCCACCACGGCGGTAGGCCCAGTTCGTCGGCCACTGCACGCGCCTCATCGAGGACGACTCCGTGCGGGACGAACATCGCGTCGACGTCCCTGGTCACCCGCTTCGCGTCGTAGGCGAGCGCCATCGCGGCACCACCCACAATGAAGATGTCAGCGACGACTCCGCGGCGGACAAGCCGGTCGCCCAGGTGAGCGAACGCGCGTTCGAGTTCGGCGCGCCCCATGAGGACGCCGTCTGATCCGCTCACGCCGCGGCCAGGTCGTGAACGGAGAGGTAAACACCGTGCTTCCGGAACGCAGCCGGGGCCCATGCCAGGGCGTCGGCCCGGTGGATGGCCAGTTCGGCCGGGAACCATGCCCGGCGCAGAACACGTGCGTCGACCCATGCGGGCGGAGCAAGATCTGCCTGAGCTAGTAGGTGCTCCGCGAGCGAGGCAAGCAGCGCGTCCCACCGTGGGTCTCCGGTTAGCCCGGGCTCATCTTTCAACAGGTCGACCCTGGTTTCGGCGGGTTCCCAGCGGTACTCCTCCAGAAACTCCCATACGAGCTTCCAGCGAGTCTGGTCGGTGTCCGCGGACACCAGATGGGTGGCCAACCTGGCCAGACTCATCGGTTCATAGCTGATACCCATCGGGCAAGCCTCACCTTCGAGCCGACGGCTTCATCCGTTGCAGACTATCGCGGCACCGCCCGCGAACACCGCAGAGGTGAGGTGGCGACGGGTGCCCGATTTTGGCCGCACCCCTGCTCGGACCGTTCACTCATGCTGCACGCACAGCCTCACCGTTGTGATCTTGCTTGTAGGCAGCGCAGTCTGTGACGTTGCCTGTCAACTAACAGAGGGTGCATGCGAGCGTGCCTCTCAGTCAGGATGCGATCGGGAAGACTACGAAGCTGGTCGATTTCCTTGCGGATGTGACAGCCGCGGTTGAGCGGGACCCAGTGTGCGACATCCTCGAAGACCCGGACGCGCCTGACCCGGCCATCCGGCTCGATGCCCCACCGCGGGGCGTTCAGTAGATGCGCTAGCCCTGCCGATGATGTGATCATGCGGCTGCGTCCGTGTCGGCCACCGACGGAGCCGGCGCCGCCGTAGTTGCACGGGTGGATCGACATGGATGAGGCACCGGCGTGGTCATGGCGTTTCCACTGATCAATCTGGTCGGTTTGCATGTTCGGAGCCCGGCTCTGCGCGGCCCGATGCGACAGGCTGTGCTCGCGGAACTGTTGGCCTTCCGCCAAGAGGTCGCGATGCCGCGCCGTCAGGTCAACGGCCAACCGCGCCCGTCCCTGAACCAGACGGGCGGTCGCCGGCACCGCTATCAGCCGGATATCCCATCGGGCGCCCCCACCGACGCCCGACCAAGACCACCAAGCCGGCCGCCACCGTGGCGCCACTTCGTTGTCGGCCAGGAAAAGTACCCGTGCTGACCATCTGTCGGAGTTCAGCGGCCCAGCCTCGGGAGGAGCGGGAACGGGCGGCGGGCGCCCTAATCCTCGAAGGAGACCTGCGCGCCGCCGCTCGGCTATATCCTCCGGGGCCTGGCACTGGATTTCCTGCCCGACGAAAGTCGCGAGGAGTTGGGGCACCTTGCCTGCGGCCGAGCCGGGGGCGCAGGTGGTGAGCGCCACGGATGCGGCCGGCGGGGACCGGGGCCTACCAGCGATTCAAATCCCGCCGTCGGCTGTTCACCGCAGGCGGGTGACCGTCTTGTGCTCGATGTAGCCGGTCAGGCCGACCTGGCCGTACTCGCGACCGAGGCCGCTGGCCTTGTAGCCGCCGAACGGGCCATCGAAGCTAATCGGCGAGCCGTTCAGTGTGACAGTGCCGGTGCGCAGTCGGCGGGCCATGTCCAGTGCCCGCTGGGGGCTCGTCGTCCAGACTCCGCCGGAGAGACCGTAGTCGGAGTCGTTGGCGATCCGCACTGCCTCGTCCTCGTCGTCGTAGGCGATCACGGCCAGGACCGGGCCGAAAATCTCCTCCTGCGCGATGCGCATGTTGTTGGTGACATCGGCGAAGACGGTCGGGGTGACGTAGTTGCCCTGCTCCAGGCCCTGGGGCACCTCGGGGCCACCGGTCACCAGGCGGGCGCCTTCCGCGATACCCAGCTTGATGTAGTCGATCACGCGGTGCTGCTGGTCCGGCCGGATCATCGGGCCGACGAAGGTGTCCGGCTCTGACGGATCTCCGACCTTCAGCGACTCCACCATCTCCTTCAGCGCCGCGACGACCTCGTCGTAGCGGCTGCGCGGCGCCAGGATCCGGGTCTGCAGGATGCAGGCTTCGCCGTTGTTGCCCAGGGAACCGAAGCGCAGCCCCTGCATCACGGCGGGCAGGTCGGCGTCGGCCAGGATGATGGCGGCGGACTTGCCGCCCAACTCCAGGCCAACCCGCTTGAGGTGCTCCCCGGCGATCGAGGCGATACGACGGCCGGCCCGGGTCGACCCAGTGAACGAGATCTTGTCAACGTTCGGGTGCGAGACGAGGTATTCGCTGGTCTCCCGGTCCGCCGGGAGAATGCTGAGCACACCATCGGGGAGGCCGGCCTCGTGCCAGAGGTCGGCAAGCAGCATCATGCTCAGCGAGTTCTCCGGGGAGACTTTCAGTACCACGGTGTTGCCGGCCAACAGCGCGGGGACCAGCTTGGCGGTGGCGGCGGAGAACGGCGAGTTCCACGGGATGACCGCAGCGACCACGCCGATCGCCTCGCGCCGAACGATGGTGTCGAAAGCCACCGCGGGGTCGGAGGGCTCGACGACCTCTTCCCAGCCGAACTCCTCGGCCGCCTTGAGGTAGGCGTTGACCTGCCGGGTCAGGAAAGGCTGGCCGGCCTTCGTGAACCAGCCGGCCGATCCGTTCTCGGCCGAGATCGCTGCCGCAATCTCGTCGGCCCGCGCCGCGCGCAACGCGTCGTAGCGGCGGATGACCTCTTGGCGCTCCTCCGGGATCGTATGCGGCCACGGCCCGTTGTCGAACGCCGTGCGGGCGGCGGCGACAGCTGCGTCCACATCGGCGTTGGCGGCCTGGGCCGGGAGTGTCAAGTTAACGGCTGATCTTGGTTGTTGAGGTGGTCAGTTGTTGGCCGGGGTGAGCCGGCCTTCGAAGGCGATCTGGAAGGCGTTCAGGGGCGCCTTCCAGCGCATGGTCCAGCGCCGGCGGCCCGCGCCGGTCGGGTCGAGGCTCATCAAGGCCATGTAGACACACTTCAAGGCGGCTTGCTCGTTCGGGAAGTGCCCACGAGCTCGCACGGCCTTGCGGATACGGGCGTTGACCGACTCGATCGCGTTCGTGCTGCAGATGACCTTGCGGATCTCGACGTCGAAGGCGAGGAAGGGCACGAACTCCGCCCAAGCGTTCTCCCATAGCTTCACGATCGCCGGATACTTGCGGCCCCACGTCTCGGCGAACTCGAGGAACCGTTCGGTGGCGGCGTCCTCGGTCGGCGCGGTGTAGACCGGCCGCAGCGCTTTGGCGATCTTGTCCCAGTCCTGCCTCGCGGCGTAGCGGAACGAGTTGCGCAGCAGATGCACCACACACGTCTGCACGATCGTGCGCGGCCACACCGTCTCCACCGCCTCGGGCAGTCCCTTGAGCCCGTCACAGACCAGCATCAGCACGTCGGCCACGCCGCGGTTCTTCAACTCGGTCAGCACGTGCAGCCAGTGCTTGGCGCCCTCGCCGCCGTCACCGGCCCAGATACCGAGGATGTCCCGGTGGCCGTCGACGGTGACCGCCATGGCCAGGTAGATCGGCCGGTTCGCGACCTGACCGTCCCTGATCTTGACGTTGATGGCATCGATGAACACGACCGGGTAAACCCGGTCCAGGGGCCGGTTCTGCCACTCGGCCATGCCGTCCATGACCTTGTCGGTGATGGTGGAGATGGTCTGCTTGGACACCTCAGCGCCGTAGACCTCGGCCAAGTGGGCGGCGATCTCGCCGTGGGTGAGGCCCTTGGCCGACAGCGACAAGACCATGTCGTCGACGCCGGTCAAGCGGCGCTGCCGCTTGCGCACGATCTGCGGCTCGAACGTGCCCGCCGCGTCCCGGGGGACTCTGACCTCGACCGGCCCGACGTCGGTGAGCACGGTCTTGGTTCGGCTGCCGTTACGGGTGTTCCCGCTGCCCCGACCTGCCGCGTCGTGCTTGTCGTAGCCGACATGATCGGTGATCTCACCGTCCAGTGCCGATTCGAGGACCCGCTTGGTCAGCTGCTGCAGCAGTCCACCCTCACCGGTCAGCTTCAGCCCCTCACCACGAGCCCGATCGACCAGCATCGCGATCAACTGCTCATCCGTGACCGCATCCGCCGGCCCGGCAGCCGGCTCCTGCCCCGAGGTGATCTCGGTCGTCATCTGGCGTCTCTCCCTTGATCGGTCGATCAGCCGTTATTTGTACAGTCCCCCTTTCGGGGAACGACTACAGAGGTTGAAAGGCTGAGGTTCGGGCTATCACGGTGGTTCGGGGTCGAGGGTCATGCCGGTGTTGGCGAAGAAGCCGGCGAGGAGATCGGTCTGTTGCTGGCAGGCGCGTAGGCGTGTCAACGCCGCCTCAAACGGGACCACCGTGGTCCGGCTGAAACTGGACCACCTCGATCTGGTTGATCTTTAGTCGTTGGTCTTGCCGGCTGCGGGGACGCGGCCGAGGTCGCGGTCTTTGAGTCGGTAGCTGTCGCCCTTCATCGAGATGACCTCGGCGTGGTGGACGAGGCGATCGATCATGGCTGCGGCGACGACGTCGTCGCCGAACACTTCGCCCCACCGGCCGAAGGGCTTGTTGCTGGTGACGATCAGGCTGGCTCGTTCGTAGCGGTTGGAGACGAGTTGGAAGAACAGGTTCGCGGCTTCGGCCTCGAAGGGGATGTAGCCGACCTCGTCGACGATCAGCAGCGGGATCCGGCCGAGCTTCACGAGCTCGTCCTGGAGGCGGCCGGCGTGGTGAGCGTCGGCGAGGCGGGACACCCATTGGGCGGCGGTGGCGAACGCGACCCGGTGGCCGGCCTGGCAGGCCCGGATCCCCAGGCCGATGGACAGGTGGGTCTTGCCGGTGCCGGGCGGACCGAGGAACACCACGTTCTCCTTCGATGCCACGAAGTCGAGGGTGCCGAGGTGAGCGATGGTCTCCCGCTTCAACGACCGTTGGTGGTCGAAGTCGAACTCCTCCAGGCTCTTGCGGGCCGGGAACCTCGCTGCCCGGATACGGCCCTCACCGCCGTGGGCTTCGCGGGCGGCGACCTCACGTTGCAGGCAGGCGGCGAGGAACTCTTCATGCGTCCAGGACTCGGCCCGGGCCCGCTCCGCCAGGCGCTCGACGGAGGCGGCCAGGGACGGCGCCTTCAGGGCGCGGGTGAGGAACGCGATCTCGGATGCGACGTTGCGGCTGGTCTTCGCGGCCATCAGGCGGCCACCTCATCCAGGCCGAACATGCGGTCGTAATCGGCCAGCCGCCGGTGCTCCACCTCAGTCGTGACCGCCGTCGCCGGTGTCTGCCGGGCCGCTGTTCGCAGATCGGCGGCGGCTTGGCGGTGAGCGGGATCGGTGATGCTCTGATGCTTCGCCCAGCACCGGTCATGCCGAGCGACCTGGCGGCTGTCGCAGAACACCTGCACCCGGTCGGCGTCAGCGACGATGTCCACTCGTCGGCCCACCGCCGCCGGGTGCACCGAGTAGTCGTTGCTGTCCAACCGGACGTAATGGTCCCGAGGAAGGCGTGTGGTCTGCCGCCAGCCAACCACCGGCGCGACCGGCGGCAGCGACAGCATCGCGGCCCGGTCGGCGTCCCACCGGTCCACGGGTCGGCAGCCCAACATGCGGTGCTGGCGGTTGTTCGCCCGCACCAACCACTCGGTGAGTTGGGTGTTGAAGTCCTGCGGTGAGGCGAACCGGCGGCCGGGCAGGAACGAGGTCTCCAGATAGCCGTTGGCCCGCTCGACCAGGCCTTTGGCCTCCGGGTCCGCCGGCCGGCACTGGATCACCTTGATGCCGAGGGTGCCGCGGAAGGCGTTCATCGCCTCCGTCAGCTGCGGCCGTCCAGCCCGCCACTGCCCGACTGCGGACTCGTTGTCCCAGACCAGCGCCTTGGGCGTCCGGTCCCACCCCGAGATCAGCGTCCAGTGCCCGCCCAGCAGGTCCGCCGACTGCCGCGACGGGATCATCACCGCCGACAACCACCGCGAATACCCCGACACCATCACCAGCACCGGCGGCCGACCGACCTGCCCGAAGCCCAACGACACGTCCGCCGGCGGGAACCACAGATCACACTGCGCCAGCTCACCCGGCAGATACTCCGTCCGCTGGGCCGGGTCAGGGCACCGGAACAACGGCCGCAGCTGCTGCACCCGATCACAGAACACCGTCTTGCCGCGGGTCCACCCGACCCGCTCCATGATCACCGTCGTCGGCATGTCCGGGAACTCCGCCAACAACGCCCGAATCTGCGGCTCGACCGCGTCCACGATCGAGCCCTTCGCCGCCCGCCGATACCGCGGCGGCTCATCACTAGCGAGGGCCTTCTTCACGGTGTTGCGAGACATCCTCAACCGCCGTGCGATGGCCTGGATCGCCATGCCCTCCGACCGCCGCAGACGCCGGATCTCTGCCCAGTCCTCCACGCTCAGCACCTCCCGATGCTTCAGGAGGTGGTCCCGATTCAGCCGGAACCACGTGGTCAGTTTTCAGGCGGAGCCGACAAGGCGGTGTTTGACCAGTTCGGCGAGGTAGTCGACGCCGTGGGCGGCGATGTTGGTCAGGCCGCGTTTCATCCATCGCCAGACTCCTTCGGTCGGGTTGATCGGGTGCGTACGACGGCAGCCGGATCACGGTCAGCCACGGCCGGGCCGCGATCAGGGCGTGCATGCGGCGGCTGACGTGGGTGTTGAAGTTGTCCCAGATCAGCACGATCGGTGTACGTAACCGCTGGTGAGCCTGGTCGAGGAAGGCGATGTAGTCGTCCTCGCTGAAGCTGCCGCGTTCGCCGGGCTTGAGGCAGACCAGGCCGGCGATCGACACCCGGCCGGAGCCCTTACCGGAGATCTCCACGACGGGTGTGCGGCCGCGGCGTGCCCAGGTTCTGGCCACCGGCGGGCGCAGCACCTGGCCGGCCTCGTCCTGGAAGCAGATCCAGGCGCCGCGGGCCGCGGCTAACCTCTTACCGACGGCCACCGCCTGCGGTGCCAGGTCGCGATCGCTTCGGGGTCGCGTTCGATCGCCCGTCGGGTCGGGACCTGCTGGCTGTAGCCGATGCGATGCAGCAGGTAGGACACCCCGCGCAGCGTGTAGGAGACGCCGACACGGCGTTCGATCACCTCGACGACCCACGCCAGAGTCCACCGGGCGTCCTGCCAGCCCTGCTCAACCGGCCCCCGGTCGAGCAGGTCGGCAAGCTCGCCGAGTTGCTCTTCGGAGAGCTTGCAGTCCGACCACCCGGCCCCGACGATGCCAGAGCCGTAGTACCGCCGGCAGCCCAGCGACGTCGCCACTCCCGGACCAACTTTGGGGAAACTCGCAGCTCAGAAGCGATCTGCGTGGACGGTTTGGACTCCTCGAACATGGCCGCGGCCTGCATCCGGACTTTCTCACGCCGGACCCGGGCTGCCGCGTTCATGCCACCACCAGCCGGATACCTCATGCCTCCGGCCTACCGAAACCATCGACGCAGATCACGCAGACACGCCGACGACCGTCAGCCTTTCGACCTCTGTAACCGCCGATCAGCTGCGCGAGTAGCCGGGCAAAGCTGACAGAGGTCCGGCAGTGCTCACAACTGTCGTCACCCAGCCGACCCACCCGGCCGGCCGGCAGTCACATCAACCGGGTATGCGAGCGGTTAGATACCAGCGTCGCGTTCGGCGGCGTGGATGGCGGCGTCAGTGACCCGAAGCATGCCGAGCAGCAAGGTAAGCGTCAGAACACCCATGATCGCAAAGACCGCCCGGAGGCCGAACAACTCGGCCAACAGGCCACCGGCAGCGGCACCGAGCGGCAGGCTGCCCCACGCGACCAGCCGGTAGCCACTATTGACCCGGCCGAGCAAGTGGTCCGGGGTAACCCGCTGGCGCAACGACACCGTGATCACGTCCCAGATGGAAAGGAGGATCCCGCCGACGAAGAAGACCGCGCCAACCGCGAACGGGTTGGTGCTGAGTGCCGGTACGCCGACAATCCCGGCGCAGGCAACCACGGAGACACCGAGCGCGCGGGCTCGGCCGAACCAGCGCTCGATCCGCGCGGCGAGCAGCGACCCGAGCACGATGCCGGCGGAGAGAGCGGTCAGCAGGAGCCCGTATCCGGGCGCGCTGAGCCCGATCGCCGAGCCTGGGCCGACGGCGTAGAGCACCAGCACACCGAAGACCGCGCTCGTGGCGAAGTTGCTGCCGCCCACCATTACCGCCAAGGTTCGCAGTAGCCGGTGCCGCCAGAGGAAGCGCAGCCCTTCGGCGATGTCGGCGCGCAGGCTGGCAGAGCCTTTTCGCTCGACCCGGAACCGTCCGCCCACCACGAACAATGCTCCAACCGCAACCGCCCAGAGCCCCGCCGGCCCGGCCAGGGCTACAGCGGTGCCCCCGGCCACCAGAAAGCCGGCCAACGGAGGGCCGATGAACTGATTGGCGGTCCGCTCGGCGGCGTTCAGCCGCCCGTTCGCCCGGGGCAGCAGTTCGCGCGGCACAAGCTGCGGCAGGATCGACTGGGCCGAGGTGTCGTAAAGGGTTTCGGCGACACCGGCGCCGAACGCCACCACATAGAGCAGCCAGATCGAGCTGATGTCGAGCGCGATGGCCAGGGCCAGCGCACCAGCCAGGATCGCGCGCACAGTGTTCGCGCCGAGCATGACCCGACGCCGGTCGAGTCGGTCGACGAGTGCGCCGGCCGGCAGTGCGAACAACAGCCACGGCAGGCTGAACGCAAGCGCCACCCCGGCGACCAACGCCGGCGAGTTGGTGTAGCCAATGGCAACCAACGGCAGACCGATCTTGACGATCCCATCGGCGAGGTTCGACACCGCCGACGCCGACCACAGCCGCCAGTATCGGGCACCCAACCGCTCTGCGGCCGGAGTGGCCATCACCACCGAGTCCGTCGTCCGTAGTGGCCCCTTGATCGCCATGGGATCGATGGTGGCAGAAACCTCGGCGCAGGCCAAGAGCGGAAGTATGAAGTCAACGACTGATCCCGCTGGGTGAGAATGGCCAGCCAGTCCCGGACACCCTCCTGCGGATCGGTGAGCGTTTCGTTGACGCGTTGGGTAACGTCCGGGACATCGCGACGCAGGTCGGTGACTACTCGAAGCTTCCCGGCGGCCGTTGGCCGGGAGCCGTGCGCGGGTAGCGCGTGTCGTCAGGCGTGCGGCACGGCGGTGTAGGTTCCGCTCTACATCACCCGCGACATCGACGCGGGCCTTCGCAGGGCCATCGCCGAGTCGAAGGATCTGCCCCCACTGTTCCAAGACCCGCTTCCAATACGATCCGTAGGCACGTCGGGTTCCATCGCTGACCGCCGCCGACACGATCGGTACGTAATCTGCGAACGTCGGCGCTTGCGGACGCTTCGTCGCCGCCTCAATGAGGTCAGCGGGCGAGATGCCCATCCTCGCGAGCAACAACCGAGCGGCATCAAGTTCGGCCTCGCTCGCCATGTCACTCATGCTGCTCACCACCGAGAGCTGCAGCGTGAATCTGAGCGACCACCGCATCCAAGGCTGCGGGTGGATGCACGACAAGCACGCCGGCAATGGGGTCCGCCGCCAGCAGCAACCGGTCGCCAGGCTTGAGGCCGCACCATTTTCGAACGGCTGCCGGCAGATGTAGATGACCTTGACCCGTCAGGGTAAAGACGCCCTGCGGGTCCAGACGGACGACAATGAGGCCGGCGCTCTCGCGGATCTGAAGGCGCGTACCGCAGCCCCATCCGAGAGCACGGACGATCATTCGATCAGCGATCCGGCCACTGACATCGATAGCAGCCAGGCCGTAGACCGACGCGCCTTCCCGGGCTGCTGGAAGGTCAGGCAGGGGCAATGGTGGTCGCCGCAGCGCGCCTGGCCGCCGACCATTCCCCTCGCCCTGCTCGGGAGGCGTCAACGGTGGAATAAGAGGAGCAACGGCCATATCAGCCACGGCGGTCACCGCCGCCGAGCGTCGCATTCGTCGAGACTGTCGCGGAGATACTTTCCGCGTGGTCAAGCGGGCTTGACCACCAGTACGTCAAATACAGCAGGGATGCTTCAAATTTGTGTCCGAGGGGGGATTCGAACTCTTGCACGTATCACCTGTGCTCCATTACGGGTGCACATGCTTATAGATTACGGCACGGTCAGGGTTGACTCAAGCCCGCACGCTCATTACCTACCGCAACCATGCATAGCAGTTTCGGGCACATTGGGTCGCTGCTTGTCTTGTGCCCGCTCTATCATCGAGTGGCAGGTTTGAACGCGTGGCCATCAGGCTGGAGCCGACCCGCTCGCGTCCCGGCGAGTCTCAGTCGGTCGACGCTGACGGCAGCCCGTATCGCTCACGTTCTTCGGCAGTCAGCTCTCGCGGTTCTCGGTCTTCGACCGAGCGCTTCGCGTGGTCAGCGCATACGTCCCAGCTTAGGATCCTGCCGTCGTTGTAGGTGACAATGAGGGTGTCTTGCCAGGACAGACCGCGAACTATCCCGTCTGGCGTGTCGAGCACGCCGAGGGGCCGCCCGTCTTTGGTGTGCCAAATGTACAGCGTTTCATCGTCGCTGATGGATGCTAGCAGGTTTCCCTCGGGTGACCAGCTGAGTTGACGGACGGCACCTGTGTGGCCGACACAACGCATGCTTACGTGCTGCTGCGCCACATTCCAGATCTCGATCTGGTTGCCGACGGCGGCAGCGAGTCCGGTGGAGTCATTCGACCAGGCCAGGGCCGCTACCTCGCCGTCACCTTCGGTTCGCCATTGATGGGCGAGGGTGTAGTCGTCTCCTCGCCATAAGCTCACGTTGTGTTTGCTGACGACCGCCGCTATAAGGCCTGAGTCTGGGGACCAGGTGAGCGTTCCCTTGCTTTCTTCGCCTCCGTCGAGGACTGCTAGGCGCTGCGCTTTGGCCACGTCCCACACTGAGAGGGCGGGTAGCGTTCTGCCGAAGAAGCAATGCGTGTGGACGACCAGCCGTGAGCCGTCGCCGGACCAGGCAAGTTCGTAAACCCACGGTAATGGCGTCAATGTCGTTGTGTGTTTCGGGGTTGGTCGTGGACGAGCGCCCCACTGTGCTCGCAGGACACCGGATTGTGCGTCCCACACCGTGACCTGTTCTTGCACGGCGGTGGCGACCAGGTCACCTAGCGGCGAGTAGGCGATCGACATGCAGTCGTCGTCTCCGAGCCTCAGCGGCAGCGTCGCGTCGTCCGTTTCGATGATCTCCGGCGTCGTTCCCGTTCGCTTTACGGCGGCTCGTTTGTGCTTCGGCGACCATGACACTTCTCGCAGGCTTCCGGTGGGCAGGCGGCGGAAGCTTCGGCCGACAACATCCCAGACCTCTACCTTTTGGAATGAGCTTCCCAGGCCGATTCGCTTGCCATCGGAGGACCAAGCGATCGTGCTGATTTGGTGAGGGCGTGCCCGCCGCTCGACTGTCCGTCCCGTGGCGACGTCGATCAGCGCCACGCGGTGTTGGTGTCGTGTTCGACGCACGGCGTAGGCGATGACATCCTCGACGGGCGACCACGCCATTGCTTCGGCCAAGCCGGGGGGCGCGGTTTCGGCGGCCTGGCCGGTATCGGTGTCGTAGATCCACAGAGTGCGGCGTTCCCGTGTGAGGATCGCAGAGCGGCGCATTGAGAACGCCGGAGCGGCTGAGACCGCGAGGCGGATTCCGTCGGGCGCCCAGCACAATACCGGGTTTGACCACGCTACCTGCTGTCGCAGGATCTCCGACGTCTGCTCGCCGATGCTGATCACGAGCAGCAGATCATCTGAGGCGATGGCCAGCCGGTCACCTTGAGGAGACCATGCTGTGGCGTGAACACTTGTGGCAGGGACGCTCGTAACCAACCCTGGGACGTCATCATCCAAGCGATAGACGTCAACGGTTCGGTAGTCGAACGTTCCCGCGAAGCACAGGTCACCGCCCCACGAGAACGAGTCGAACGATGTCGGGAGACCCCCTCTTCGCCTGCCCAGGTTGCGGCCGTCCGCGACGCGCCACAGCATGAGGCCCCGATCGTGCTCAGTGAGGGCAAGGGTCCCGGTGGAACTGAGCAGGGTGTGACCGCACGCTTCTGAGTCAGGAGCGAAGGCGACCCCGGTAAGGCGGCCGGTGTCGTCCCAGGTGCAGACGCGGCCCATCTTGTCGGCGGTGCGCAGTCCTTGGTTGTCGGGCAGCCAGACCGCGGAGGTGATGCCGGTGGTGTGTCCGATGGGGAGGCGCCTTGTTCGGGGTGTGGCGGTCAGGGCCCATCGTGTCAGCGTCGCTGCCGGCGTGGGTGGCAACTCGTGTAGCGCGGTGTGGGCGAGCGCCACGGCCAGTTCGTGGTCCTGTCGGCGCACCTGTTGCGCGAACTCGGCAACGCGCTGGGACTGTCGGGCGCGGTCCTGGTGATCGGTCTCTTGAGAGGCGTCGAGTAGCTGGCGGGCTGCGGTGGAGAGAGTCACCTCGGCTGCCAGCGCGAGGGCATCGGCGAGCGTTTGGCCGCGTATGAGGTCGTCTGTCTGTGGGTTCGCTTGCCATGCTGCCGCGCGGTGTTCGAGCCGGGTGATGCGGTGCAGGCGCTCCTCGTTGGCGTTGATCAGAGCGGCGAGTCGGTGCCACTGGCGAAATAGTGCGTCGTGGGTCAGTTCGAGGCAGGTGCCGTCGTCGACGTCGATGATCAGGCGAGCTGCTCTGAACTCTTCGAGGATGTGGGTGGCGGTGGTATCGAGGTCGGCTCGGCGGATCGTCCGTCGTACGGTTTCCTTGCCTTCCAAGCCGACGCCGTGCAGCAGAGCAGAGTCGACGGCGTGTTGGGGGTAGCGCGCGGTGAGGGATTCGTAGATCTGCTCGGCGTGAGCTGCGATGGCGCCGCCCACCTCGCCGGCCTGTTCGTATTGGGCCACCGTGATGTGTTGGCGGTCGGACTGTAGGTGCAGGCGTTGTAGCAGGTGGCTGAGCAGGGGAAGCGCGTCACCGACCGTGGCGTCGGCGGTCATGCGGTCGATGAGGTCGTCCTCGAACGTGACTCCTGCAGCCCGGGCGGGCCCCGCGATGGCCTGTCGGATGCGGGCCGGATCCAGCAGACCGATGGCTACCGGTCGGGTGATGAAGCCGGCCTGCTGATCGGTGAGCCGGCGGCGGAATTCGGGCCGGATCGCCACCAGCAAGCGCAGTTCCGGCAGCACCGTCAGCGTCCGGGTCAGCAGGCTCCACCACTGGGCCCGATCTTGCTCGTCGGTCAGGGTGTACAGATCCTCGGCCTGGTCGACAACGAGCACCACGGGTCCGCGGGCGACGCTGAGAAAGCTCGGCACAACTTGCAGTGGGGCTTCCGGGGAGACGGCTTCTTCGCGCAACAGCCGCGCCGTCTGCAGCACAGCGGTCGGGCCGTCCGCCAATGCAGCGGCGAGGCTCATGAACGGATCGGCAGCCGGGCGAAGCGGACCCACCACAGTCCACCGCCGTGGTAGTCGAGCGATGATGCCCGCGCGGATCAGCGATGACTTGCCCACTCCCGACGGACCGACGATAGCGACGATCCGCGTCGCTGGCGCCGACCCCGAGCGCTCCAGCCGGTGCAGCACGTCGCTTGCCTCGCGGTCGCGGCCAAAGAACACACCCGCCCGCTCCACCGTGAACGGCGTGAGGCCAGGGTACGGGCTTTCCGCGCTCTGCCACGTGACCGCCGTACGGCGGTGCAGGAAGTATCGCCAGCCGAGCCACAGGACAACGCAAAGCGGGAGCCACAGGTAGGCGTAGTCAAGGACAAACAGCCACGGCCCATGCCAGTTGTCCGTTCGCGCCGTCACGATGTTGATAGCCAGACCGACGGCGATCGTGCCCAGCAGGGCAGCGGACTCGCGACGGTACTCCCCTGGTGCCCGCCCCATCTGATCATCGCACTACGAGAAGGTGCTGCTCGCCAGAGCGTGACGGGTAGCCGACAGAGACACCAGCGTGGCCGGGACTGGACTCAGACCCTGACTTGACTAAACCCCAGAGTTCGATCAGCGGCACTACGCGACCGATGGTTCGCAGTGTGACGTGCTGCTCTCCATATGGCTGACCGAATCGCCCACCGTCGCGGATTCCTCATGACGTGATGAGTTGCCACGGCTTGCCGAGGGCGACACGACGGAAGGCGTCGATCTCGCGCAGGTGGGCGTCGTGCACGTATGGGACGAGAGCGGCCTCGCTGGCGTGCAGGCAGGCCCGGTAGCCGATCTCGCGCAGCGGGTGTCCGTCGGGCGGTGCCGGGCTCTCGGGATCCCAGCCAACGATGGCGCAGATGCTCTGCGCGGTGCGTCGGGCGTGGGGACGGGCGATGGCCCAGGCCGGCTCGGGGTACATACCGCGCAGGCTCCACAGGTCGCTACGGTCAGGGATGGTGGGAATCTGCTCGTGGTCGGTGGTGCTGCCGGCCAGCTTGTCGAGCCGGTTGCGCAGGCTCTCGCGGCGCCCGGCGATCGCGATGTTGTCTGTCAGAGCCGACTCGGTGAGCCACGCGACCGCGTCATTGTGCTCGGACGGGCCGAGCCCGGCAGTGGCGACGGCCTGCGCCGCGGCGGCGTCGAAGTCCTGCCAGAACTCGTGCGAGCCGACGCCACACGGCCACCAGTCGAGGTAGCTGTCCTGGTCGGTGATCGGCCGCCGCCCGCTGATGAGCGCGGCTACCTCGGGGAAGCCGGTCGAGGTGTACCAGTCGGCCAGCTCGACGCGCCCGAGCCAGTCAGTCAGTCGCCACCACGCGTCCCGCTTCGGGCGGGCGCACGCCGCCGCGAGTGCCAGCTGCAGCACCACGGGACGCAAGTCGTCGGCGACCGTGTCATACAGGTCCACACCCCAAGCCTCGAGGACCGGCGAGTGATGCAGGTCGCCGGAGTGCACGCCGACGGGCAGGCTCAGCGCCTCGGCATAGGCGGCCACGAACGGATGGGCATCACCGAGCGTCTCGTCGTCGTCGAGCACGACCAGGCGGCCGGTAAGGGTGCGATGGATCGGCACGTTGAGCTTGCCGTTCTTCGCCCAGTTGTAGGCGGTACGGCGCGGAACGCCGTTCTGGTCGGCCCATTGGGACAGCGGGATCGGAGTCATGAACCGACTATGGCACAGATGGCACAATGCCATCCAGGAAAGCTGTGCCATTTGTGCCATCCGCCGGAATGGGCATATCCGACAGCCGACTTTGCGGCCGGGGCGGCCAACGGTCTCGCTGGCGACTGCGGGCCGCCGACACGGCCGACCCCATCCCTGGTGCACCTCGCCGCCGCTCTCGGCTTCCAGGCAGCGTGTGAAGAGACGTCGGCCTGGTCCGCTACCAGGTGCATGCCATGAGGCTGGTGCCGCCGCAACGCCCGCTAATGCCCCAACACCGCGTTGGTCCTAAGTGGCCTGGCTCGTCTCGGGCAGTGGAACGGCCGGGTGGGGTGCGGGCCGGTAGCCTCAGGCGATGTCGAGCAGAGAGGCGTCGGCCGGGCGGACGGTGGCGACGGCGTTCATCACGGGCGGTGGCGGCTTCAATTTCGAAGACCATGTTGGTGCGTGGCTCGCCGCCGGGATGGCCGCTGGCGAGATGCCGCTGGGCGTCGGGGTCGCGGTCCCGGTGGAGGTGCGGTTCCAGGGCAGTGCGTCGGGGTTTTTCCTCGACGACATGGTCGTCACCGGTGACGCGGCCGGTGGGCCGCGGTGGTCGGCGTCGGTGAAGTCGTTCGACATGCTGACCGGAGCCAGGCTGCACCCGGAGTTCGTGGAGGCCGCCTGGCGCGACATCCTTGCCGACAGATTCCGGCGCGCTGCAGACCGGGTCGGTCTGGTGTCAAGGTCTGCGGCGCAGGGCACCTGGGTCGAGCTCGCGGAGCTGATCGGGGAGGCCGCGGCCGACCAGGCTGGCATCGCCTCGCGGATCGGCGTGCCTGGCGCGTTCAACGAGGCGAAGCGCTCGCTGTGGGAGTCGGCGAAGTGTCCGACGGAGCTCGCCGAGCAGCACGGGATCGACGTCGACTCCTCTCCCGCCCGGCTGCTGGCCTTGCTTCTGCCTCTGCGTCTAGACTTCCTCACTCCTACCTCCCAGGCGATCGCGGACGCGATCCGGTGGTGCCGCGCCGCGCTCGTCCCGCAGCAAGCCGGGAGGGCTGCGGACCTGTGGACGGCGCTGCTCAAGGTGGTCGCCGACCTGCGGCCCAACGGCGGGGCAGTCACCTGGCAGCTTCTGGCTGACCGGCTGGGCGGGCAGTTTGCGTTCCAGCTGCGCCCGGATGTCACCCCTGACTGGAGCCTTCTCACCGCGCACACCACCAACATGACGGCCCGGGTCCGGGACCGGCTCGGCGACGACGTGATCCTGGTCCGTGAGGACGTGACCGCCGTGCTCGCCAACGCCGGGGCGGTCAACGTGCTGTCCGGCCCTTCGGGCTGCGGTAAGACCGTGGCGGCCAAGAGGTGGCTGGCCGCCCCGGGCACGCATCGGGCGGTTTGGCTGTCGGCCGCGGACCTCGAGGCCGGCGTCGGCGCGCGACTCGGGCTGACCCGGGGCCTGGAGGAAGTCCTGACGCTTGCCCCCGGAGAGGTCCGCGTCGTCGTTGACGGCCTCGACCGGGTCTACACCGACGAGCCGTTCGCCACGACGGCCGCCCTGGCACGCCTCACGGCCGACATCGGCGGTCGGATCCGGTTGTTGATCACCTCGCAGCAGTCGGAGTTCCCTCGAGTGTCGGAGCGCTTGGTACAGGCCAACGGCCCGCAGGCCGCCCCGCTCGTGATGGGGGACCTGTCTGACGCCGACGTCAATCTGGTGTTGCGCGGGCACCCGGACCTGGCCGCGGTGGTCGTCGCCGGTGGGCTCCATGGTGTCCTGCGACGCCCGAAGGTCCTCGACCTGGTGCTGCGGGTGCCCGGGGCTACGGCTGCCGCTATCCGTGACGAGCCGTCGATCGCTGGTTTGTGGTGGCAGCGGTTGGCCGGAGCGAGCCCGAACGGCGCCGCCCGCCAGACGTTGCTGCGGCGGATCGCCGTCGAGCAGGCCGACCGTCTGCGGGCCCAGACTCCCCTGGACGACCTCCCGGTCGACGCCGTTGGGCTGGTCGACCAGCTCCGCGTCGACGGGATCCTCACCGAGGTCGACGGCCGGGTTTCCTTCGCCCACGATCTGTTCGACGACTGGACGCTGTTGCATTACCTGCGCTCCCGTGACGACGTCGTCGGCGTGATCGCAAAGAAGGTGGCGCTGCCGTCGTGGCACCGAGCGATCCGCCTGTATGCCGCCGGCGTGCTTCGCGAGCACGGTGTCGACCGGTGGGAGGCCGACCGGTCCGCGCTGGACGCCGCCGACCAGCCGCTCGTGGCGGACTTGTACCTCGACGCGGTGTTCTACGCCCACGACGCCGACCGGCTTCTGGGCGATCTGTGGTCGCGCCTCGCCGCCGACAGCGCTCTGCTGGCACGGCTGCTGCGCAGGTTCAGGTTCTCCGCGACCGTGACGGACTCCGGTTGGATCACTGTGCTCGCCGACATGCCGGACGTGGCGGTGTACGCCGCCGCCCAGTCGCGGCTGCCGGTATGGCCGCTGTGGCTGCCGGTCCTACGCGTCCTGGCGGCGGAGCATGAGACCGCAGTCGCCTCGGCCGCCCCGGAGGTCGCCGCGATCGCCGACCTGTGGCTGCGGCACGCCCCCGACACGTGGCCGGCCCGTGATCAGGCTGCTGTGATCGGCCTGGCGGTCGGACGGCACATCGTCGCGCACATCGACGGCGGAGGCTTTTTCGACGACAAGGTCGAGCCGGTGCTGTGGCGGTGCGTCATCGCCGCCGGAGCGGTCGAACCCGACGCCGTCGCCACCTTCCTCGATACGCTGCTGCCCCCAATGGACAGCCGGCTCGAGCACAGCGGCCAGGTCAGCGGCCGCCAGCGTCGCGGGCAGACGGGACTCCGTGCAGCCTTGCTGGATGTCGACACCGTGATGCCGTTGCTGCCGGCGTCCGCGCAGATGGCCCGGGACCTGGTGCTGCGGGCTGCCGTCGACTCCGACCGCCGTTACGTCCGTCACCGGCTGCGTGATGGCCTCGGCATCGCCAGCGCCCCGCGCTCCTTCGATCCGATCCCCGAGTGCGGTCCGTTCCGGGCGATGCTCGTCAACGCCGAACCGCAGGGTGTCGACGTGGTGCTCGCCCTCGTCGAGCACGCGACCACCCATTGGAGACGCACCCGCAACGCCCCCGTGTCAGGCGGCCAGGGACCCACGCAGGAGCGGCCGGCGTTCGAACTGCTCATCGACGGCGCGCCCGTCGCGCTGGTCGGTGACGCCACCGTCCTGGCCTGGAACCGCGGTGGCCACCGGGTTCCGGACATCTTGGCGGCGGCGATGATGGCCCTGGAGGCCCACCTTTACCAGGCCCTAGACGACGGCCGCGACATCACTACGCTCCTCGTCCAGCTCATCGGTAGCCGATCGGTCGCGATGTGGGGCCTACTCGCCGATATCGCCCGCCACACTCCTGCACTGCTGGAAGGCCCGCTCGCGCCCCTGATCACCAGCGCCGACCTCCTCGACGGCGACCAGATTAGCGTGCAGATGCGCTCTTTCAACGTGCTCCCGCTCGTCATGGATCCCAACCGAGCGAGGCGAGCCCACGACTGGCACACCATGGACCACCGCAAGACCCCGCTCCTGGAACTGGTGTGCCTGGGCGCATTCATCACCGGCCGGCTCACCGAGCAGCTCACCACCGCGCGAGCGCGCTGGGCCGCGACAGATGCACAACGGTGGCGCGTGATCCTTGCCACGACCGACATCACGAACTACCGCGCTGCCCGCGCCACGGACGGAAGAAACTACCTCGTATACACCCCGCCGGGGGCCCTTGAGGAAGAGGCCCGCGAAATGCGGGACCACCTCGACCGCGATCGCGGCTGGCTAACGTTCGCCTACACCATGCGTCGCAACATCACCGACCATGTCCGCCCCAGCGACACCGAGCTCGAGGAACAATGGGCCACCGTCCAACCCCAACTCGACGCTCTCCTCCCGGACGCTGAATCGCCGAGCTCCATCAGCGGTGTGGAGGACCTGCGGTGCGGGTATGCGGCGTGGCTGTTGCTGTGCGCCCGCGACTGGCTGCGGAACCACCCCGACCGCGATGAGTGGTGCCGGGCCGTGCTCATGCGCCCCCTCACCGACCCGGTCCACACGTGGTCCCACGCATACCCCGACAGCCCCTCCGACGATGAATGGGACGTCTTCTGCGCCGAAGCGCTCACCGCCCTGTGGGCCGAGACCCCCGACGACGTCACCGTTCGCGCGGCCATCGCGCGGCTGCTGCTCGGTGCCCGCCGCCTCACCGTCACCACCGTGATGCGACTCGCCGCCGCATACCCCCACCTCGCCGACGACCTGCGCCGGCTCGAGCACCTGACGCTGCACTTCGCACGGCTGTCGAGGTCGCACTACGACATCGACCCATACTTTCAGGAAGCCGACCTCGACTTCGACTTCGACACCGATCCGGAGGAAGCCGCTGGACTCGACGTGGACCAAGAGGACGACGAGCCCGGCCACGGCCCGATCGACGGCCTCCCAGAGCTGGAGGCGGCCGCCGAGGCCGCACTCGACGCCTTCGCCGACGGCAGCCTGCCCGCCGAGGTGCCCCGGCTGGCGGACTGGATCAACGCCACCATCGCGACCAGATTCCCCGACGCCCACGACGCCCGCTCCCGCATACTGCGCACCCTCGACCTCGGCTACCTCGTCGCCTCCCGCCCGCACTTCACAGCCCTTACTGCTGCGGCGGATACGCCCACGCGAGCCCGGGCGGTCGAGTTCGCCGCCGACCTCGCGACGTTCATCGCCTCCGGGCTGGCCTCTACCGACGCCGCCAATCGTTCCTCCCACTACCCCTACGACGAGGAACGTCGCGCTATTGGGCTTCTCGCCGGCGTCACGATCAGCGCCGACGCCGCACAGGCCCGTACGATCTGGGAGCCGATCCTCACCCTCGGCGCCGCCGGACGATCCTGGGTGGGCAACTACCTCAGCCAGGTCTGGAAAACCGCCTGCACGAAGGACCCGTGTCCAGCAGCGTTCCCCGCCCTGGTTGCAGACATGCTGGGATTCGCCACCACCGCCAACACCTGGCAGGGCTACTCCGGCACCGGCGTCCTGGCGCTCGCCGTCGCCGGCCTCAGCGAGTGGGGGCACTCGCCGGTCAGCGAGCAACAGACAGCCGCCCTCCGCGCAGCCGTGCCAGCGTGGTCGACGTGGTTCGGCGAGCACATGGGCCACGACGACTTCGCCTACGCGGCCGTTCGCTTCTTCCGGGAGCCGGCCGCGGCAGGGTTCGTCCACGACGCCGTCGGCTGGCTCGCCGATCGCGAACGTTCCTCTCACCCCACCAGCGAGCGGTTGGACACCGCGGCCACCGAGTTCCTGGTTACCATCTCCACTCGCACCCCGAACCCGCTGCGCGGCTCCGGCCCCACCGCAGACAACGGACGGCAACTCCTCGCCCGCCTCCACGGTCGAGGCAACGCCGTGGCCGGCCAACTCCTCAACAGCCTGACCTGACCGCATCCCACCACCGGCCACCTACATTGGGCGATCGCCTAGGACGTCGTCCCCTGCGAACCGCTGCGTCTGCTGCTGCAGGTCGTCGATCCCCGGTTTGGAAATCGTCCGCCCGCTCCGTGAGTTGCTGATTGACCAGAGCGTTGACGACCGGATCACCGCAAGGATGCACGGTGAACGACGAGAGCGCGGACAGCACCACCTTGTAGCTCTTGGTGGGGACGAGTCGTTCTAGGTCACCGGCCAAACCTAATTCCGCGGTCGGCGGCGGGCTTCCTGCATCCACGCTAGGTAGGCAGTGGCGCGTTCGCTGGCGATGACCTGGCCGCCGCCCTGCTGATTGGTGATGGCGGAAGCGGAGGTCGGTCAGCACGAAATGCAAGGCCTGTGGCTTACACCTGGGAGTGGGTTGATGAGCACCTCGCAATCCTTCACCGGCTTGCGAGGCCACGCTACCCCCGAAATATCGGCCAGACCTGAACCGATCACTGTCGCGGATCTTGGCGTCTCTCAAGGCTGCTCCCCCACCGTGTTTGAGGCAGAAGATGGGGGCATTGACAGGGCGGGGCCGTGAGTTCGACCCACCATCGGACCGGGCCCTGCGGCAGACTCGGCGCAGGGTCGGTGCTAGCTCGCGGAGGCAGCGCGTGGGGTAATTTCGCGGATAGTCGTGTCGCACAGGGTGTGCGACGGACGCTTGCATCTACAGAGGAGGATGCATTGCCCACGCCAGACCAGGCAGGTTCGTGCGCTGTCGATTGCACGCACCCCGCTGGCGCCCCTCGGGAGTGTATGCGTGCTGAAGAAGATCTTCATCAAGAACTACAAGGTGTTCCGGAACTTCACCCTCGATCTCAACCCGGGCATGAACGTGATCGTGGGCGACAACGACGTCGGCAAGTCGAACGTCCTGGAAGCGCTCAACCTCGCGTTAACCGGACGGCTAAACGGCGCCACGATCGCGAACGAGTTGTCACCGTTTCTGGTGAACCAGCATGCAACTCGCGAGTACATTGCTGCCTTACGTGTGCGAGGTCCCGCGGTTCCACCGGAGGTCCTCATCGAGGTGTACTTCGACGACACCGAGGACCTGGCGGCGTTGAAGGGCGATAACAACTCCCTCCGAGAGCCCGCGCCAGGTGTCAAGATGCGTATCGCGTTCAACGACGACTTCGTTGATGAGTACGCGGCCTACATCACCGACCCGCAGCGGATCGCCTGGGTTCCTACTGAGTACTACCAGGCGCAATGGCTGAGCTTCGCCGGCAGCGCCGTGACCCAGCGTGGCGTGCCGGCGAGGGCCTCGCTGATCGATGCGACCGCCATCAAGCTTCAAAGCGGTGCAGACGCTTATCTCCAGTCCATCATCGGCGCGAACCTTGCGGCAAGAGAGCGTGTGGAACTGACACGGTCGTATCGCAGCCTCCGTGAAACGTTCGCCGAGATTGATGCGGTACGGGATATCAACACGAAGCTGGCGGGTGACCGCGGCGACATCAGCGACCGAGACCTGACGCTCTCCATCGACATCTCTCAGCGGGCCAGCTGGGAACGCAACCTGGTGCCGCACCTGGATGAGCTGCCTTTCCAGTACGTCGGCAAAGGTGAGCAGAGCCGCCTCAAGATCCTCCTTGCCCTCAACGAGAAGATTCCTGAGACACACGTCGTGCTGGTCGAGGAGCCCGAAAATCACCTGTCTTTCACCTCGCTCAACCAACTCGTCGACAAGATCAGCCAGAAGTGCGAAGGCAAGCAGGTCCTCGTGACCACCCACAGCGCCTACATCCTCAACAAGCTGGGCCTAGATGAGCTGATCCTATTGTCGGCCTCGGGTGGGCGCCGGATCGTCGATCTGCCGAGCAGCACCGTTGACTACTTCAAGAAACTCTCGGGCTACGACACCCTGCGCCTGGTCTTGGCGAAGCGCGCCATCCTGGTCGAGGGGCCCTCGGATGAGCTCGTCGTCATGCGGGCCTACCTCGACGCGCACGGCAAGATGCCGATCGCCGACGGCGCGGACATCATCAATGTCCGTGGCCTCTCAGCAGCCCGGTTCCTAGACCTCGCCGTCCCGCTGAGAAAGCCTGTCGCCGTCGTCAACGACAATGACGGCGATGCCGGCAAGATGGCGGAGCGCTACGCCGACTACACGGCCCACGACTTCATCTCCATCCACATCGGCACGGGTGAGCAAAATGCGCTCGAGCCGCAGATGCTCGCTGCCAACGGGCGGCAGCGCCTGAACGAGGTTCTCGGCAAAAGCTACACAAGCGACGAGGAACTGCTCGACCACATGATTGCGAACAAGACCACCACCGCTCTGGCCATCTTCGAGACAAGCTACCCCATCACAATGCCGGAGTACATCCGCGATGCCGTCGCCCACTAATCGCGCCGTCATCGCCGCGGCAGGGTCACGCAAGACCCAACTCCTCATCGACGCGGCGCTCACCGAACCGACACGGCGAGTGCTGATCACAACCTACACGCAGGAAAATCTCGCACAAATCACTCGCCGCATTCTGCAGGTGACCGGGGTAATGCCGGCGCACATCACGGTGATGGGATGGTTCAGCTTCCTCATCAGCCAGACAGCCAAGCCCTTCCAACACCACCTCACCGGACAGATCGACTACATCCGCTCGCTCAACTTTGTGGGCAGCCGATCGCGATTCACCCGCCAGTCCGACACCCTTGCGTACTACTTCGACCGGCACGGTGACATGTACCGCGATGGTGTCGCCGACTTCGCCTGTCGAGTCGATGAGGCCGCCGCCGGTGCCGTCGTGCGTCGGCTTGAGGCGATGTACGACCGCATCTTCGTCGACGAGTTCCAAGACCTCGTCGGTTACGACCTCGACCTGGTAGAACGACTCTTCCGATCCAAGATCGAAGTCACCGTCGTCGGTGACCCCCGCCAGCACACCTTCGCCACCAACAACGGCCCACGGAACAAGAGGTACCGCGGTGCCGGGATAATGGACTGGCTGACACGTCACCGCACCCTGTGTGCCCTCGACCTGCGCACTGATAGTTGGCGGTGCAACCAACAGATCTGCGACTGGTCCGACCGGCTCTACCCGGACATGCCAGCCACCACCTCCCGCAACCACGCCGTGACCCGCCACGACGGGATCTTCCAGATCGCGCCGGACGACATCGCCGCCTACGTCGCGAAGTACCAACCGCAGATACTTCGCGACCGCCGCACCGCCGACACTCGTGGGCTAGCCGCCCTGAACATCGGCCTCTCCAAGGGCAGCACCTATCCACGGGTCCTCATCTTCCCGACGAAGCCCATGCTTAAGTACCTCAAGACCGGTGACCTTGCCTCCCTCACGGCAACCGACCGGCTGTACGTCGCCGCCACGCGCGCCGAATACAGCGTTGCCTTCGTCGTCGACCGGCGCGACGCCGACTACATCCCCTGATTACGGCCGAAGCCGAGAGATGTCATGTCATCCGCTACCGCCTCCATTGCTCAACAATCAGGCAGTTGTCGTACGACCTTTCGTAGCTAAGCGTGCCGCTCAAATCGTGCAACATTGGGCGCGGTGGTCGTCGGCTCGGAACACGGGTGCCGGTCTAGCGGCTCTTCCCGGCGTCGTAGCGGACCAACTCAGAGACATCGTCGACTTGGATCGGGCACCGGTCGACATCAGGCCGATCGTCCCACCCGCCAGGCTCCGCTTAGCCGGGCGACCAACGCCCCGAGCGCGCCAACACAACGGCCAACGGCCGCGTCTTCGACCATGTCGCCAGGAATTCCTGGACCTCGTCACGCTCGGCGAACCGGCCGAAGCCACTCCCCCGACTTCGGTCACGTCACCTCCTAGGCCAGCACCACCCATGCACGTCGATGAGCTCGTCGGCGACGCACCGCAACAGCAACCGGCAGAATTCGACACTTGGAGCCAGAAGGATTACCCCCAACAGTTGAACGCTACTGCCGCCGCCGGGAGCTGTCGAAGTAGGAAGGGCTGGCAAACTGTGCGCATGCCGGCGCGCGATGTGATCATGTGGGCACTCGACGAGGTTATGACCGACGAGGTTCATCCACGCACCCACACCCGAGTGACCGACGTGTTCTACCGACACAGCCGGCCGAAACCCGGCGCCCTCATGCTCGGCATCGGTCCCGGCGGAGACGAGACCGACGATGACGACGCTGTGGTCCTCATCGGCGTAGCCCGTCGATCGCAGCAGATAGCAACTGGCAAGGACCGCACCTCGATCACGCCGGTATTCCGCCTTCCCAAGCCGGTGCCAGTCAAGCACATACAGGCGGCGCTACCGCAGCACGTGAAGCGACGCCTCGACCTAATGGCCCGACTCCCTCACGCACTTGAGCCGGCACGACTACCACCGCAGGGCGGCGCCGCCGTGGTCGCCGCGCTACAACAGCTCGCGCCCGCGGCCGGGCAGTGGATCCGGGCACTACATGAAGCCGACGAACGGGTGCTTGGACCTCACGCAGCTCGGCTGCGCGAAGAGCGAGACGCCGTCGCACTAGCGATCGACCTCTCCGGCGTGTCGGCACCCGACGATCTGTTGTACACCCCGGGCGACGGGGTCACCACCAGCGAGGCCTTCGGCGCCACCTTCAATTCGCTGTACCTCACCGACAACCCGCTCTCCGTGGCCGACAACGAGGACGACCTGCTCGCCGAGGACCTGCGTCGCTTCGATCCCTACGGCCAACTACAGATGCGCAGCGCCAGCATCGCCCGATTCACCGACGACCAATTTGCGCTGACCATCGCCAACGTCAACCGCAAACCCTTAGAGAAGAGCCTGGGCGTCGACCTCATCTACTTCGACCAACTCGCCCACATCTTCACACTCGTCCAGTACAAGCGCATGACTCTGCGCCCAACCAGCCGGGACCAAGTCACTGAGCGGTGGGCCTACACCGGCCAGGCTGATCTTGAGAAACAACTGCAGCGGATGGATATCGGCTTGAACGAGCCCGTCAACTCGCGGGACTGGCGCATGGTGCCCAGTCCGTTTTGGTTCAAATTTGTCCGCGATCAAGACTTCACTCCGGGCGACCCGTTCGTGATCAAAGGCATGTACGTCCCGGCTGAATACCTTCAACGCGCGATCGCTGACGGAAGCCTTCGTACCGGCCCTCGCACCGGGTTCGAGGTCACGTATGGCAACACTCGGTACCTTCCTCGAGAAGTCTTCGTTGCCCTCGTGCGCCGCGGGTTCGCCGGCACCACCAAGGCGGGAAGCGAAGCCGTACTTGAGGTCGCCGCTGAGCGAGCTCAGACAAGGGAGGTCGTCTTGGCCATGAAAACGCAGCGAGGCGAAGACGAGCTCCCCAGCCGCGCCTACCGCGCCGCTGACGTGCCCATCTGATCCGCCACCATCGTCGTCGAGCGGCATCATGACAGGCCCCCGCGCACGTCGATGTTCTGGCACAGTGATTCGGGTGAGTGCGGCAGAGTTAATCAGTCGGCTTCTTCAAGCCAAGGCGCATCTTGATCAAGCCGGGCAACTGATCCGAACTGCCGGCTCTGAGCTTCACCAAGCGCGGGCGTTGATCCAAGCGGCGTTGCAGGGCACCACCGATCAAAGCACTGCAGCGATGGTGGACCGCAGCTCACAGCAGCTTGGTGGGGCGGGTGTCGCGGTCGGTCAGTCAGCGGGCAAGCTAGAAGAGATCCTCACGCGGGTGCGTGGGCTGGGCGGTCTGGGAAACTGACCGCGGGTGGCGGCGGGAACCGTCGACCACCCGCATCGCCCAATACGCCGCAGGCGGTCCATCGGGCCGGCATGAGTCTGGCACGTCGCAGCGAACCACAGGACAAAACCGAGGCGTTCCTCCTCGCCGACGGGGCGATCATGCGCGATCCTGACTTCTCCGCGGAGCCGGACGGTCGGCTGCGCAGCCGGCAGATCCGGGTGGGCAGGCTTCCCGCCGCCGGGGTGGGACTCAAACCGCCGCTGGCTCAGGCCATCGTGATGGACCACGCCGAAGCGCAGGCCGCCGCTATCCTGCGCCGTCCCGGCAGCCCATCAGAGGCCACGCTCGTGCTCAATCACACCCCCTGCGACGATCCGATCAGACCTCTGGTCTGCGAAAAGATCCTCGCCACGATCCTGCCGCAAGGAACACGCCTGACAGTGTTCCTCACCGACGGTGACCGCACGTGGCTCCATAAGCTGTACGTCGGAACAGGAGAAGGGATCCGGCGATGAGCATCGACATCACCTGGGGACGCGGCGACGGCGCCGCGTCGGTCAGCACCGTCGCCGAACTCGACGCCACGCTGGACACGATCAGCCGCGCCCACACCGAGCATCTGCCCTACTGCGTCACCCTCATCGCTCCCGGCAGAGGCGAGTTCCCCGTCATGCTCGACATCTGTATCGGGCACCCCGAACGGTCGTTCGTCTATCACGTCGCGGCCGACGGCAGCAGCGCTTGGGGGTACCAGCCAGACCTCGAACCGGGGCCCCCGTTCACCTTCGACTATGCCGGCAGCCCCACCGACGCGTGGCCCGAACGCACCCGAGTTACCGACGCGACCGCGCGGCAAGCGGCACGACAGTTCCTCACCAGCGGAGGGCAACGACCCCCCGCCCTGACCTGGGAAACCGTCGAATAGCTCCGAGCGTGGACGGCTTACAAGGCAGTTGCCGCGACCAAGGTAGGGCGTCGCGCGGGGCCTCGCCGCGTGCGGTGCACCCCGGAGCCGCCACCCGGAGCACCGCATGCGGCTTCCCACCCCTTACTCGGTTGTAGGTGAGACGGCGCAGCTCGCCTGCGACCACCATTCGACGTGATGTGCCAGACGGGCCAGCGGATGGGGCTGGCCGGTCATGGCCGACAGCGGGTTGTTGCCGCCGGCGCGGGCGGCCTGGTTGGTTTCCTACAGCTCATGAGGGGGTGAGCGCGCGGCGGGTGTTGGGCGGCAGCTGGCAGGGTTTGCGCACCCGTGGTTCGGGCTGTCCCCGGCCGCGACGTGGCCGTCGACGATGGCCCGGTTTAGAGGCGCGGACCGCGGCAGCGAAGTGTTCGCCGGCTTGCCGGCGACTCGGCTCGCGTCCATCACAAGGCCGCTGCAGTCACGCGCGAAGCTCCCTCGTGCCAGGTCACCGGAATACGTCGGCGAAGCTGTAGGCCAGCGCTAGCGCCTCTTGATTGCCCGCCGCTGAGATCGCCTTCAGAAGGTGGCGGAACGCTGCGACGCCGTCGGGGTCAACGAGAACCCGGCGCCGGTTTTCGGCGAGCATCCTCTTCAGGTAGGGCACGAGGAGATCCCCGGCGAGTGAGTCGCTGGCGTAGGGGCCGCTCGACGGCACCGCGGCTGCGATGGAGTGCAGTGAGCGGGCTTCGTCCAGCGGGGCGAGGTAATGCATGGTTTCTACGGCGGAATGGATGGTCTGTGGGTCCCGGATCTCGGCGCATGTCGGTAGGGCAAGGCCGTCGTGCTTGCGCCCGAGACCACGATGTGCTCGACCCCCAGACCGAGTAGCCGGCAGCATCGAGGGCGAAGAGCGTGACGGCGGCGACCCAGGGCCGGCTCGCCAGACCTGCTTTGGCACTGGTGTCCTGAGTTCGAGATTGTCGTCGGCACTGTCGAGGTGGGGCCGAGCAGAAGCGCGGACAGCAACTGTGCGAGCGCGACCACGGGGAGGCGGGCGGCGGGCCCGTCGCAAAGGCCTGTCGGTGAGCCAGGTTCCGCCGGACCATGCAGCAGCGTGATGACGCTGACGCCAGCCACAAACGCTGGCGCGCCCTGGGCGGACAGGTGCAGCGCGAGAATCCGCCGCTTCACGGTTGCTGGCCGAGCCGGATCAGAGTCTGGACTTCGCATCGGTCGGCCGCGTCGAGGTAGGCGGCGAACCAAGCACGCTGGGCCGGCTTCGGCAACGCGCCGAGCCGCGTGCGGTGCATTCGGAGCTGGTTCCCCCGACACCGCACGCGGCTACTGTCCCCTACTCGGACGTGGGCGATGCGACGTGGTTCACCTGCGACCAGGTGCCGGCGTGATCTGCCATCCGGGCCAGTGGATGGGGCTGGCCGGTCATGGCCGACAGCGCGTTGGCCACGTCGTGCAGATCAGCCTTGATGTAGGTGGTGGTGGAGGATCCGGGGCTGTCGGTGTGTCCGGCGTAGGCGCGGGCGATGCCGTAGCCGAAGTGCCGTTCCACCCAGGTCAGGGTGGTGTGGCGCAGCCAGTGGGTCGAGATGCCGTGCACGGCTACCCAGGGCAGGCGCTCACCTAAGCGTTGCCATAGGTGGTCGTAGCGGCGGCTGGTGATCGGTTGGCCGTTGCGCGCGCGCAGGAGCGGATCGGTCGGCAGGACCGCGCCGCGAGCGGCGGCGTGCTCCCGCAGGTGTCCGGCGAGATCGAGGGTGATGGGCTGCCAGCGGATGGTCGATCCTTTCTCGGTGAGGCGGACGAGTCCGTTGGTCGCATCGAGGTCGACCAGCCGTAGGGCCAGGGCGCCGCCGCGGCGGCACGCGGTCTCGGTGTGCAGGCGCAGGAGCAGCGCGTCGAGGATGACGTCGTTTCCGCTGGTGCGCGCTATCGCGTTGATCTCCTCCAACTCGTGTGCGGTCAAGGCGCGGCGGGTGCCGGGTAAGCGTCGGGGTTTCGCGACGCGGTGCGCGGGGCTGGCGGCGGCGTCGATCAGCCCGTCGGCGATGGCACATCGGAAGAAGGCGCGGGCGGCGGCGACGAGGTGCTCACCAGCGTGCCGGCCGTTGCGGCTGTTGCGCCGCGACACGGCGCTGGCGATCATCGCCTGTTTCAGGGCCTCGACATCACTGGCGGTGACGGTGTCCACGGGCCGCTCGGGCCACGCGGCGGCCATCCGTTCCCAGTAGGTGCCGTAGGTGCGGCGTGCTCCGGGCCCGGCAGCGGCAATAACACGGGGCAGGTACTCGGCGACCGTCGGCACAACGGCCGGCGTCGCGGGGTGCGATTGCAGATCGGTCACCGTGACGCCCAGGTGAGCCAGAACCTGCCGTGCGGCAGCGATGGCGGCGGGGTCAGTGTTCATTGCCGGCTCCCGCCAGGTGAGTGTGCAGGTCGGCGAGCAGGCGTACGACGGTGCTGACGGAATGCACGACGAGCAGGTCGTGCGTGACGATGGCGGCGAGCAGCACGGGTTGGCCGGGCTCGATGCGGCACATGTGCCGGGCATTCGCCGGCAAGGGTAGGTCCCCTCGGCTGCCCACCTGGTGGAGGCCGTCGCTGGCCGAGCAGATGACGAGCATGCCGTGGCGCGGCTGAACGTCGAGGCGGTGGTGCGGGGGCCATGCCAGCGCGCGCAGGAGGTGCTGCGCGCTCACCCGGCCACAGCGTGCCGGGAGAGCCATCCACAGCAGCAGGGGCGCGTCCGTGATCGCCGACGGACAGGCTCGGGCAGGTAGAGCTGGCATCGGCATCGGGCTTGGACCCGGACGCGCGGGCAGGACAGCAGGTACGAGTGGACCGACGAGGTGTTCCTTCGGTCGGATAAGTTGTGTCATGACCGAACAATCACATTTAGGCAGTGCATGATGAGGCACGATCCGATCGGCCGCCTCCGACCGGCCCTTCACCGGCCGCCGCCGACGTCAAGATCACGCGCGATAGCAGACGAATGCTGTCCGCGTATGGCTGAACGGCCCATGTAGGTATGGATGAACAGGACTCGTTTTCTGCCCAGGACTCAAGCGCAGCCGATGTGCTTCGTTGCCGCGAGACGGTCTTGGCAACCCCGGCTACCGCACGCCGCCCCCGCCCCTCGCCGCTGTGCGGCTGCGGTGCGGGTCGGCTTGTATCGAACACTGCCGCAGCGCTCACGAGAGGCCAGCCTCCAATCCCGGCGGGTCGGGTCAGCGCGAGCTGGTCCTCCCATGCCTTCGGTGGCATGTCCCCGTCGCTGATTGCGTCGAGGTCTCGGTGATCATGGAAAGCGTGAGCGCGCAGGGCGGGCTGGGGACGTTCAGTACATGCCCGGGTCAGGTGAGGTGGGCTTAGCCGTCGATGACCGTGAGGCGGTGCGTGAGTCGGTAGCTGCGTCCTTGATAGCAAGGTTCCTGCGGACAGGTTGGCCCAACCTGTCGATAGTTAGTTCGGGTGACGTTCGATGAGGACGGCCCAGTAGTGGTGGTCCGGCTGTCGGTTGCTGTTCCCGGGGCTGCGTTTCGGCCGCGATGACCGTAATCTTGCGGCGTCGGTCACTGGTGCGTCTCGGAGAGTAGCGAGGAAGTGTTGGTGAGTGCCGCGACGATGGCGCGGTAGGTAACGGTCGTCCGGGAGGAACTGCGTGCCGAATTCGCCACGGCTGTGGTGGCAGGACATCGATCCGGTCGTGTGGCGATGCTTCGGCCAACCCGAGGACTTGGCGCGCGAGCGCAACACGGCAGTGTTGGCAGCCTTGGAGGAGTTGGCGACACGTGCCCCGATGTCGACGCCGGCCGACATCGCCGCGCAGATGCGCGACGTCGGCTTCCGCGACCAGGTGACCGAATTTGAGCTGCGTATGGTGCTCGACTATCTGACGAGTGCGCATCTCGTCGAGCCATTCCGGGACTATGCGGCTCTCAACGCGGGTTTGGATGCGGTGGTCCGCCGGCAGGAGGCCTGGGCGTTGACCAAGATCGGCCGGGCCGTGGTGGCCGCGGTGCGCACGGCTGTCGTCGACTCGCGGCGGGCGTTGCAACTGCCGAGCCGTCTTCTCGACAGCGTCGAACGCACGGTCCGTGATCTGATCGAGCATCTTTCTTCCGACGCTGGGCTCCTGCCAACCGACCTGGATGACGTCCGGACGAGGCTGGACGAGATGCAGCGGGTCACCGCCGACTTCTACGCTGCGCTGGCGCAGATGGTGCAGTCCGATGTCACCGATGATCTGCTGTTCGGGGAGAACCGTGATCGTGTCATCGAGGCCCTGCGGCAGTTCCCGCGCGAGTATGGGCGAGCGCTCCGCCGGGTCGAGGCGGCCCTGACCGAATTGGAGTCGGCCGGGCACCGGCCGCTGGTCGAGACCGCCGCCATGCACGCCGGCCTGCTTGACGCCCGGGATCAGCAGGACTGGATCGACGAGCGGGTGCGTCGGCTGTCTGACCTGGCCGCCTGGTTCGCCCCTTTGGGTTCGGTGCAGCGACTGATCTCCTCGGCGGCCGGCGCCGTGCATACCCTCCTGGTGGCCATCGATCGACGCTACACAGCCCTGCGGCGCGGGTCGGATCTGGCCGCCGACTTCCGGGAACTCGCGTACAGCTTGTTCGCCCAGCCGGACGACGAGTCTGCCCGTCGGGTGTACGCGGCCGCGTTCGGCCAATGGCCTGCCGTGCATGCGGTCGTCGGGACGGCCGAAGAAGACGTCGCTCACGCCACCCTGGCAGCCGGTGGGACCAGTCGGCACCAGGTGGATGTGATCCTGCGCGAGCACGAACGCGTCGGTCGCTCCAGCGGCCGTCCCCGCAAGGTCCCGGACGCCGGTGCTGCCCGGGCTGCCGCTCTGGAGAAGGCCGCCGCCACTGCGGCGAATCGGCGGCGCTTCAGCGCGTTGCTGGCCACCGATGGCGAAGTGCCGCTGAGTTATTTCACCGGTCTGGAGACAGCGGCGTTGGTGATCTTGCTCGGAGCGATCGAAGTAGCGCGCAACATGATTGATGTCGCTACCGGATACGGCGAAGTCCATGCCGAGGGTGCCAGCGTGGTCGTCCGGGTCCGGTTGGGCCGCCCCGAGACCCACCTGCCGATCCGGTTTGCCGAAGGGACCCTGGTGGCGCCGGAGCTCATGATTACCGTGACCCCGACTGAAGCCGCCGAGGATCTGCAGGTCGTGATGACGGAGGGCGCTGCATGACCCAGCGGCTTCTCGACCCGGATCTCGCTGACGCGGCACGCCACCTGATCCTCACTTGCCGGATCTCTTCGGCCGATGATCCGGTTCGTTACCGGGCGGTGCTGCGCGGCCGGCGGGAGATCACCGACTTCTTCCGTACGGAATTAGGGTGGACCCTGCACATTCACGACGTTGGTGGGATGGTGCGCCTGCATAAGCGCCGTGACGATGTTCCCGGGGATCGCGGACCGCGGCTGCAGCGGCGCAGCGGACGAGGCGAGTTGGCTCCCGCTCAGGTGCTGGTGCTGGCCGCGCTGGTCTGTGAACAGCTGTGGCGGCGTCCGCGGATCAGCCTGCGCGAGCTGTTGCAGTCGGTTGCTCAGGTGTGCGCCGCCGAGGCGGCCACGGGTCGGCTACCGGCTTTCCGGATCGTGGCTGCGGACGGGGTCAGCAAGCGTGAAGCACAGGCCGCACGGGCGAACATTGTGGATGCGATAAAGCTGCTGCAGGTGGACGGGGAGATCGGCGTCGACGCGGACCTGGACCGGGCAGTGACGGACGAGAACGCGGAGGTGTTCATCACCGCTGACCGCGATAGCCTCGCCAACAAGTTCGCCTCGTTGTCGCCGACACTGTTGTCGTTGAGCGACCGGGCCCCCGGTCAGCACGTCGCCACGCTGACAGCGGTCTCGCTTCCGGACGCCGAGCCGGACGCCGTCGCGCAACGGCAGGCCAGCGTGGAGGGGCGCCGGCTGACCGCGCTGCGGCGAGTGGCGGACGACCCTGCCGCTGACCCGGAGGACGACCCGAACCCGGTCGGCTACCTCGCTACCTCGACCGGCCGGGAACGCGCGTTGAACATCGCCGCCGCGCTGGGGCTGGTCGCCAGCGTGCGCCGCGACTGGTGGGAGATCACCGACCCGACGGGCACCGCCTCTGACTCCGACTTCCCGCAGGGCCGCAAGACAGAGCGGCAGGGTGCGCTAGCCCTGCTGTCGCACCTGCCGCACCACGGCGCATCCGAGGTGACCGCCGATGAGATCACGACATTGTTCGAAGAGATCCGTCGAGACATGCCACGGTGGGCGGCCGGCTACGCCGAACAACTGCCCGTCCTAGCTCGAGCCGCTGCCGCGGAACTGGTCACCGCCGGCCTGCTCCGGGTCACCGGCGACGAAGACCGGTGGCAGATCACACCGGGCGTGCACCTGTGGCGCGTGCGGGCACGGCAAGGCCAGCCCGCTCGTCCGGGCCGACACCGCTCGGAAGCTGACTCGGACCCGAGGGAGGGGACGGCGTGACTCTCATCGCGCACCCGGGCCAACAGCGAACCGGAAGCCGCGACACCGCCGGCCCGATGTCGGATTGGAACGACGGACCGATCGCCGCCGACAGATGGCAGCCAACCCGAGCCGGTGCGGTGAACTCGTGGGCGTGGACCGACGAGACGCTCATGTTCGCCGACGGCTGGCTGGCGCTGGCCGGGCCGAACGGATCCGGTAAGTCCTTGACCGCCTCGATGCTGGTCACCGTACTGCTCGACGGCGAGGTGTCGCAGAAGGCGCTGTCGGTGTCTGGTGAGGCCGTCGGCACGCTGATCGACCGGCACACCGACCGCAACCCGAAGGAGGATCGCACCGGAGCGTGGTGGCTGGAGTACGGCTACCGCGATAGCAGCACCGGTGACGTTCGCTACCTGACGACCGGCCTGTGGCTGCGCTCGCAGAGCAGCGGATTGCAGAAGGCGTTTTTCATCATGCCGGGCCGTGTCGGCACCGACCTCTTCCTTGCCCAACAGCGGGATCCGGTACCGATTGAAGGGCTCGCCGAGCAGGTTGCCGCCGCGAGCGGCCGACTGTTCACCTCAACTGACCGTCTCACCTCGAAGGTCCGGGACTATGTGAACCTTGCCGAGGAGAACCAGTACCGCGACGCGATCCGCACGACGCTGTTCGCGCCGTTGGACTCGGTGCAGTTCGACGCTCTCGTCGGAGTGTTGCGCAGCCTGCGCAGCGTCCGCACCGCAGAGGCGATCTCCCCGAATCAGATGCGCGCGGTGCTGACCGAGGCGCTTCCGGCGCTGGATCCACGAGCGTTGCAGTTCATCGCCGACACCATGGAACGCATCGCCGACCTTGAGGCACAACTGAAGCAAGCCCGTGCCGAGATTCGGCAGCTGGAACAATCGGAGCAGCAGTACCAGCGCTACATCGACGCGATCATCGCCGAGGAGGCCGCCCGACTGGCGAATGCCCAGACGGTCTTCGACGACCACGCCCGTGAAGCGCGTACCGCCGAGCAGCAGTTGGCGGAGGCGCAGGCACAGGCGGCGCGGGTGCAGGCCCGGCGCGAGGAACTGCGCAGCGAGATCGCTGGTGTCCGCGGCCGGCTGCAAGCCGCCGAGGATGCGCTGCGTGACCATGCCGGCGCCGAGCTTCCGCATCTCGAAGAACGCCTGACTGATCTACGCAAGCAGCAATCCGAACTGGAAGCAGCCGGCTTGGACTTGCAGGAAGAGTCGCAATACGCCGCCCAGCAGGCGGTGGAGTCCGTGGATCAGTTCCGCAACAGTCAGCGCCATCTGACGGGGATCGGCTCACGGCTACGCGCGACAGCCGCCGATGTCGGGGCGCACGCATTCGTCGATCGGCTCGCCGAGGTCACCGAACAGGTCACGGCAGCCAACAGCCTCGACCAGGATCCGCCCAAGGTTGACCTCGCCCAGATCGCCGAAACACCCCGCGGCTGGATCGAGACGCGCACGACAACCCTCAACGGCATCGACACGGTCCTGCACGAACACGACATGGCACAGATCGAGCAACGAACCGAGGCCGGGCATCTTCGCACCGCCGAAGAGGCCCAGGATCGTGCCGCCGACCGTGCCGGCGATGCCCGCGCCGAACGTCGCGCCGCCGAACAGGACCTACTCGACGAATTGGACCGGTGGGAGGGCCGCCGGACCCAGCTTCCGTCCGTACCGGCGGACCTGACGACTGATGTCGAGGACCGAATCGACCCCGACCGGCTGATTACCTGGCTGCATGAGGCTGGGACCGCAACACGGGAACGGATCGCCCTGGCAGCCCGGGAACAGGACGTCGTGCACGGCACCCGCCTCGTGCACGTTGCCGAGGGCGCGGCACACCGGGCCGCACAGGCTCGGGATAGGGCCGAACAAATCGCCGATCAGGCCCAACGTGACCTGGAGGACGCGCAGGCCCAAGCCGACATCGACCGTACGGCCGTCGACGAACAGGCACGCCAAGCCCGGGCCAACCATGACGCCGCCGTGGACGCTGCCCACGCCATCACCGCCACAGCTGAGCAAGCTCTGGCGAACGGCCGAGCGAACGCCACCCTGGCAGCAACCGAGTGGAGCCGCCAGGTGGCTGGGTGGCGCGCCAGGCTCGTCCACCTCGACGGCCGTGCGGTGAACCTGCCCGACGATCCGGATGCCATCGATCTGCGGCAGCCGTTCCTCGATCTGGAACGGGCCCACTCGGCGGCTGTCAGCGCTCTGCAACGCGCGATCGCCGAGGCAGGGCGTGCGGTCGATGATGCGGGGCAACGAGTCACTGGGATCGAGGACGAGCTCGAACAGGCCCGGCAACAGCTGCCGGTGCCGCAAGCGCCGCCGTGGCGAGCACCACGCGATCGGGGCCGTGGCGTGCCGTTGTGGGCCGCCGTGGCTTTCGCCGAGCACATCAGCGCACAGCAGGCCGACCGTATCGAAGGTGCACTGCTGACCGCAGGCCTGCTCGACGCGCTGATCACCGGCGAGGGCCTGGTCGGCCACGGTGACCTGGTGCTCGCCGGTGACCGTCCCGCCGCCGGGCAGAGCCTCGCCGACATCCTCGTTGCGGAGAACGGCTCGGGCGCCGACCCGCAGCACGTCGAATGGCTGCTGCGGGCCGTCGCCATCGACCTGAACGGCAGCGACCTCAACATCGGACACCTGCGCACCGGCAACGTGATCGCGTCGGCTCCGCCAAACTACCGAGCCACGTTCATCGGTCGGGCCGCCCGCGAACGGGCGCGGCTCGCGCTCGTCGCCGAACTCGAACAGCGACTGGCCATTGCACGCCACGACCTTGAGGCTGAGAAGCAACGCGTTGAACAACTTGAAGCCGCTGTCCGCGCGTCCCGCCGGGAGCGGGATGACTTCCCTCCCGCCGACGTGGTTTTCGTGGCACGCGAGCAGGTCAGCCAACTGCAGCTCGGCGTCGCGAAGGCTCAGCAGCAAACCACGCAGGCACTGGCCACCGCTGCAGCGCAGCTCACCGGCCTGCTCGCCGAGCTCGACGCTGCCCGCAAGGCCATAGGCAGGACGGTGGAGACTGCACGCCGGCGACTTGAGGAGGCGGCCGGCGCACTAGGACGATCCCGGCAATCCGAGTCCGACGCCGGCGACGCCCTGACCACCGCGCGGGAGGAGCTGGCGGAAGCCACCGAGCGGCGGAACGAGGCCCAAACGGCTCAGCAAGTGTGCGCCGCCGAGGAACAGCGATTCCCCGACGTAGAGCAGCTGCGCCGCACCACCCGTGATGAGGACGCTGCCGAACGGGACGAGGCCGCTGCCCGCGCCTCGGTCGACGAGCATCGCCACCGGCATCGGCAAGCCAGCGGCCGCGTCCGCACGGCGCTGCGCGCACTGCATACCGCCGCAACGCTGCCCGACGGCGCCATCCTGCCGACCGACCGAGAAGTGCTACGACGGCACAGGGACTTGGTCGCTACCCTGCTGCAGCAGATCGAGGCCTGGCAGAGCGCCGGGCAGCGAACCCTCGACTTGCTTGCAACCGCCCAGCGTGAGCAGCGGACAGCGGACCGGGTCGCCGGCCGGTTCCAGAAAGCGGTCGCCGCCGCGGACCAGATCCGGCTCACCGCCGAGGAACTGGACGCCCGGATGGAGCAGACGCGAGCGCTGTACGGGGCGGAATACGCCGAGCTACGCCAGACGAAAGACCGGCTCGCCGACGAACTGACCGACAAACTGGCAGAGGTCGAGCAACGCGAGGCCGAGTTCCGCACGCACGACAATGCTGCGGTCGCCGCCACCACCACGCTCGACAAGATCGCGCCGCGTCGTCGAGAGGCCGACCAGCACCGCACCGACTGTTTCGATCGAATGTGCCTGCTGATCACTCACGGCTTCGCCGAAGTGCCGGAAACCCTGCCGCGTGATAGCGACAACCGGCCGGCCAACCTGACCGCCGCACTCACCTGGTCGCGTCAACTGCTCGCCGGCAAACCCACCACCAGCGCCCGGCTGGACACCTTGAGGATCGCTCGGGAACGGGTGCAGAAGCAGCTCGAGAGCACGATGCGGTCCGTCAACCAGGCCCTCGCAGAGTTCGATCAGCAGCTCGACAGCACCACCCTCGAGGGCACCGAGTGGCGGCGCATCACGCTCGCCGCACCCAACGCCGCCGTCGGCGAGGATCTGAGGCAAGCCGCCGAGACACTCCGCGCCACAGCCGAAGGCCTCGAACGAGATCTGCGCCAAGACGTCAAAGCGACTCTCAAGACGTCGATGTTCACCCAGCTGCGGCGTGACATCCAGACCCGCCGCGAGGCGGCAAGGGAACTTGTCCGACAGATCCGGGCCACCCTCGAGAACGTTCGAACCGGCGTGGCCCGCGTCGGCGTCCAGGTCGACTGGAAGGTCCGCGACGACGGCAACTCCCAGCAAATGGTCGCCCTGCTCAAAGCGCCGCCCTCCGACGAGGTCTTCGATCAGATGTACGAGATCCTGCGGGAACGGATGGAGGACGCCGGCGAGGAAACCTGGGCCGACCGAGTCGCTCACACCTTCGACTACCGCTCCTGGCACCACTGGGAGATCAGCGTCACGCACAGCAGCTTCGGCGCCGACCAGTTCAAGCCGGTAAACGCCCGGTCCAACCCGCTCAAAGGCCTATCCACCGGCGAATCCCGACTCGCGACGATGCTCCCGCTGCTGGCCGCCGCCTGGTCGATGTACTCCGGCGACACCTACCAGGGACCTCGCCTGCTGTCCATCGACGAGATCGACGCCGCTTTCGACGACCGCAACCTGCGCCAGATCCTCACCCTGCTGCGTACCTGGGATTTCGACGTCCTCGCGACCACACCCACGATCGCCCCGCTGATCAAACGCGAAGCTCAACACGTCGTCGTCCACGAAGTCATCACCGACGGCCGGCACCGCGTGACCGTCCCGTGGTTGTGGAAGGGCAGCGGGGAACCGACGCCCCTACCCCTCGCCGCACCTACCACAGACACGACCCCCGGCCGGACACTGAATGATGCCGGCTGACCTCACCTACCTGGCGGAAGACGTCGACCTGCATCCCCTGTGGCGCGCCGTCCACGGACGTCTCTGCGCGGGCACCCGCCCCGAGGCGATCAACACGGTTCGGGTCCTAGCGCTGAGCACAGCCGGTATCGCGCAACTGCGGACCTGGCTCGACACCTCCACACGCCGACGCCGCGGCACATCCGCCGTCACCGTGTCAGGCGATACCGCCACGGTCCCACTACGAGAACTCCTCGCCGCGCTCGACATCGATCGAGAAACGCTCATCGCACTGGTCGAGAAAGCAGTGGGGGAACCGGTCGTCGACCGTAGCGCCGCTACGCTGGCCGCGGCGGACCGCCGTGCGCAGCTGTGGCAGTTCGCGACCGGAGAGCTTCCCGACCTGCCGCAGCTCGTCGCCCGGATTCGGGGCACCGGCGTCGGCGAGGACGATACCGAGATCCGGCACAGCATCGCCGCGCTCTCCGCAGCCCTGCGACGCATTCCAGCCCGGCCACCGGTACCTCTGGCGAAGCTCGCCCACGACATCACCGGCGACCCACACTACTTCGACCTGACCACCCTCAGCGGCATCCGCCTCGTGGCCGCAATCGCCGAACGTGCCGGCCAAACCGAGCCGAATCGGCCGGATCTTGTACGCGCGCTGCTGGCCAGCGTCGGTGTCATCGCCGACCGGCTCTCCGCGACCGTCCTGCTCTTCAACGTCGAGGCTATCGGCGACGGACCGATCGACCGGCGACTGCGCGATTCACCGGCCCCTGTGGCGCTCACATTGCTCGACCTTTTACAACATCCGCCTGTTCTCGCACCGCAAACCCTGACGGTCGTGGAGAACCCGTCGGTCATGGAGATCGCCTTCACGGCCGAGGTGCGGCAACCGATCGCCTGCACCAGCGGCCAGTTACGTGCGATCGATCATGTGCTATTTCAACTCGCTGTCTCGCACGGCGTGCGCCTGCGCTATGCCGGCGACATCGACACCGCGGGCAGACAGATCGCGGCAGTCGTTGCATCGACCTATGGGGCCGAGTTAATCGCGATGGATGACGACACCGCCTCCGAAGCTCGACATCACCGGCCGGCTACACCTTGGCCTCGGCCGCGCGAAGGGGCGCCGCCCCAGGCGCTCGCTGCCGCAGCGGCCGCTGTCTACCAGGAGCATGACGTTCTCCTCGCGCGAATCCTCGGTGCGCACCGGCTCTGAACCCGCATGGTCCGGCATCCCGGGTCGGCAATGATCGTGCCGCCCTCGCTGTCTCTTGCGGGGCACCTCAGATGAGCCACGCCTACCCGCCAGATTTCGCTACCACAAGGTCAGCGCCGGGTCCGCCACAGCAGCCGATGTGAGCGACCCACCCGAAGATCGTCGGCGTCTGCTCCTGGTAAGCGGCGTTGTAGCGGTGACGACCTTCGAGTAGGTGGTAAGCGCCTGCATATCGAGGGTCACTGAACTGCTCGAATCGAGGCCCGCCGGGTACATGAACCAGGACGATCGCCGGCAGCCGAACCCCAGCCCGGATCGCACGGCGGAGGTTTTCAATCTTGGCGATCCCCTCAGCGTCATCGGGGTCATCGTGGAGCTGCCATTTCTCGATTGCGACAACGGGGACGTGCTCTTTACGAAAGCAGCGCAACTCGTCGCTGGCATCAAAGGTCCCGTCGAGATTTTCCACCGTCGAGTCGTGATGGTGGTCAGGCACCTCGGCGTTCAGCGCATCCAAGCTCCACCACGCGGCGATCATTCCCATGCTGACACAGAGTACGGGCAGCAACGGGACGGGACTCGCGACGCGGCAACCACGCACTGCGCGGTGAGCGTTCAGGTTGACACAACGCGTACAGCGTCCTAGGAAGAAGGCCTTCGAAGGTCGTCTGCCAAGGGTGCCGGCCGGCAACGGGTACGGGTACGGGTACGGCCCACATTCCCGTTCCCCGGCACCGGCACCTGAATGCCAGTTGCAGGTCGGCCATGACGGGGCCCAGCCTGGTGTCTCGCCAGGCGACGACCTGGCGCGAAGCTAACATGACACGCGTAGGTTTCGATGTTCTCGAACAGTGAGTCGGGTGAGCGCAGCAGAGTTGATCAATCAGCTTCTTCGAGCCACCACTCACCCACAGTTCATTTGACACGGGCCTTGTTCCTCGGCCGCCGCTCGACCTGCGCCACGTCGTCGCGACCTGCCCGTCGTGTGGCAGGGACCCGGACCGACAGCAACTGAACCGTCCGGTGAACGAACCCATCCCTATGGGGCTGGCCGATCGTCGGACGATCACTCGACGCGGTACAGCAAAGGCCTCCGGCGACGATCACGCCGCTGGCACTACTGCCATCGCCCACGTCGACACATCTCATAGGACGACGTCATCGACGCGATGAGCGTCCACTACTGCGGTATATCTGGACTCGTGGCGAGCCCGGCAGCAGTTTTGCTACCGGGCTCACCATGCTGCCGATCTAAGGGGTCACTGTCCTCGGATGGTCTTCCACGCCGCTGCGAATACCGGCTCGAGCTCCAACTTCCCGTCGCTGGACCGTTCTTCGACGACGTCTAGGTATCGCAACATGGCCACCGACCGGGCGCCTCCGCAGTGGGTCACCTCGAACAGCGCGGTCAGATCCTCGGGGGTCATCGGTTCGTTGAACCCCAGCATCTCGTTGAAGGCGGTGACCAGGGTCGCGTTGTCGGCGATTCCGACCTCCTCGATGAGCTTCACCGCGAGTTCGCCACTGGCCAGTTTCGCGCTGATGGTCTCGCATACCCGACGTGCGCTGCGACCGGACGCGGGGTGTTGGACGGCCTCGTCGAGCAGGATCCTCCAGCCTCCGGTAGCCTCCATCAACATCCTCTGGCTGGCGTCGTCGCTGAAGGAGGCGACCTTATCGGTTTCGGACGCCACCCAAGAACGAAGACCGGCCGGTGACAGGCGACGCATCACAATGATCTGGTCGGTAAACTCGCTGAGGTCCGGCGCGCCCGGTTGGATGAATAGGTCGCTGGTGCTCGCATCCACAACGGCAACCACGGACCGGGTGACGCCGGCGTTCGGCAGCATCTCCTGCTCGTTCACCAGCGACCCGATCGCATTTTCCAGCCGCGTACCGGACAGTTTCGACAACACCACCCGGTGCTTGTCTCCGGCCGTGCCACCGACCAGTTCCCTCCTGTACGACGACGGACCTGACGCACCGTGAAGGGTGAAGCGGGCCCCGGTCCGGGACGCCTCCTCCTTCAGCAGCGTCTCCACTCGGTCGATGCCGGTAGCCGGGGTGCCCACGACAACCAGCAGCCGATTGCCCCGTTCGATCAGTGTGGCGAGCTGTCTCTCCGTCAGCGGCGAGATCGACCCATCTTTCAGAGTGCGGCGCGCCTGCTCGGCCGACAGGTGGGTGACCGACGCGCTCCAGTCCTGCTCGCACAGCTCGTCTTCGATCGTCTCCTTGGTTCCCAAGAGCCGCAGCACGTTGCTCGACCGCAGCCGCCACTGTCCACCCTTCTCAGCGAGAACGCCCAGCCCGCTCATCTCCGACAGCAGCGAGCGGAACTCATCCGGGCGTAGTCGCGAGAAGCCTTCCGGCCACCAGTCCTGACATTCGTCGCGCAGCATGTTCGTGTCGATCGCATGGTCGGCACCGTTGGCAAGCGCGTCGAGCGCAACGACGAGGGCGATCAACTTGTACCGCGAGTCGAGGTTGAGGGTGAGCTGAACCGTCTCGCGGACCTTCTGCTTCACGGTGTCGGAGCCGAAGACCCGCTCAAGGTCCTCGTCCCGGATTAGGTAGTTCGGGCCCTCAGCGCCACGGCGGCTCAGGGACTCGCGCACCAAGGCCTCACCGACGAGCTGCAGCAGCTTCGGCTGGTAGTTGCAGTAGGCCAGTACCCGGTGCACGAGCTCGTCGGCCTCGATCGTAATCCCGAGGGTCTCCATCGGAGTGAACATCAGCCGGTACGCCGGGTCCGGCGCCAACGGCCCGATCGCGATCGGGTCACCAAAGTGCGCGCCAGCAAGAGGCTGGTTAGGCAAGTGTGCGAAACGTTGCACCTGGTGCAGGCCAGCGAACACAGGCTTGAACCGCCGATTGGAGGTGTTCATCAAGTCCCGCAGCCGGGTCGTGTGCCGGAACCCTGCCTTGGCGTCGGCGTCGAAGAACCCGTCGCACTCGTCGAGCAGCAACAGCAGCCGACGGTTCGGGTTTGCGTCCAACCACGCGTTCACGGCGGTCTCGACGAACTGGGCGCCGTCGCGGGGTCGACGTCGGGGCGGAACGATGTCGCGCTGGTTGAGCTTGTCGGCAAGCATGCTCCACAGGTCGTCGACCTGGTCGGTTGAGCCGAACCCTCCCGGTAGCGACAGGTACACCGCGACCCGTTCGGGTACGAGTTCGAACTGTCGTGCAGCGGCCAGCAACAGCGCCGACTTACCCAGCTGGCGGCCGCCATAGATGAGGCTGGAGCCGAACGGCTCGATCACCCGCTGCAGCTCGTTGGTCCGGCCGAAGAACATCTCCTGGGGAACGTTGCCGATCGCGTGCGGGTGGTACGGGTTCGTCGCCGCGAACGGCAGCAGGATCCGTTCCGTGGTCGGGAACTGGCCGCCGCCGGTCGTCGCCAGGTAGGCGATCGCCGTGTCGTCGAGGACCATGATCGGCCGGTCGGCTCGCTCGGCGCACGCCTTCGCCAGCATGTTGCGCTGGTCGAGCGTCATCGTGCCGAACATAGCGACCAGGATCGGGTCCGTGCTCGGATCCTGCGCAATCCAGGTCAGCAGCGTCTGGGCGTCCTGGACACCCCAGCACATCATCATCTTCAACCGGTCATCGGTTAGCGTGCCGAACGCGGGCACCACAGCCCGCGGCATCCGTTTGAACCCGGTCAGCTCAATCCATTTGCGGTTCGGCGCGATCGTCAGCTTGTACGGCTGACGCTCGCCGGTGAACTCTATGCCGGCCAGCCGCAGCGCCGACGCGAACACCGACTTCATCCGCATGGTCCGCTGGTGGCGGTTCGTCTTCATCTCCAGCCAGTGCTTCAGCCCGTCGTGAGCGGCGGTGCGAGCGGCGTCGGACAGGCGGCTGAAGTCCAGGCCGCTGGCGGTGGTGCCGTCCTGCGCGGCCCGGAGGAGTTCGCCGTCGACGCCACCGCGAAACGTTTTCGCGACGGTCATAAACTCCGCTAGGTGCCCGGACGCCGCTGCAGTTGGGGGCACCTCACCGGCGAGGGCGCTGAGGAGGTATTCCTCGGCGGTGGCAAGGTCGCCGGTGTCTATGCAGGCAGTGATCGTCTCGGCCGCGGTGTCGGCTACCCGGCCGGCTGCCGCATTGAGTTCCTGCTGGGCACGCATCCTCAGCGCCTGCTTCGCCTGCTCGGCGTAAGTAGGCAGGTCCTCGGAGATCCCGTCGAGTTGACGGCGGACAGCACCAAGGTCCTGCCTGTCAACCCGGGCGGCCTCCAGTTGCGCGATCACCTGTGCGTACTCGGTGGAGCCGAGCTGGCCCAGCCGTGCAGCCTTGTCCACGCGTGCCGACACCACCGCCCGCCATGTCTTCAGCTCTGTGCGGGACCGGGTGATGTTCTGCTCGAGCCGGGCGGACATCGCCTCGGCCTGCCCCTCGTCGGTTTCGGGGACTGCGTCGACGATGGTCCGCGCGGCGACATAATCCTCGTTGGCGAGGCGACCGTCGAAGGCCACAGTCCAGCTGGTCGTGGCGGCGGTCGCGATGTGCTCTATGGTGATCTGGTCGAGAGGGTGGAGCTTGTCATCCATCCGCAATGAAGGGCTGCGCAGCAGTTCCCGGTTGAGGACCGTGGCCGGGTCTGGTTCGGTGCCGGTGAGACTGCTGCCGTCCAGCAGCTGGACGCTTCGTGTGAGGCTTGCCAGGCAGGCGTCCGCGGCGGCGGCCAGCACCACGTTCGCGTTGGTGTCGGCCAGCATCTGTAGCTCTTCATGCGCGGCGGCGAACTCGCGGTGGACCGCCGCGCGCAGCTCGGCCAGCACGGTCGGTACCGGTGTGTTGGACTGCTCCGGGCCCGGGTCCGTCCGGACAGCGTCGACCCAGTTGCCGACCGCATCAAGGGACTCCATTGCGTGGTCGAGCAGCCGGCGCCGGGCCGGGCCTTCCAGTGGCCGTCCGCTGGTGCCACGCAGCTTGGCGTCTTCTCGTCCGAGTTCCTGTGCAAGCTGGTCTCGTTTGAGGAGCTTGCGTAGGGCTTCGGCGACGGTATCAACCTCGGCTCGGCGATCGTTAGCGGCGATGTCGAGCAGCGATCCGATCAGGCCGAACGACGACCACCAGCTTTCGACGACCTGGTTGGCTCGGGCGAACCGGATCGTGCGCGGCTTGGTGCGTTCCCGGGCGGCCTGCGCGGCGGCGGTCGCGATGTCGTTGTCAGCACCCGCGATCGGCGCGAGCGCCTTCAGTAGGGCGCTGTTGGACAGCAGTCCTTGTGCGGATGCGACGCCGATCGCGCTGGCGAGCTTGCTAGTAGCGGGCAACTCGTGCAGGTTCGCGACCACGTCTTTGACGATTTCTCCGGCGGACGGGTCGGCGATGACCAGCGCGGCACGGACCGCCCCGGCCAGTAGTGCCAGTTGCGCCGGACGGTTGCCGTCCAGGTGGTGCACGCGCAGGTCTCCGATGGCTGTGCGCAGCGCCACCGCCGTCGGGCCGGTCTCGCTGCGGACCGCCTCAGCGAAAGTGAGGACCCGCAGCGCCTGCGCGTGAGGGCCCCGTCCGGCTGCGGTCGCCGCGTGGTAGGCCAGGCAGTACTGGCGGTGGCGCAGCAGCGACGCGATCAGCTCGCCGGCGGCCGGATCCTGACCCCTGGTGACCTGCTGAGTGGGGTGACCGTCGACGGCGTCCGTTGGGACGACAACGCCAACTCTGGGTTCGTCATCGGTGGTGTCGAGGCCGTCAACGTCGTCGGGTAGATCATCGGAATCCGGCGAGGCGTGGATGCTGTCGGTGACAACTCGCCGCACACTGGTAGCGGCCGGGTCGGCGGGTTCGACTCCGACGGCGTCACGGGGGGCCGGCCGGCCGGGCTCAGACGCGTGGTCGCCGGCCGTCTGCTGGTCGTCCTCCCCGCGCGGTGCCGCGTCCTCGGCGGGTGACACGCTAGTCGCCTGAGCCAGCGCGATTTCGTCGTGTCCTGCGGTTGGCGTGGGCCCGTCGTCGGGTGCTTTGTCCGGTGCGGGTTCGGCCGTCTCCGATCCGTGTGCGTCGGGAGCCTCCAGGGCGTCGAGCCACGCGTCTAGCGGAAAGGGTTCCAGGTCGGCATCGCTGGCTTCGACGAGTTCAGGAGCGTTGGCCACCACAGTGAGCTGCTGCATGAGGGCGATCGCCACGACCGGTGTCAGCGCTGACGGGAGATGTTGGTGGGCGATCGTGTAGTACTGCATCGCCGCAGTGGAGTCGCCGTCGGCGGCCGCGTCGATAAGCCGCAGCAGGGCCGTCAGCGCAGTCACATGATTGCGGCTAATGTCATCCCGTCGGGTCGTCTGCGTCAAATCCCACGCCAGCTCGCGGACCTCTGCGATGACAGCACGGGACGTCTCGGGTCCCTTAAGCGTCGTCAGACGTCGCAGCTGGTCACGTGTCTCCTGGTCTTCCTGTGCCGCCTCGGCCGCTACCTTCAAAGTCCGGATGAGCGCACCGCAGTCTGCCGCCATGGCCGGATCAGCGCTGGCGTCGAACAGCCCACCCTCGCCGGAAACGGGATACAGCGCGTATTCGGTCTCCGCCCGTTCGATGAGCTGCTGCGCGCGTTCGACGGCGCGGTACAACGCGGGGATGGGTTCAATGATGCTGGCCCTGGGTAGCCAGCCGGCCGCTATGCACTGGTTGAGCTGGTGCACCGCTCCGCGGGTGATATCCAACGCCAGCGCGAGTTCGTCGGCGGCCGTGGTGAGTGTTGCCGCGTCCGGCGGCCCCTCGTGGGAGGACTGACCCGTGGCTACCTCGCCCACCCCTGGGGGTTCCGGGTCCGCTCCCGTTCGAGTATCCGCAGAGTCACCATCCTGGCGCATTTGCGGGATGACGGGGTGTTCTACGCCGCTGGTCGTGGTCGCGTCCATCCCCAATGTTGCCCAGTCTGGATCCTGGTCGTCGTCCTGGTCGAGCCACACCGCCTCCAATCGCGCGCAGGCGTCCACGGCACCGTCAACCACATCGACCGGCCAGCTGGGGAGCGCCAGGCCACCAGTGAGAGCGCATCGGAGGGCAGCGACCGCTTCCGGCGCGCCGTACCAGTGTGTGACAACCATCAGTCGGACAGCGTTTGTCTGTGCGGGGTCTTCCGTCAAAGCCCTGCGCAGGGCCTCGTTGTCGAGGTCGTCCACCCAACGCATCAGGTGCGCCCACAATCCCCGCACCACGGAGGTGGTGATGTAGCGGGCGTCACGCAGCCGTTGATCAGGTGGGCAACTACGCAGACGTGACAACCCCATCGCTGCCGCGGCTGGCGCGAGACGCCGCGCGGATGGAACACGGTGTCTGCGTAGAAAGTTCGTACGACCGGGGTTGGGTTGACGCCACACCAGGTCGGTGAACTCTTCCGGGGTGAGAACCTCTAGCGCGTTGTCGACAGGGTCGCCGAGGCGCTCCAGCTGTCCGGCGAGGTGAGCCTTCGCGGCGTGCAGCTCCCGCGCCAACGGATCGGTCTCGCTGGCTGCCAGCCGCGTGAACTCCTCCGCGTCGCAGACAAGTGGATGATGATGAGGGTGGTCGTGGCGCGGGCGTCGGGGACGGCTGGTCATCTGGGGGTGGATCTCCTATTCGAAGGTCGACGTAAAGAACGGACGGGGCCGGATCGACCGGTAGCTACGGATTTTCCGACAGAGCAGGCACAGACAAGGACGAGCGTGATGCGTGGCCCATGTCGTGTCACGTCAGCCTCAACCAGGATGACCCGGGTTCACTCCCCCGGGTGTGGCCTCTGACGAAGGTGTAGCCGGTTGGAAGTCGGGTGTCGGCTTTCGGGCCGCGCACCTTTCTGACGAACTCGGCGTACGCGGACCGTGCTTCGTCGCTGGCCTGGTATCCGCCCGGCAGAGCGCGTGTGCCTGGTGGAACCCAGTGCTCGTGAACCTTGCCCCGCAGAGCCACGCGGCGCTGCTGATCAGTGTGCCCCTGTGCCTGCCGGCGGGCCGCGTCGTTGGGCCACCATACGAACGTGTCCGGGCCGCCGCTGCCTGGCTTGTCGGGACGTCCCTGGTTTGGTTCGCAGGTGAGCTTGCCCGCGTCCACCAGTCGATCGCAGGTGTAGATCACCTGCCACATCAGGGCCGGGTTGGACAAGTCCGGACCGAACAAGGCGGTGAAGAGTTGCGGGCCGGTCAGGCGACGCGCGCCGAACGATCCGGCGGCACCATGTCGGCGCAGCGCGGTGACGATAAGCTTGCGTAGTGGACCGATGCCCTGGTGGCGGGCGGGCACATTCGGGTTCGCCGCCCTAGGGACTGTTTGCTCCGGTGTCTGCGGGCCAACATCTGGGAGGTCGATGCCGAGTGCGGCGGCAAGGATCTTGACGTCAGCCGCCCACCGGAAGGCCGCACCGTAGAGCAGCGGCTTGGTGAGCAGTGTCGTGGCCGCTGACAGCCTTCGGGCGCCGCGGGCGACCGCGACGGTAACCTTGATCCCCGGGTAGAACGACAGCGGCCAGGCAAACCCCGACAGCTCGCCGTCTGACCGCTCTACCTGCTGGATTCGCTCATCGTCGTCGAGGTTGTCGCCATCGTGGTGCAGTTCGATGACGAGGGTACCGTCGGCAAGCAGGTCGTCGACGTGGTCCGGTAGCGGCAGCGCGTCACCGTCGAGGTGGGCCGGTCGTAACGCAACGGTGTAGACAACGAGGCTGTCGTGGAGGTGTTCAACGACAATCGCGTCCTCGACGGCATCGTCGGCCGATCCGTCGGGCAAGTCGATATCGGCAGCGTCCGGGTCCGCGTCGTCCGGTCGGGTTTCCTGCCGTACCTGGTCTCCGCCGGTCGGGGTGTCCTCACCTGTGTCGCGACCCTTACCATCTGCGGCGGCGTCCGTGTCGGCCCCGTCCGGCCTACCGGCTGTCCCGTCGTCCGGCTGCCGGTCTGAGAGGTCCCGATCCGGCGGGGTGTCGCTAGCGAAGCTGCTGCTGGGTAGCGACTCGTGGTAGCCGAGCGCGAGAGGTCGCAGCGGGTCAACGCCACGCACGTCGGTCTGGACCGGTTCCGGCTGGGCGAGCCAGACCCCTGCAGCTTGCCACCGGTCGTCGATACGTAAATGGACACCGTCGACGAGCAGACCGTCGACGGCGGAGGTGGCGACGTCGGCTATGGCGAGATTAACGTGCGCAACCGCCTCGGCTGCGGCAGTGAGTTCGAGCGGGTCGACGTCGACCTGCTCAGGGTCTGTCACCTTTGCCGAGTCGACCCAGCCGGCCAGCAGCGGCCACACTCCGGTGAACCGGGGCTCAAGCGTGGCCCGGGTAGCGGCGTGAGCGACGTCGTCAAGGTCTGCCCCACCAAGTAGGCCCGGACGGTCGCGGCGGCGCTCGTACCGTTCGGCGGGGGTAGCGTACGCGCCCCAGCGACGCAGATGCGGTGTTTGGTCCAGCAGTTTGTCGATGGTGTCGAGCGCGGTCTGCAGCGCCATGGCGAGAGTGTCGTCGTCGTGTGGGTCGATCAGTAGCCCGCCGAGCGGTCCACCGACCAACAGCGGTTTCCCGGCGGTAAGTAGATGGTGGGCGTACAGGGCGGTGTCGTCCAGGTCGGCGACCTTCGGGTTGGGGTAGCAGACCTTCCCGGTCAGGTGGCCGCGGTCGTCGAGGAGCACGCCGCGTTGGCGCAGTCGGCGGAGTTCGACGCGTTCCCGTGCTGTCAGTGGCGCACCGAATGCCTCAGGGTCGAGGATCACGCGTTCCGGCCGGCAGCCCATGGCGTCGAGGGTGGCCGGTGCTCCCGACAGGTGCGCGGGAACCCACCCGTCGGAATGGGTCTCGTCGTGGGCGCCGAACCGGGCGACGACTTCGGCCCACAGCGACTGCTGGCCCCGTTCGATACGTACGAACGTGCCGACGGGCAGCACGGGCAGGGCCACGGTGCCGGTATCCAGCCGAACGAACAGCTCAGGGTCGAGCACCGCGGCCTGGTAGCCCCGAGTCTGCGGGTCAAAACCGAAGTGCAGCGCGTTGAACGCCGTGGTGGTGTGCAGCGGCGCCCGGCGGACGTGGGCCACCTGCTCGAGATAGGTGATGACGGCCGCCCGCGAGGCTTCGGGTATGTCGTCGACGCCGTGCAGCAGGTCGTCGGTGAACATTGGCTCGTCGTGAAACGGCCGCCATGTGGGTGTTGCGGTCACAATCATCGGCGTGCTCCTGCTTCGGCCTACCGGGCCGATACCACGGCGCGGGACTTGTCATGGTCAACGTGCCGGCGAAGCCGCCACACCCGGCCGAGGTCGGTCAGCACCGCCTCGCCTGCGTTGTCTAGCCGGATGAGCGCGTCGTTGACGTGGATGAGCTTGATACCAGGATCGACACCGCGCAGCCGGTGATAGAGCAGCTGCGGCCACAGCGGCCGCAGGCGCCCGGACCGGCTGGACAGGTACGAGTCGTCACCGCGGAGGACCCTGTGCAGCATCCCGGCGGTCAGCCCTCGGTAGTTGTCCCACAGCAACGCCCGCACGTACCGGTCAACCGCCGCCTGGTACGGGGCGCCGTCGCGGTCGGCGGACGGCCGCGGCTGCGGGGTGTTCAACGCGTTCAGCAGCGCCGGTGTCGAGGTGGTGTCGCTGCTGGTCGACCAGCAAGTAGAACAGCGGCAGGCGGCGGTGCTGCAGGTACCGTCCGGCACCGGCTGTCCGGCCTGCCCGAAGTACTCCGTGAAGCCGACGTTGGCGCACCGGGTGGACTCCGCGTACCAGTCCCGCAACGCGGTCAGTTCCGTGGAGAGCCGGGCCCGGTGGGCATTCATCCGGGCGCCGAAGTCCGCGGGCAGTTTGCCTGGTCCGCCGAGCATTCCCACCGAGACCAGTGTCTGGTTGTTGCCGGCCTGAGAGACGTCAACGACACCGAGGTCATGCAGGATCGCCAGCAACGCCCAGGTGCCGGCAGCGTCGGCGGCAAGGTCGTCGTATCCGTCCACTGCGGCGGTGAGCTGCCGGTGCACCTCGGTCAACCGGTGACGGCCCGGCCGCGTGGTGGTGAGCTGCTGCACGACAGTCGCGGCGGCCGCAAGAACGTCGGGGCATGAGACCGGGTCGTCGAGTGGGGTCAGCACGACGGTCGCGGGGAAGTCTCCGCCGTCGTCGATGGTTCCGGCGGCAGCGAGCGCGGCGAGCGCCCGGATGACCGCGGTCCTGTACATCGCCGCCGTCGCCGGTTTGCGGGCGTCGTCGAGTGACATCCACCCAGCGGTGACCTCCTCGCCGATGACGGTGTCGGCGACCAAGTCCGGGTCGAGCACTCCCCTGCCCCGTGCTGCGGATAGGACGGCATTGCCGATACGTCGCAACGTTGGATCCGGCAGGCCCTGGGAGATCATCCATGCAACGGTCCGGAAGCCCCGTCCCGTGCCGAGGGCGAGCCCGTACGACGGTGCGGTGATCTCGGCCGGGTCCCGTCCGGCCTGGTCGCGGCCGGCGCGGCCAAGCTGCTGATACAGCCCCGCGAGGTCGGTGGGTGGGGAGACAACGAAAACGCAGCGGATGTCGCCACGGTTGACGCCGAGCCCAAATGCGCTGGTCGCCACGATCAGCAGCGGGACGAACCCCTCCTCGCCTTTTTTCGGCGCGTCGCGGAACTCGATGAGGACTGCGGCTTTCTCCGCCTCCGACAATCGGCCGTGGAACCGGCGCACCCGCCGGGTTTCTCCTTCGCCGACGAACTCGCGCAAATGCGCATAGAGTGCGTCGACCTCCCGGACGGTAAGGCAGTAGAAAATCGCGTGGTCGTCGCAGGCGGAGGTAACCGCCTCGGCCAGACCGGCGACGATGTTCGGACCCGCGGCCCGGAACGTCCGCCGGTAGATCGCAAGCTCCGGGCGCAGCGGGTCTGCGGTGACAGTGACCAGCGGCTCACCGACGCTCGGCTCGTCGGCCAGGCCGAACAGCCCGCTACGCAGCCCGGCCCGTACCCCACGGTTGGCGGTAGCGGTGACCGCAGTGATCCGTACCCCGTGCTGTTGCCGGAGTTGGGTGAGCAGACCGGCGGCGCGGCGGAAGCTGGGGCGGAAGTCGTCGCCCCACTGCACGAACGTGTGTGCCTCGTCGACGGCGACCCGGCGCAGTTGCCCGTTTGCCGCACCGATTCGCAGCAGCTGCTGGAACCGCCGATTGCCCAGACGTTCGGGAGAGATGTAGATGAGCTTGATGCCGTGGTCGTGGGTGCTGGTGAGTTGCTCGGCGACCTCGGTCTTGCCGCGGCGACTGTTGGACTCCGCCATCGGCCCGACGAGGGCCCGGACTGCACCGCCGACACTCGCGTTCAGCTCGAGGGCCTGGTCGGCCATCAGCGCGACCAACGGTGACACGACGACGGTGACGCCGGTCAGCGCGAGCGCGGGGAGCTGGAATGTGTAGGACTTACCGAACCCGGTCGGTAGGAGCGCGAGCACGTCGGCGTTGTCGGCGACGGCGCGGATCACCTGCTCTTGTTGGGGTCGCAGCTGCAGCGGAGCGTCGCAGAACCGCAGGTAGCCGGCGATCTGGGCGCAGCGCTCGACCAACAGGTCGCCCAGCTTGCCGTCGGCGCGGGCTACCGCCTCGGTCTCGTCGTCGATGCGGGCGGCAAGGATTTTGCGGGTGGCGGGAAGCAGCGTGTGTTCGGCGAGCGCGTCCGGGGTGCACAACTCGTCGGCGCGTTCAGGTGTGATTCGCCCGGAGTCGGCGAGGAACCGCCAGACGCGTTCCCAGCCCTCGGCCATGCTCATCAGGTTCCCGCCGGCCTTCTCGCCGGTGTCGGGGTCGGGCATCAGCAGGCCGGGGTCGAGAGACTCGAGGAATACTCGACGGTAGCTTCGCCGCAACGCGGTCTGCCCTGCAAGTTTGCGATCGCTGATGATGACGACACCGCGGTGGTGGGCCGACCGGATCAGCCGGCCGACCGCCTGCCGCAGGTCCATCGCCGCCAGGGGCAGATAGTACGACTCGGTCGCGACCCGGTCCGGGTCCGGGTGGCCGGTGTCCGTGGCACGACGGGCGACGGCGGCACGGCGGGCGGCGACGATCGGGTCGGCGAACGGCGCGAATGGCAGCTTGTTGATCCACACCAGCGATAGCCGGTCGGCGGGGAAGTCGACGCCCTGCCACATGCCGCGGGTCGCCACACAGAACCCGCCGGTTGCGGTGAACGCCCGCGCCGCCTGGGCGTTACCGAGCAGCGGAGCGACCGTGACCGGAACGCCCGGCGCGGCCGCCGGCAGTTCGGCCAGCAACCTCTCCGCGATCGCGGACGCCGCCCGGGTCGACGTGGTCAGCACCAGCCCGCCGCCGGTGAACCCGTCGGCACTCGGCCCGTCGTCTCCGGCGGCGGCCACGGGGCGGATGGCCTCGCGGGCATAGCCAGCGAGCTGGTGGGCGACGGTGCGGACCGCGCCGTCGGTCTGTTCGGCCCAGCTGGGGAAGTCGGTCAGGCACACCAGCCGGGCCTGGGCGGCGAGGTCGAACGGGCCGGACAGGTAGTGGGCGTCCACGTCGGAGCCGAGCCCGAGCCGGTTACGGATGTAGTCCCACTTGCCGGACACCTGCAGCGTCGCCGAGACGAAGAAGGTTCGGGCGAACCGGGAACGGGCTAGCGCCCACTGCTGGTCGCGGGCCAGTTCGATCGGTGCGGACGTCGTCGAGAACGCGTACCGGCGAGCGGAGACGCTCAGGGCGTCGATCTCCAGTTCGGTGGCGAACACGACGCGGTTCGACCCCATCGGCGCCGCGGCGTGCCCGGTATCGTCCGGTCCGAGGTCCGGCCGGGTGATACCGCTGCCATCCTCTCCGAGCTGTTCTTCGAACGGGTCGACCGGGGCCACCGTCTCCGCCGCATCGGCGTCACCTGTGGTGTCTTCGGCGCTGGCCGGATCCCCGGCAGCTCTGTCGGGCCGGGGCGGGTCGAGGATGTCACGGGCGTCGGCGACGATCCGGTCGGCGGCTTCGCCCAGGGTTCCCACCCGGGCGGCCAGCGACGCGGCCCGTTCCCGTTCCCACCACGACGCGGCCTGCATCTGAGCCGATTCGAGATGGCCAGACATCTGCCGATAGACGATACCGGCGACGACGGCGAGGCTTTCGAGTCTGGCAAGCAGCTGTCGGGCCGGGCCGCTACCGCCGAGCCCACCGAAAGGGCTGGCCACGGTCGCCGCCCGGGTTCCCGGTTCACCGCCGGCGGTGTCGAAAACCGCCCGCGCGGCCCGGGGCATCGCCTCCGTGTCGAGCATCCGTTCCAGTTCGGTGATCTGCTCGCCGAGCACCTGCGGCGCGACGCGCTGCGTGATGTACCAACGGCGCAGTTCGGCGACGAGGTTCTCCACCGCCCGATAGTCGACCTCGGCGCTCGCCGCTCCGGTCGCAGCGCTTTCGAGTGAATGTGCTTCGTCGACGACGAGAAGCGTGTCATCGGCGAACGCGTCCGGGTTGCTCAGCAGCAGCGCGTGATTGGCGATCACCAACCGGTGCCCTGCGAGTGCCTCAGCGACGGTGTCGGTCATGCGGGCCAGCGGAGATCGGGAGCCGGAGCCGTAGTCGTCGGATTCCTGGCTAACGCTTGCCAGCCACAACCCCACCAACGGCCCAGCCGTTGCTTCGAGGTATTCGGCGAGGAAGACCGGGACGTCGGCAGTGTCGACGCTTCGCGCGACCCACGCCTGCTGCGCCGACGTGGCTGTGGTGAGCCGTCGGACCAGGTACACCAGCAACTCGCAGTAGCCGGGATGGGCCGCGAACCGGCTTCGACCGCCCGTGCCGCCGGCTCCTGCCGCAGCCGTCACCGCGTCGGTCAGCGCGGCGACGAGGGCCCGCAGCGACAGCCGGTTACGTTTTCCTTTCACCAGGTCGGCGATGTCATCGAGTCCAGGTATGGCCGACGCGAGCCGGGTGATGTCGGCGGCGAGCTGGGTCTGCAGCTGCTTGGTGAAGGTTGCCAGGACCACCTGTCGCCGTGGGTCGCTGGCCAGCCATTCGAGGGCTGTGGCGAGGATGGCGTAGCTCTTGCCGGTGCCGGTCGGCGCCTCACACAACGCGTCCCGGCCGGCTGCGACCTGACGGGCCAGCAGCTGGGCCATCTGCTGCTGCGCCGGTCGGCGTTCGACAGCGCCGGACGCGGCGACTTGAGCGAGTGCGTGCGGGTCCACGTGCGCTGTTTGGTCGAACAGGTGCGCCGGTATCGACAGGTTCGGTGGCATGGTACGGCCACGCCGGGTTGGTTCGCGCAGGTCCCCACCGCCGAACACATCCGCGAGAACCTCGGCGACCGCTCCGTCGTCAGCGGCCGGCTGCCCGGCTGGTGTGGCCAGTAGCGACGTGAGCAGGTCCCAGCCGGGCGACCCTGCGCTGACGGCAAGCAGCAGATCCCGCACCGGGCCATCCCAGCTGTCGACGACGGCCGCGGCGCGATGCAGTAGCCGGGCGGTCAGGTCCGCGTCGTCGGCGGCGTCGTGCCAGTTCAGCCCAGTTCGGTCGACGCTGACGTCGTCGGCGAGCTCCGCAAGACGGTACGACCGGGCGGTCGGCCAGACGGCGTGGGCAAGGTACAGCGCGTCGACGCGGCGCAGCCCGCCGAACGGTGGTTGCTGGGCAGCCGTGGCCACTTCGTCGAGCAACGGAAAGTCGGCGCCAGTGCCGTTGTAAGCCACAATGATGTCCGCGTCCGCCAGGTAGTCCCGCAGGTCGTGCAGCGCCTGCTCGACAGGTACCGCGCGGCTGGCGTATTGGCTTCGTACGGAGGCGGACCGCAGCTGCTCTTCCCAGTCGACGTCCGGCAATTTGACCCACGCAGTGAGCCGTGGCGCCGCCTCGACCCATGTGGCGCCAGACGACAGCCGCACCGCGCCGATCTGGTAGATGCGCCGGTCACCGGCGGGACGTTCGGCGGTGGGGCGTACCACCGCCTCGACGTCGACTACTACGGCGCGGGGAACCTTCGACGGCGCCGTCGATTGGGGGCACCCAGAGCTTGGCGAGGCTGCCGCTTCTGCGGTCTGGAGGCTCCCATCCTCGTCGCGGATAAGTCCGGCACTGATCGCAGCAGCGAGGATCTTCTGCAGCCGTCCCCGGGTCATGCCTGGCCAGCGCCGCTGCGCGGCAGCCAGCACTTCATCTCCGCCGCAGGGTCCAATGTCCGAGATGAGCCTGGCGAGCTGCTGCTCGCGGCTACCTGCTCCGTCCGTTGTTCTGTCCTCCCCGCGTGTACGCCCCCGCCGTGGCGCGAAGGGCCGAGCCGTGTTCTGGCTACCGTCGACGACTACCTATCTTTGAGCCCGTGCGACTGCAATTAAGGTCGACCGGATCCGGGGAAGCACTTGATCTATCCACCGGATGGACGCGAACCAATCGATCGATGCGAATACCCCTTTCGGCATTGGACTGACCACGCCGAGGTCGACCGACAGGTACCCAGCCCTCAAGTCAGGGCGAGGCACACAGCCCACCGGCGGCGTCAGCCAGTTCGGCGGAGCATTGACACGGTCCGTCACAGCTCACTCCCCACGCGTTACCATGAACCGCCGACGATAGCCGCGCAACCGCATCTCAACATCGATCATTCAGGCAACGAAGTCCCGCCGACAGGACCCGCCGAGATGCCCATCCGCACGGTGAAGTCGAAACCTGGCGGAGTCGAGACCTGCGCCACCGGACACTGCACAGCCCGTAGAGGCTACGGTCCGTCCGGCGCGGTGCGGCGTGCTGCCCCAGCGACGTCGGGGGGACTAAACAAGTCCGAGCCTGCGGCTGCGGCGGCCGCCCGCACGCTGCGAAGGGCAGTCTCATCACGGTCGTGGACGGGGACTCGGACACCTAACGGATTACCAAGGACACGCGCATGGACGCCACCGGCACGGCGTCAGGGCGAGCAGGCGCCTCGAACCTCGACGCCCTTCTCTGCGCCAACAGGTGTGGTGCGTGGCGAAGGCCAGTGAACCCATACATCGTTAATCGATCCATACCGAGGGCTGCCTGTAAGCCCGGGTGCGAAGGCCCTGATGCAGTACGCGGCGGAACTTGGCGGCCCCGAACTGCTCGGCTGGTGGCTACATGCGTCTGACCTCGGCTTCGGCGGTGACGGTCGCCTTGGCGACGATGAGATCCCGGTTGTCAGTCAGCCGTCGGAGGCAGCTCGCGACCGACCGGTGCTGCGACGAGAGCCGTTGCGTCGACCGCCGCATCGCCGTGCCACACCGACTGCTGCTCACGGAGGGCCTTGGGGCCTCTTCAACGCCGGGCAAGCCACACCAGGAAGAGGTACGTGTCCGACGTGGCAGATCAAGGACACTTTTCATCCTCGGAGCTTCCGCAAGTCTGCGTCCATCGCCCATGATGGACGTCGTGCCCAAACGACAGATGACCGCCTGCGCGCTCTTTCTGATGATCGTTTTCTCGCTAGTAATGATCTTTAGTGGGAGCCTCGACGGCGCGGCAGCGTGGGCAAACATCATCGCGTTACCGGTAGCGATCGCCGGTGTGATCTTGACGATTCGAAGCGCCAGCGGCTCGGCATCCTCGTCTAGCGCTCAGGATCGTGACAGCTTGAGCGGCCCGGCGAAGTCGGGCAGAGCTAGCCCTGCGGTCAGCCAGGTCGGGTTCAGTGGCGGGCGTCAGGCCAATGTCGCGGGCGACTACTTCGAGCAAGGCCATGATGACCGCGAGGGCAGGTGAGCGTGGTAGATCGGCAAACTGGCTTTGGTGGCGAACGTCAGGCCAACGTCAAGGGGTCCTACTACGAAGGGAACGTCGATAAGAGCACCCACACGCATCACCATCGCCACTACGCACCCAGGGCTAATGTCGACCTCAGGGAAGATGAGGCAACGGAGTCTGGCTCGGGAAGTGGCGCGGCAGCAGCCGCGGGTGGTGGCGGACTGGGCGTCGTCGTCGTTCTTGCTGTCTTGGGCTACTTCATCTTCGGCGGAAATGAGCCGTTCCCGGCGACGTCAGATCCCTGGCCAGCCGAGGTCAAGCAAGAGGCCGTGATCGCAGCTGCAGGTAGCTGGCTCGACAAATGCGCGAAGTCACCGTCTGCGACCCCCGCCAATTGCCCGCAATCCATCGTCGAGACCTCGGACGTCTCCACGGTCCGATGGGCCTTCTACGGCAACCCTCTGGAAGCTGCGGTTATTCACTACACCGAAGCGGAGAGCCGCTTCGACATGCTCGGGACCGTCATGGTGACGGCGGACTACACCGCTTCGAAAGAGCTACGCCGCGTCGTGACGCCAGCGAAGTACTGGGCCAAGGTGAAGTGGGTCGATGGGAGGCTTGACGTCCAGGAAGTCAAGGAGCACTCGGCCATAGGCGACCCCGATGTGGTGAAGCAGGATCCCAAGGTGCCTTGGGAGCTCGTCGCCACGAAACTGAGCGACGCGTTCACACGATGCGTGCGAGACGCCAAGTCGGCTATGCCGGCTGGATGCCCCGAATGGAGTCCGCCGTCTGGCGCCGAGAAGATCAAATGGTCTTCTACGGGTGATCCACTCCTGATCGCTCGCGCTACCTTCGATCCGAAGTTCGCGATCTACCGCGTCAAGGGCACTTACGAGTTGGCCGTGCGCTATACCTGGCTCGGGACCACGAAGACCGACACTCGAAATCCCACCTATGAGGCTTGGATAGCTCCGACAGCGGCAGGGCCAGTCGTACTCCAGATCAAGGACACGACCACGGTCTAGGTCTGATCGGCATTGATGCGCTTGAACGAGGACTCGTTTGATGCCTGGCCGACGATAGCCTCCACCGGTGCAGACGTGGCGAGTGGATGGGGTTGGCCGGTAAGAGCGGCCAGCGCGGTAGCGACAGCGTGAAGGTCGGCTTTGATGTAGGTGGTGGTGGCGGGTCCTTGGCGGTCGGTATGTCCGGCGTAGGCGCGGGCCACACCGTAGCCGAAATGCCGCTCCACCCAGGTCAGGGTGGTGTGGCGCAGCCAGTGCGTGGTGATTCCCTGGGCGGCGACCCACGGCAACTGCCGGCCGATGCGTCTCCACATCAGGTCGTAGCGCCGATAGGTGGCAGGTTGGCCATTGCGAAAGCGCAGCAGCGCATCGGTCGGTGCGACGGCGCCGCGGGCTCGGGCGTGGTCGTTCAGTCGATTGGCGAGCATCGGTGTGATGGGCTGCCAGCGATGCGCGCCGCCCTTCTCGCGTAGCCGGATGAGCGCGTGATCGGTGTCCAGGTCGGTCAGGCGTAGCGCGAGGGCGCCGCCGCGTCGACAGCCTGTTTCGGTGTGCAGGCGCAGCAGTAGGGCGTCGAGCACGATGTCGTGGCCGCCGCTGCGGGCGGCGGCGTTGATGTCGGACAGTTCGTCGGGGGTGAGGGCGCGGCGGGTGTTGGGCAGTCGGCGGGGTTTGGGGACCTTGTGGGCGGGGCTGTCCATGATGGTCAGGTAGCCGTCGGCGATGGCGCGTTTGTAGAAGGCGCGGGCTACGGCGATGAGATGCTCACCGGCGTGCCGACCATGGCGCGAGTTGCGGCGAGGGCGGGCGCCTGCGGCGGCCTGTCGCATGAGGGCTTCGATGTCGCTGGCCCGCACTGCGTCGATGCGCCGATCGCCGTAGGCGGCAGCCATTCGTCGCCAAGAGCTGCCGTAAGTGCGTCGCGTGGCCGGGCTCGCCGCCGCGACAACAGTAGGAAGGTACTCGGCGACTGTCGGCACGGCGGGATGGTTACTGTCGGTGAGGTCGGCGGCAGTAACGTCCAGGTGCTTGAGCAGCGCCCGTGCGGTGGCGACACGATCGGGATCCGTGGTCATGAGGGCTCTCCGAGGATGCGGGCGTGCAGGTCGGCCAGGACCGCCGCGATGGTGTTTGAGGGGTGCGCGACAAGCGGTTCTGGCACGGCAGGGCAGCCAGAAGCACGGATTCGCCGGGAGCGATGCCGCACAGGTGTCGGGCGGCGGCCGGTAGGGGCAGCTCCTCGCGGGTCCCCACGGCGTGCGCGCCTTCGGCGGCCGGGGTGATCAGGATTGCGCCGGTCACGACGTCGACGTGCAGGGTGAGGCCCGGTGTCCAGCCCAACGCCCGTAGCAGCGCACGAGCGGTGACGCGGCCGGCGGCGTCGGGGCGCGCCACGTCAAACAGCAGGCGGCCATCGCCACTGGGGGCGGCGGGCGTGGGCAATGTCGGCAGCGGTGCCGGATCCGGTATCGCAACGGGCAGCGGGGTTGGCACGAGGGCCTCGACGAGCTGCTCGTCGGGCTGACGGGAACGCGGGCGGCCGGGACTCACCTAGGCCCCCGCCGGGGCGGACGCAGCGGTGTCAGCGCAGGGAGAAGCCACTCCCGGCGTTTGAATGCACGTATGCCACGTACCGGCTCTCGTCCCCACGCGAGGGGAGTTGATCTCGCGTGGATATCCACGAGAAGTGGTGTCCGAGGGGGGACTTGAACCCCCACGCCCTATACGGGCACTAGCACCTCAAGCTAGCGCGTCTGCCATTCCGCCACCCGGACTTGCTCGTTCAGCCTACCCTGCCGACCCGGTTGATCTTGCAACCCGATGGTCGGCCCGGCGGGCCGCACGGGGAGTTACTGTACACGCCGCTCGTGGATCATGCACATCGCCTTTCGCTTCCCCCATCAAGGTGCTCGAACCGCTGCTCAGGCCGATTCGCGGACGGTCACGACACAACGTCGCAGGCGTGTCCGGGTAGCGTGCGGCGGCCCTGTGCCGGCAGCATTGCCACGTGTCTCATCCCTCGCCCCTCGCAGCCGCCCAACACCGGGCCCTCGCCCTGCGTACCGCGGGTGACCTCAGCGCCGCCCGGCAGCTGCTCGCGGAGGCCGTCGGATCCGCCCGCCCGCCGTACGGCGAGGATCACCCCGAAGTGCTGCACACCGCGCACCTGCTTGCCCGACTGCACCGGGAGGCGGAGGATCCGCTCGCCGCCCGCCGGGTGCTGGAGGAGGCCTTCGCGGCGGGCGAGCGGCGCTGGGAGCACTCCGACCCGGTGATGCTCGCGCTCGCCTTCGAGCTCGCCGAGGTCGCCGAGGAGCTGGGTAACCGGCACGAGGCCCGCCGCAACTACACCCGCGTCGCGACCGCCGGGCCCGCCGTGCTCGGCGAAGATCATCCGGCGGTACGCGCCGCCCGCCACTACCTCGGCGACGCCAGCCCTCGACCGGCCGATCAGCACGGCTCGTCGCCGGAGCCCCACCCTGCCTCGGCCAACGCCGCCGTACCGCCGAGCGACTCCGCCGCCCGGTCGGCGCTGTCCGGCCCGACGCTGTCCCTGGCGACCCTGGCCGCGATGCGACCGTCGGCGGGCAGCCCACCGGCCGCCGTGTCGCCCTGGGCTCCGCAGCCGCCGGCCGCGCCCCAGCCAACCCCTCCGGCGGTACGCGAACCCGCCGCACCGCCATCGCCCACGCCCGCCGGTCCACCACCGGGACCGACTCCCGCCCGTCGGTCGGCGCCGACCCAACCGGCGGTCCGGCCGACGCCGACTTCCGCCGCGCCGGTGCCGCCAGCGCAGTCCAGCCCGCCAGCGCAGTCCGGCCCGCCAGCGCAGTCCGGCCCGTCGGCGCAGCTCAGCCCGCCGCCCTCACCTGCCGTTCCGCCACGCCAACGCACCGAGAGCCAACCACCGCGCCAGCACGCCGAAGGTCGACCGCCAGGCCAGCACGCCGAGAACCAGCACGCCGAGAACCAGCCGCCACGCCAACGCACCGAGGGCCAGCCTGCGGCCCAGCGCACCGAAGGTCAGCCAGCGGGCCAGGTTGGACCGTGGGTCGATCCACCACTCCGGCCAAGGGTCGACGGCCAGTCGGCGGAGTCGCCTCGCCAGGGGCCGGGACCAGCCGCACCGCCTCGACAGCGGCTGAGCGGAGAGTCCGGTCGACCGGCCGAGCCGGCCGCCGCCATGCCGCCCAGGCTGGCACCGCCGCCCACCCAGGTGCCGTCCGCGTCGCATACGCCGGCACCGCCGTCTAGCCAGGTAACGGCGGCCACTCCGGCACCGCCGCCCGCCCAGCCGGCCTCGCCGGGCCCGGCGCCCCGCTGGGACAACCCCACGATTCAGGTACGGCAGATCGAACCGCTGTTGGCCGAGGAGGCCGCCCGAGCGGCAGGGGCCACCGGCGGGTCACCCGACCGGGGCGGTGTCAACCAGAGCGGCACCCCGTCGGCGACGCCGGGCGGGCCGTTCCCGGCCGGTACCCATCCCGGGCTGGAGTACCCGCTCAGCGCCCCTCCCGCTACCCCGCACCCCGTCTCCGCGCCGCCCAGTCCTCTCTACCCGGTGTCCGGGCCACCCCACCCGGTCTCCGGACCGCCCGGCTACGCCCACCCCGTCTCGGCGCCGCCGAGTCAGCCTTACCCGGTGTCCGGACCACCGGCTCAGACCTACCCAGTCTCCGGACCACCGGCTCAAATGTTCCCGGTGTCGGGACCACCGGCCCAGACCTATCCGGTCTCCGGACCCCCCGGCTACACCCACCCGGTCTCCGCACCGCCCGGACACCAGTACCCCGTGTCCGCGCCACCCGGCTACACCCACCCCGTGTCCGCACCACCCGGACACCAGTACCCCGTCTCCGGACCACCCGGCTACACCCACCCGGTCTCCGCACCACCCGGACACCAGTACCCCGTGTCCGCGCCACCCGGCTACAGCCACCCCGTCTCGGCACCGCCGGTGAGCGCGCCACCGGTACCACCGTGGGGTCTGACCGCTCCGCCGTGGAGCCAGACCGCTCCCCCGCAGCCGCTGCCCACGGCCGGCGACGACCCGGCGGATCGGTCCCCACTGGACGCGGCGGACGCCGCGGGTGCGGTCGAGACCGGCCTGGTCGGGCCGCCGAGCGCAGCGGACCTGCCGGCGCAGCTGCCGGGCACCGATCTGACCGATGTCTTCCCGCCGAGCGGCAGCTCGACCGACGCCGACGCGGGTCTGGGGCTGCTGGAGCCGGCGCAGCCGGAGTCGCCGAACCCCGTAGCGGCTCCGGTCGAGCCGACGCCGGCCGCGTGGTCACCGGACCGGGCCCCGATCCCGACGACGCCGCTAGCGCCGGCACCCCGGCCGGTTCCGGAGCCGTACCAGGCGCCGTACCCGGTGCAGGAGAGCTATCAGAGCCAGCAGTACCAGCAGTACCAACCGGGCCCGTACGCCGATGAGGGGCCGACCGGCCGCAGCCGGGCGACGCTGGTCGGGGCGGTGGTGGCGGCCGGGGTGGCCCTGGTGGCGGTGGTCGGCCTGGGCGCGGTGGTGCTGACCCGGAACGACGCGCCGCCCTCGGGCGAGGCCGCGCCGACGGGGGCGGCGTCGCCGACGGCGGCCGGGCCACCGCCAGGCGACCTCAAGCTGCGGGACGACTCGGTCACGATCACGTTGACCTGGACGGACCCGACCGGCGGTGGGGTGCCGTTCATGGTCGCCGGTGGCCGGACCGGGCAGACCCTGGGAGTGATGGCCACCGTGGAACCCGGCCGGACCAGTCATACGGTCAACGGGCTGAGCTCCCGGGTGGACTACTGCTTCACCGTGTTGGCCGTCTACTCCACCGACAGCTTCGCCACCTCCGGGCAGGTCTGCACGGCGCGGGAGCGCGCAACCCCGCCGAGCTGAGCTGGGCGTCCACAGCGCACACGCTCGGTATCCACAGGGGTGACCGTGCGGGTTCCCCCGTCACCGGCCGGGCCATATGATGGCACCCGGCTCAGGGGACGGGACGCCGCGAGGCGCGCCACCCGCCACGAATTCAGGGGAGGCAGCCGGCTGTGGCCAGCATCGATGACGCCGTGGAGACCCAAGCCCCCCGTTCCCGGTCTCGGCTGCGGGGTGGGCTGGTGACCATCGGCACGGTGACCGCGCTGCTGGCGGCCATGGGGTTGACCGTGCTCGGGTTGGGCGCGGCGGACAACGCGGTGGCCAATTACGACGCGAGTTCGTGGCTGTGGAGTGCGGCCCGCAGCGAGTTGGCCCGGGTCAACGGGGTCACCGCGCGGGTCGACACCCGCACCGAGGTTCCCGGTGCCCGTCGGCACCCGATGCAGGTCACCCAGACCGACCGGCTGTTGATCCTGCGCGACCTGCAGACCGGGCAGGTCAGCTCATTGGACCTGGCCACCCTGCAACTCACCGCTTCCACCAGGACCACTCCGGGCCTGGGCGTGAGCGTGGCCCTGCACGAGGACGCGGCGTTCGTCGTCGACGCCGTGCAGGGCATCGTGCGGCAGCTCGACCCGCGGTCACTGGCCCCGGTCGGTGAGCCGGTGCGCTACCCGCCGGGCATCACCGGCGGCACGTTCGACGGCGAGGGCCGCCTCTGGATCGCGGTGCCGAGTGAGGGCACCGTCTCGGCGGTCACCGCCGCGAAGCTGCCGTCCGCGCCGGCATCGGCCGCGCCGGCCGGCTCGGGGCTCAACCCGGAGCGGGTCGAGACGTACGACGTGGCCGAGGCCAGCCACGAGTTGGTCGTCTCCACCCTGGACGACGGTGTGGCCGTGCTCGACCGCACCGCCGGCAGGTTGGTGCGGGTGCAGCGCGGCGCGGTCCACCCGACGCCGCTGACGCTGACCGGCCCGGCGGCGCTGCCGACCCGCACCAGCGGGCCCCGGGTCCCGGTCACCGTGTCCGCCGAGCGGCGGGTGCTGGTGGTGGGTGACGCCGGTGAGGAGCGGGCGTTCACCGTCCCGGGTAGCGGCGACGAGCTCAGTCCGGCGGTGGCCTGGGCCGACCGGTTCTACTGCGCCGACGAGGCCACCGGCACGATCTACTCCTTCGACGCGAACGGCCAGTTGGTCGACACGATTCGCGGCAAGACCAACGGTCCACTGGAGTTGGAGGTCCGGGAGAATCACCTGTTCATCAACTCCCCGGACTCGGCGACGGCGCGGGTGGTGGACGACAAGCACCAGGTGCGCGAGGTCAACAAGTACGCCAACGACGTGCTCGGCGGTGACCCGCCGCCGGCGCCCCCGCCGCCGCCCCCGCCGAAGAAGCCCCGCGTCGGCAAGCCGAGCGCGCCACGCAGCGTCACGGCCGCAGCCGGCAACGCCCAGGCCCGGGTGAGTTGGCGGCCCGCCGCCGCGAACGGCGCCGAGATCATGAAGTACGTGGTGGAGGGTGCCGGCCAGCGTCTGGAGGTGGGTGCCAACCAGCGCGCGGTGGAGGTCAAGGGGTTGACCAACGGCGAGACGTACCGCTTCTCGGTGCACGCCGTCAACGCCAAGGGCGACGGTCCGTCGCGCAGCAGCAACCCGGTCACCCCGACCGCCGCGGTGCCCGACCCGCCGGCCAGCGTCACCGCGCAGGAACGGCCGGACGGCACGGTGCTGGTCAAGTGGCCGGCCGCGAACGGGCAGGGCAACACCATCGCCAAGTACGCCGTGACGGCCAGCTCGGCGGGGGCGAACGCGCCGGCCGGCGAGTCGACGAAGACGGAGCTGGTGGTGCCCGCCGGGGAGCTGGAGTTCGGCACCCAGTACGCGTTCACCGTGGTCGCGGTCAACGACAAGGGCGCCGGCTCGACGGCCTCCCCGGTCAGCAACACGGTGGTGCCGTACGCGGCGCCCGGTCGACCGGCCGACCTGCAGGCAGGGACGGTCGCCACGCAGCCCGGCGCGGTCAGCGTGCAGTGGGCACCGGCCGAGGCGAACGGCCGTCCGGTGACGAAATACCTGGTGGACGTCGGTGGGCGCACGAGCGAGGTGACCGAGACCCGGACCACCGTCACCGGGCTGGGCAACGGCCAGAACGTCACGGTCAAGGTGAAGGCGGTCAACGAGGCGGGGCCGGGCCCGGAGGCCACCGCCACGGGCCGTACGGTCGCCGAGCCCCGGGTGACGGTGACCGGGTCGTCGGCCACCGCCACGTCGGCGACGGTCACGTTCACCGTGGACGCCGGCGGCGGTCAGGCGACCTGCTCGGTGAGCACGGCGGGCGAGCCGGCGAAGGCCGGTGCGTGTTCCAGCATCACGGTGCCGAACCTGACGCCGGGCACGGCGTACACGTTCACGGTGACCGCGAGCAATGCCGCTGGTGAGGGCACCGCGACGAGGGCACAGACGACCGAGGCGCTGTACGGGATCGCGACCTGCCGCAACGGCGCCTCCGGGCCGGAGTCGACGTACTGCAACAAGGACGTGAGCGGGCGCAACGGTAACGAGGTCTTCTCGGTCACCCGGCAGGACAACAACCGGCAGGTGGGCTGGGCGAAGCCGGGCACCCGGCTGCAGGCGTACTGCAAGAAGTCGGGCGAAGAGGTCTACGCGTACATCTACAACAACGACAAGCGCAGCACCTGGTGGGTGCAGGTCAACTACGACGGGAAGAACTACATCCCGTGGGCCTGGCTCAACCTGGAGGGCGGCGACAACATCAACGTCCTGCCCACCTGCTGAAACATCAGGCAAGGAGCACCACCGACCGTGAACACCCACGAGCCGCTCACCCAGCCGGAGGTGCAGGGTTTCGCCGCCCTGGCCGCCCGGCTGGCCGAGAACGTCAACGCGGTGGTGCTCGGCAAGCCGCAGGTGGTCCGGCTGGCGCTGACCGCGTTGTTCGCTCAGGGTCACGTGCTTTTGGAGGACGTGCCCGGGGTCGGCAAGACGACCCTGGCGCGGGCCATCGCGGCGACCGTCAAGGGTCAGTGGCGGCGGATCCAGTTCACGCCGGATCTGCTCCCCTCGGACGTGTCCGGGGTGACCATCTTCAACCAGGCGACCCGCGACTTCGAGTTCCATCCGGGTCCGGTCTTCGCCAACATCGTCATCGCCGACGAGATCAACCGGGCGTCGCCGAAGACCCAGTCGGCGCTGCTGGAGGTGATGGAGGAGCGCACCGTCACCGTGGACGGGGTCCGACACCCGGTGCCGGCGCCGTTCCTGGTGGTGGCCACCCAGAACCCGGTGGAGATGGACGGCACCTACCGGCTGCCCGAGGCGCAGTTGGACCGTTTCCTGGTCAAGCTGTCCGTCGGCTACCCGGACGAGGCGGTCGAGGTGGAGGTGCTGCGGGGGGCGACGGTCCGCTCCCCGGAGGCGCTCGCCCCGGTCACCGACACGGCCACCGTCGGGGAGATGGTCCGCATGGCGCTGCGGGTGCACATCGCCGAGCCGCTCTACGCGTACGCGGTCCGGCTGGCCGCCGCCACCCGTACCCACCCGCAGGTGCGGGTCGGGGTCAGTCCCCGGGGTGTGATCGCGCTGACCCGCGCGGCGTGCGCGTACGCGCTGATCGACGGTCGAGGTTGGATCATGCCGGAGGATCTCAAGGCGCTCGCCGAGCCGGTGTTCGCGCACCGGCTGCTGCTCACCCCGGACGCCCAGGTACGCGGGATGACCGCCGGCGAGGTGCTGCGTCAGGCCATCGCCTCGGTGCCGGTGCCGCTGCCGTCGGGGCAGCCGGCGCCGGTGCAGGGCTGACCGGCAGCACCGGCATGGGGATCACCGCCCGTGGGGTCGGGCTGCTCGTGGCTGCCGTGGCGCTGCTGGCCGTGGGCTTCCGGTTCGCGTACCCCGAGTTGACGCTGCTCGGCGCGGCGGCCGGCGTCGCCGTCGGCTACGCCTTCCTGACCGCGGCCTGGCGGCCCCGGCTGACCGTCGGCCGGCACGCCGACCCGGACCGGGTGGCGCGGGGCGAGCCGGCCAGCATGACGTTGACCGTGCGCAACACCGGCCGGCTGCGTTCGGCGAACCTCCTCGCGGAGGATCGGTGCGGTGACCAAACGGTGCCGGTGCCGCTGCTGCGCCTGCGACCCGGTCGGGACACCGAGGTCCGCTACGACGTGCCGACGCACCGCCGTGGGGTGGTGCCGGTCGGGCCGCTGCGGGTGACCCGACGGGACCCGCTTGGTCTGGTGGCGCTGGCCCGCCCGTACGGCGCGACGGCACCGGTCTGGGTGCACCCGCGGATCCACCCGCTGACGGCGGTGCCCAGGGGCGCGGGACGCAGCCTGGACGGCCGGGTGGACGGGGTGCCGCACGGGTCGATCACCTTCGACTCGCTGCGGGAGTACGTGGTGGGCGACGAGCTGCGCCGGGTGCACTGGCGCACCAGCGCCCGGGTGGGTGAGCTGATGGTGCGGGAGAACGTGGACACCAGCCTGCCCCGCCTCGTCGTCCTGCTGGACAACCGCGCCGCCGCGCACCCGCAGCGGGTGGGCGGGGTGGCCGAGTCGTTCGAGTCGGGATGTGAGGCGGCGGCGTCGGTCGTCACCGCCGCGCACCGCGCCGACCTGCCGGTGCTGTTGCTGCTGGTCGTACCGGAGGCGACCGACCCGGCCGAGCAGGCCGACGGTGGTGGCCCCCTCGGGCCGCTGGACCGGCTCGCCGCCGCCGAACTGAACGACGATGACGACGCGCTGCGCGCGACCACCAGCCGACTGCGGCAGGACCGGCTCGGCGACACACTGGTCTTCCTGACCGGGCCGGCCGGCCGGGCCGACCTGGGGCACGTGGGCGCGCTGCGTGGCGCGTACCCGTCGGTGGTGGTCGGGGTCTTCGGCGCGGCCGATCCGACGCCCGCCGGCACGGCCGGCCTGGTGGTGGTCGACGCGGCCGACGGCGCGCAGTTCGCCGCCGAGTGGGACGGGATCCGCCGGTGGTGACGGGCGTCGGCCCGCAGCGGACCGCTGGCGTGGTGCGGGCCGAGTCGAGCCCGGAGAACTCCGTGCCGCCCGGTCGCGGCGGGCCCGGGCGGATGGCGCGGGTGCTGCGGGCGGCCGTCGTTCCGCTGGCGTTGATCGGCCTGACCGCGCTCGCCGGGGTGGTGCTCGGCCGGGTGTACGCGGGCGATCTGCTGACCCGGTTGGTCATCGGCGCGGCAGCCGGGTCGGTGCTGGTCAGCGTGGCCAGCCGGCGGCTGCCCTCGTGGCTGGTGGCGCCGGTGTCGGTGACCGCGCTGGCCGGTTGGATGCTCTGGTCGCTGCGGCTGGCCGCCACACGCGCCGACCTGCCCGGTGACCTGCTGGAGGTGACCGCCGACGCCGCGCGCAACGGCATCCCCCGGCTGCTCACCGCGATGATCCCGGTCGAGCCCACGCCGGACACGGTGCTGGTGCCGGTGGTCGCCGCCTGGCTGGCCGGTCTGGCCGGCGCGGAGGTGGCGCTGCGCACCGGTCGGGTGCTGCTGGGCTATCTGCCGGCGGCGGGGCTCTACGCCGCCGCGCTCTACGTGGTCGGCCCGAACGCCGAACCGGCGATCGGGGCGACGGTGGCGTTCGTCGCGGTCGCGGCGGTGGGTCTGGCGGTGCCCGCCGGCGGCTCGCCGGTCGGCGGCGATCCGAGCGCCGGCCTGGCCCCTCGGGTACGCGCGGCGGTGCGGGTCCGGCTCGCGGCCACCGCGGCACTCGGGGTGGCGTTGGTGGTCGGGCTGGTTGCGCTTATCGGCCCGGTCCTCGCGGGTCAGGTCGACGGCCGGCCGGTCGATCCCCGCCGGTACGTGGAGCCGCCGCAGGTGGAGTCGCTGGACGAGAACCCGCTGATCCGGATCTCGGGTTGGGCGCTGCACCCGGAGCAGAAGCTACTCGACGTGAGCACGACGCGCTCCGGCGCACCGACGCCGCCGGCCGGCGGTGCCGCGCCCAGCGCCAGCAGCAGCGCCGGGCCGGACAGCGAGCCGGGTGCGTCGGACACCACCGGTGCCAGCGTACGGATCCGGCTGGCGGTGCTCAGCGACTACGACGGAGTGACCTGGCGGGTCGGCGCGACGTACCGCAACGCCGGTCGGATCCTGCCGGCCGCCGCACCGGCCCGGGACAGCACGGTGGAGACCGTCCGGCAGCAGATCACCGTGGCCGAGCTCAGCGGTCGGCTACTGCCCGCCGTGGCCACGCCGAGCGAGGTCAGCGGCGCTCGGGTGGCGTACGACCCGTCGACCGGGACGCTGATCCGGCCGGAGGGGCTGACCCCGGGGCTGCGGTACACGGTGACGTCGGCGCGGGAGCGCCCGGACAACAACCTGCTGGCCACCGCCAACGTGCCCGCCGGCGACGAGGTGGCCCGGGTGCTGCGGGTCGCCGACGGGGTGCCCGATCCGGTACGCCGACTGGCGGCCCAGCTCGCCGAGGAGAACGGCGCCCCGTACGCACGGGCCACGGCGATCGAGCAGTTCCTCGCCGAGCACTACCGGGTGGCGGCGGACGCGCCGAGCGGGCACGCGTACCCGAACCTGGGGTATTTCCTCTTCGGGCCGCGCAACGCCGGCGGCCAGCAGGGCACCTCGGAGCAGTTCGCGGCGGCGTTCGCGGTGCTCGGCCGGCTCTCCGGGTTGCCGACCCGGGTGGTGGTCGGCTTCGAGTCCACCGGGCAGGGGCCGGTACGGGCCGGCGACGCGTACGCCTGGCCGGAGGTGCTGTTCGACGGGTTGGGGTGGGTGGCGTTCGATCCGCTGCCGCGCCCCGACAACGAGCCGAGACCGGTGGAGGAGGATTTCCGTCCGACACCGGAGGATCCGCCACCGTCCGAGGCGCCGAAGCCCACCGCCGAGCCGACTGCCTCGCCGGAGCCGGTGGCCGCGCCCGACGGGCCGAGCGCCCGGGGTGGCGTGTCGACCCCGGTGCTGGTCGCCGGGGGCAGCGGCGGTCTGCTGCTGCTGGTGGGGGCGCTGCTGCTCACCCTGCTGGCGATGCGCCGCTCGCTCACCCGCGCCCGCCTTGGCCGGGGCGACCCCGGCCAGCGCATCGCCGGCGCCTGGCGGGAGGTCACCGACGCGCTGCGGCTGGCCGGTCGACCGGTGGGCGACGATCTCGCCGCCACCGAAGTGGCCGAGCGGGCCCGGCGGGCTCTCGCCGACGCCCGTGACGCCGCCCGCCGTGGCTCGCCCGATACGCGCCCCAACAGTGCGGCCGGCGGGCCTGCTGCGGCCGGCGGGCCTGCTGCGGCCGGCGGGCCTGCTGCGGCTGGCAGCGGAATCGCCGACGGCAGCGGGGTCGACGAGCTGGCCGACCTGCTCAATCGGGTGGCCTTCGCCCCTGGCGCGGCGACCGCCGACCAGGCGGTCAGGGCCGCCGAGGTGTCCACCGCCTACGTGACCGGCCTGCGCGCCGCCCGCCCCTGGTGGCGCCGCGTCATCTGGTCCACCCACCCCGCACCCCTGCGCCGCCGCACGGACCGGTCAGGCTGAGAGGCGGCGGACCAACTTGCGTAGGCCGGCCTGCCAACCGTCCGGGTCCTCGGCGCGGCGGCGCGCGTAGTCGGCGACCTCCGGGTGCGGCAGGATCAGGAAGCGCTCCTCGGCCAGCCCGGCGATGGCCGCGTCGGCGACCTGGTCCGCGGTGAGCACCGCACCGGACGCGGCGATCACCCGGGCGCCCAGGTGGCCCTCGACGATGCCGTCGGCCAGCATCGGCGTGTCCACGCCCTGCGGGCAGAGCGCGCTGACCCGGATGCCCCGGTCCCGGTAGGTGATGGCCAGCCACTCGGCGAACCCCACCGAGGCGTGCTTCGTGGCGGTGTACGCGGCGTCGCCCACCGCGGTCAGCACGCCCGCCGCCGAGCAGGTGTGCAGCAGGTGACCGCCACCGCGGGCGAGCATCCCGGGCAGCACCGCCCGCGCCGAATAGACGTGGGCGAGCACGTTGACCCGCCACGCCCGATCCCAATCGGCGTCGTCGACCTCCACTCCCCCGCCGGTCGTCACGCCCGCGTTGGCGCAGAACAGGTCGATCCGGCCGTACCGCCGCTCGGTGTCGGCGACCAGGGTGCGGACCTGGTCCTCGTCGGTGACGTCGAGGGCGGTGGCGTGCGCGACGGGGCCGATACCCTCGGCCACCGCGCGGGCCGCGTCGGCGTCCAGGTCGGCGACGACCACGGCGGCGGCACCCTCGGCGACGAAGCGGCGGGACAGCGCCGCCCCGATGCCACCCGCGCCGCCGGTGACCACCACGATCCGGTCGGTGAGGTTCACGTCGACGCTCCTACGGGGTTGGTGCCCAACTGGGCGATGAGGGTGGTCAGCGCGGTCGCGCCGCCGGCGGTCACCTCCGGGGTGGGCAGCAGCGCGAACACCGGCACGTCCACACCGGCGTCGGCGTAGCGGCGCACCTCGGCACGGCAGTGCTCCGGTGAACCGTGCAGCACCAGCGCGTCGACCACCTCGTCCGGCACCGCCCCGCTCGCGCCGCGCCGGTCGCCGGCGGCCCAGGCCTGCCACATCGGCGCCAGCACCTCATCGCGGCCGAGCCAGCGGTGGAACTCGGCGTACGCCGGGACGGTGAGGTAGCTGGTGATCAGCCGCCGGCCGAGTGTGCGGGCGTATCCGGCGTCCTCGGTGGGGCAGACGAAGATGCGGGCGGCGACCTCGAAGCCTTCGCGGCGCTCACCCAGCTCGGCGAGGGCTTGCGGCACGTCGTCGGCGCTGAGCCAGTTGAGGATGACCCCGTCGGCCTCCGCGCCGGCCAGTCGGAGCATCCCCGGGCGCAGCGCCGCGAGCAGGATCGGCGGCGGCACCGCGGGCGGTCGTTCCAGGGTGAACCGGCGCACGGTGAAGGTGTCGTACACCTCGTCCACCGTCTCGCCGCGCAGCGCGGCGCGCAGGAACCGCAGGACGTCGCGGGTACGCCGGAACGGCTCGTCGAACCTCACCGCGTTCCAGTCCCGCACCAGCACCGGGGAGGACGCGCCGATGCCGAGGGAGAACCGGCCCGGTGCGGCCTCGGCCAGCGCCGCCGCGCTCATCGCGAGCAGCCCTGGGCCCCGGGTGAAGACCGGGGTGATCGCGGTGCCCAGCCGCAGCCGGGGTTGCCAGGCCGCGGCGAGCGCAAGCGGGGTGAACGCGTCGGTCCCGGCGACCTCGGACGACCAGACGTCGGTGAACCCGGCCTGGTCGAGGGTCGCGTAGACCGCGTCGTGGTCGGCCAGTGGGATTCCACCCAACGGCACCGTCATGCCCCATCGATTCGTCACCGATCGATCGTGCCCGTTGAGCGTGCCCGCGAGCAAGATCCCTGGACCGGGCGGATTTGCCGGCATCCGGGCACCCGGGCCACCGGGCGGTGCTACGACTGCCACGTGGACCGGACCGACGGCGCAGGCCGCTGACCGTGGTCTCCAGCGCGGGACGACGCCTGGAGCCGGTGTCGCACGATCCGGGCCGGGCCACCTTTCTGGAACTCTTCTTCGACCTGGTCTACGTCTTCGCGCTCACCCGGATCTCCGCGCGTGCCTTCGAGGAGCTGACCCACGAGGGCGCCCGGGATCACGCCTGGGCGGCGGTGACCAGCAACGGCAAGACGCTGCTGTTGGTGCTGGCGCTCTGGGCCGTCTGGCAGGGCACCGCGTGGACGACGAGCCGTTACGACCCGCACCGGCTGCCGCTACAGGCCGTGGTGATCATCGCGCTGGTGTGCAGCATGGTGATGGGGGTGGCGATCCTCCGGGCGTTCAGCATGACCGGGCTGATGTTCGCGGTGGCGTACGTGGTGGCGCAGGTGTCCCGGCCGCTGATCCTGGCGATGGCGTTGAGGACGCACCCGCATCGTCGACTCAAGGTGCGGATGGCGGTGGTGTTCGCCACCAGCGGTGTGTTCTGGATCGTCGGAGCGCTGCTGCCGACCAACTGGCAGGTGACGCTCTGGGCGATCGCGCTGGGCATGGAGTACCTGGCCGCCCGGTGCGGCTGGCCGGTGCCGGGGCTGGGCCGCTCGACGGTCTCGAAATGGGAGATCGCCGGAGAGCACCTGGCCGACCGCTACCAGCAGTTCTTCCTCGTCGCGCTGGGCGAGACGATCCTGGTGGCCGGCTTCACGTACAGCAAGGGGCCGGGGCCGTACGAGCCCTCGCACGCGTGGGCGTTCGGGCTGGCGCTGGCCACCTCGATCATGCTGTGGCGGATCTACATCCAGCGTGCCGGGCAGATCCTCGGAGAGGCCGTCCTGAAGGCCCGGCACCCGGCGAGCATCGGTCGGTCGGCGGCGGACACCCACCTGGTGATGGTGGTCGGCCTGGCCGCCACCGCGATCGGCTACGAGCTGATCATCGAACAGCCACTGGAGGACATTCCGGGGCCGTGGCTGGCCCTGGTGCTCGGCGGGCCGGCACTGTTCCTGCTCGGTCGGGCCCGCTTCGAGTACGAGGTGTTCGGGCGCGTCTCGCCGTCCCGGTGGATCGCCGTCCTGGCGCTGGCGGCGGTCGCGGTGCCGCTGCTGTTCCTGCCCGGTCTGTTCGCCACCGCCACCGGGGCGCTGGTGCTGTTCGCGGTCGCCCTCGCCGACGCCCGTCGGGCGCGCGGCCGGCCACCGGAGCCCGCCGCGCCGCCATTCTGACCCATCGACGTACGACGATGAGCCTTCGATCGGGCAGGCTAGTCTCGGCGGGTGACCTTCTCCCTCGTCGCCCGCTCCGCCGACGGCCGGTTGCACGGTGTCGCCGTGGCCAGCAAGTTCCTCGCCGCCGGTGCGCTGGTGCCGGCCGCGGAGGCCGAGGTCGGCGCGCTGGCCACCCAGGCGCACGTCAACCTGGCCTACCGCCCGCAGGGGCTCGCCCTGCTGCGTACCGGGGTGGCCGCCGCCGACGTGGTCGCCGGCCTGGTCGCCGCCGACGCCCAGCGGGAGCACCGCCAGCTCGGCGTGGTGGGCGTCAGCGGTGCGGGCGCGAGCTGGACCGGCCCGGCCTGCCACCCGTGGGCCGGCGGGCGGACCGGCGACGGCTGGGCCGCGCAGGGCAACATCCTCACCGGCCCGGAGGTCGTCGACGCGTTGGGCGACGCCTGGCTGGGCGGCTCGGCGCTGCCGTTCGCCGAGCGGCTGGTCGCCGCGCTGCGCGCCGGCGACGACGCCGGGGGCGACCGGCGGGGCCGGCAGAGCGCCGGGCTGCTGGTGGTCGAGCGCGGCGGGGGGTACGGCGGCAGCAGCGACGTCCTTGTCGACCTCCGGGTGGACGATCACCCCGACCCGGTCGCCGAACTGGGTCGGCTGCTCGCCGTGCACACGATGCTGTTCAGCCGGCCGGACCCGGCGACCCTGCTCGACCTGAGCGGCGCGGTGGCGGACGAGGTGGCGGCATTGCTGACCGCGCTGGGTCGCCCGGTGGGCGACGAGGGCGCGGAAGCGGCGCTGGTCTCCTGGGCCGGCCTGGAGAACCTGGAGGAGCGGCTGGTGCCGGGCCGGATCGACCCGGTGGTGTTGACGCACCTGCGTCAGGTCGCCCCGCACGTGCCCGCTCCCCGCCCGGCCAGCTGACCTTTCAGCGGCCGAAGGCGAGCCAGCGGAAACCGGCGGCGTCGATCGCGGCCTGCTCCGGGCCGGTCAACGCCGCCCGTCCGGTGGTCTTGCGGATCAGCGTCAGTCCGTCCCAGCGCAACTCGGCCGGTACCGGTCGTCCACCGGTGAGCAGGTCGGCGATCACCGCCGCCGCCCGCGGGGTGAGCCACGGCGGCCGGTTTAGCGCGGCGGCCAGGTCCAGGCCGTGCACGCCCACCTCGACCACCCGGGTCCGCAGGAACTCGGTGAGCCGCATCGCGTCGCCGTGCCGGGTCCGGACCACTCGCTCGGCCGGGGCGGCGCCGACCGCCTCGTCGGCGGCCCGCCAGGCCCGGTCGAACTCGGCCGCCAGCGCGGCCCGTCCAGCCGGCGGCCCGCCCAGCCGACCGCCCGCGACACGAACGGCCTCGGATCGAGCAGCATCGGACCGGGCAGCATCGGACCGGGCAGCATCGGACCGGGCAGCATCGGACCGGGCAGCGTCGGACCGGGCGGCGTCGATCCGGGCGGCGTCGACCTCGGGGGTGAACTTCGCGGCGCCGAAGTAGCCGGCGGCGTCCACCTCGGCGTGCGGTGGGGCCGGCGCGGCGAGCATGTCGGCCAGCCGACCGGCGCCGGTACGCACGTGCGAGATCAACTCCCGCACGGTCCACGGCGGGCAGTCGGTGGGTCGGTCAAGGTCGGCGTCGTCCAGGTCGCTCAGGATCTCCGTGAGCTGCGCGCACTCGGCCCGGAACGCCGCCCGGACAAGCTCCACCCAATTCAGCCCTTGACCCGCGGCACCAGCCGGTGCACGACCGTGAGCACCAACGCCATCACCACCGCCATCGTGCCGGCGATGCCGGCGGCGCTGCCCGCGTACCCGACGAAGAGCGGCCGGCGGGCCAACTCGTCCGGGCCGGTGTCGCGCAGCTCGACCAGCCAGGACAGGGCGAGCCCGGAGGCGACCAGGGCGAGCACGCCGGCCACTCCGAGCAGCACGGCGGCGAGTCGGTGCGCGTCGCCGGGAGCGACCTCGGCCTGCTCCCGCTGGGTGATCAGCAGCACCAGCCCGGCCAGCGCCGCCCAGACGCCCACCAACAGGAACGCGGCGAGCGCGTCGCTGGGCCGGTGCCAGCCGGCGGAGAGGGTGGCCACCCCGGCGGCGGCGGCGTAGGCCGCGCCGAGGAAGGCGCCGACCGCGCGTACCTTGGGCGGCAGCACGAGCACCAGCGCGACCGCCACCGACGCGGCCACCGCGGTGTGCCCGCTGGGCAGGCTGTTGCCGACGGCGGCGCGCTCCGGGTCGAGGCCGTAGTCCGGCCGGTTCAGCCCGTACTTGAGCAGTTGGGTGGAGACGTTCGCCCCGGCGATCAGCAGGGTCGCGGTGATGGCGAGGGCGATGCGTCCCCGGATCAACGCGATGAACCCGATCATCGCGGTGGCGGCCAGCAGGGAGACCACCGACATCGCGTTGAGGAGCTTGCTGACCGGGCCGTCGATGCGATCCTGGCCGATGCGGTTGCCGGTCAACGCGACGGTGTCGATCCACTGGCCGATCTCGGTGTGCACGGCCACCCGCCAGACGGCGAGAAAGGCGGCCGCCTGGACCAGGGCCAGTACGACCAACCAGACCGCCGTCCAACCCCTTGCCGTCGTGCGCATCCGCACACCGTAGCGGCCGACATCGACCGCCCGACCGGTGGCCCACCGGCGATCGACGGTTAGGTTGGAATCGAGGCGAGGAGGTGGCGGTGGGCGGCACACCGGAGCGGGACGCCGACGAGGTCACGCCGGGCGCGGACCAGCGGGCCGAGGTCGATCCGCGCCCCGCAGCACCAGCGCGGAAGGAGTCGCTGGCGGACCTGTTGGGCGGTCGGCGCGGCGCGCTCGACGCCACGCTGCCACCCCTGGCGTTCGCGGTGGGCTGGCTGCTCGGCGGCGAGTCGCTGTGGGCCGGCGTCGGCGCGGCGCTGGCCGTCGGCGCGGTGGTGGCCGGCGTACGCCTGCGTCGGGGTGACCGGCCGCGGTCGGTGCTGATCGGGCTGCTCGCGGTCTGCGTCGCCGCGTTGATCGCGGTGCGTACCGGCAAGGCCGAGAACTTCTTTCTGATCCAGTTGCTCTCCAACGCCGCCAGCGCGCTGGCGTGGACGGTCAGCATCGTGGTGCGTTGGCCGTTGCTCGGGGTGGTGGTCGGCGCGGCGCTGGGCCAGCGTGCCCGGTGGCGGCGCGACCCGGCGTTGCTGCGCGGGTACGCCCGGGGCAGTTGGGTGTGGACAGCGACCTACCTGGTGCGGCTGGCCGTCTTCGTGCCGCTCTATCTGGGTGGGCAGGTGCTCGGGTTGGTGGTGGCCCGGGTCGCGCTGACCTGGCCGCTGGTCGCGGCGGCGTTGGCGGTGAGCTGGGTGGTGCTGCGACGGTCGCTGCCGGCGGGGCATCCGGGGGTGCGCCACCCGGTCACCGAGGGCGCGGACGCTCAGCCCGGCTGAACGGCCGGGCAGGGCCGCTGGCAGGCATAAAAGTGGAGAGGCCGCCACGGGGGGAGCGGCCTCTCCGGTGACGTACGTTACTCCGTCGCGGTCCTCGGTGTGATCCCGAGACGGCCCGAATTTCTGGGCTTTTTCGCGGCAGACTCCAGTCCGGGCGGTGGGGTGGGCCGACCGACCCGCTGCGTCGGCCGGATCGCCGGCCCACCCCGGCCTGACCGTGGGTGTCAGGCCGCCCGCCGGCCGGATCCCATCGTTCCCCCGGACCCGGCCGGACCCGGGGCGGGCAGCACACGCCACCCACCCCGGGAGGCACGCTCAGCCGTTCGGGAACAGGTTGCCGTAGTCGGCGTACGCCATGGCGACGTCGGCCTGTGCCCAGAACCGGTGGTAGTTGAACGAGGGCTCGGGGCCGCCGTCCAGGTAGGCCTGCACCTTGGGCCAGTCCGGGTCGTTCTTGTAGAAGGACCGGATGTCGGCGAAGCTCTTGCCGGCGGCGATGGCGTCGCCGTTGGGCATCTTGCCGGTCCAGCCCGGCGGGACATAGAGGCCCTGACCGCTGGCCGCGTCGTAGGTGTCGTCGAAGCGCCGGTAGTCGCCGCGCTTCTCGGTGGTGGAGACACCCTTGGCGTCGCTGACGCCGTAGAGCGCGTCGAGCAGCCCCTTGGCGGTCGTCTTGGCCGCCACGTTGCCCGACTTGGCGGCGTACGCGATGAGGGTCCGGGCGTAGGCGGCGGCGACGCCGACGTCCTGGCCCTTGACGGTGACCTCGACGTGCAGGTCGGTGTTGGGTTGCGGGTTGCTCGGGTTCCAGGTGGTCGGCTGGCCGGTCCACCGCATGTCCGAGGGGATCGACCAGTTGGTGCCGACGGTCGTGTTGGCGATCGCCCAGGGCACCCACTTGTCCAGCAGCGCCTTGGCCTTGGTGTTACCGGTCTGCAGGTACAGCTCGGCGATCCGCTGCATCGACCAGGCCTGCATGCCGAACCACTGGTTGGACGGCGGGTCGTTGTAGACCGGGTCGACGTCGTAGTACATGCCGTAGAAGGTGCTGGTGCCGGCCGGCGGTTGGCCGTAGTTGCCACCCCAGCTGTTGGTCGCGCCGCCGGCGATGCCACCCTCGGCGGACTGCAGCCAGGTGTAGAACTCCAGTTGCCGCTCGAAGCTCTTGGTCCAGTCGGCGACCGCGGTCGGCGACTGCGGCTTGAGCTCCGGTGTGGAGGTCAGCGCCCACGCCGCGAACGGGTTCTGGTAGCCGAAGTGGTTGTGGCTGGAACCGATCCGCCAGGACCAGTTCTGGTTGGTCTCGTACGCGCCGCCCCAGGCGTAGTACCAGGACAGCAGGTAGTGCGCCGAGTCCTTGCCGCTACCGGCCGGGCAGGTGCTCGCCCCGACGCAGTTGCCGATCTTCTTGAAGTACTTGTCGAACATGGCGTACCGCAGGTAGTCGCCCATCTTGGCGGCCTTGGCCACGGTGGCCGCCACGTCGGCCTGCTTGCCCTGCGCCTTGGCCCAGGTCAGCGCCCAGTACGCGGCCTGCACGGCGCGAGCGTCGGCGTCCGGGGCGTTGGTGTACTTCCACTGCTTGGCCGGAGCGGCCGACTCCTTGATGAACAGGTCCAGGTAGCCGTACTGGCCGCCGGCGGTGAAGGTGTCGCAGGACGGCTGCGGCACGGTCTCCCAGACCGACTCCTGGGTGCCGCGCTGGAAGGTGTTGATGTACGCCGGCCGGGTGGTCTTGTCGCCGCAGCGGCCGAAGCCGTACGTGTTGTCCACATCGAGCAGCCAGTGCATGCCGTAGATGTCACCGGTGCCGTAGGTGGACTGGAGCTCGCTTCGCAGCGGGTCCTGGCCGACCGGCACCGACGGTTCCAGGGCGGACGGGTACTGGCTGGGCAGGTCGTGCTCGGCGGCGTACTGCGGCGTGCCGGCGGCCCCAGCGGTGGGCTGGTCCGCGTGGCTGGGAATGATGTACTTCTCCATCACCGTCCAGGCGTTGTTGAACGGTGCCCAGTTCTGGGTGACCCGGCCGTACTGGGCCTCCAGCCAGAGCCAGAAGCTGAACGCCTCCGAGGTGGTCTCGTGGCCGTGGTCGGGCGCCTCGACGATCAGCGTCTCCACCGAGTGGTACGGCACGCCCTCCGGGCTGAAGTAGCCGGAGTTCTTGATCTTGGCGTACTGGTCGAGGAACCGCCTCGTGTAGACGTTGTCGCCGCCCGGGGTGTCGTTGTCCACCTCCGTCGCGGTGATCGCCAGCGGCGCGTAGCCGGTGGCCGAGGCCGTGACGGTGGCCGTGTCGCTGGTGGTGTCGGTGTCCTCGGCCGCGGCCACGGTGACGCTGACCCCGGTGCTCCAGTTACTCGGGGTGAGGCTGACCGTGGCCGGCGAGACGGTGATGTCGGCGTCGCCGGTACGGGCCAGGCTGACCGGCACGGTGGCCGCCGGTGCGGCGCTGAGCTTGAGGTTGACCGTGGAGCTGCCGCCCTCGGCCACGGTGACCGCGGACGGGGTGGCGATCAGCGTCGGCCCGGTCGCGGCCGTCACGGTGAACGACTTCTCCGCGGTGGCGCTGAGGTTGGCGTTGTCGTACGCCTTGGCCTGCACGGTGTAGGCGCCGGCCGGCAGGTCTTCGAGGGTGTAGCCGTACGGGGCGGCGGTGTCGGTGTTGACCAGCAGGCCGTTGCGGTAGAACTCGACCTTGCTGATGGTGCCGTCCGGGTCGCTGGCGGTGGCGCTCAGCGGCACGTCGGCGGGGGCCTCGAACGGGCCGGCGGGCACGCTGAGCGCGACGGTCGGCGGTTGCTGCGGTGCGCCGCCGCAGGTGACCCCGTTGACGGCGAACGAGGTGGGTTTCGCGTTGGTGCCGGTGTAGGAGCCGTTGAAGCCGATGTTGGTGCTCGCGCCGGTGCCGAGGTTGCCGTTCCACGACTCGTTGCGGGCGGTGACCTGGTTGCCGGTCTGACTCCACTGCGCCGACCAGCCCTGGGTGACCCGCTGGTTGCCGGGGAAGGCGAACGTCAGGGTCCAGCCGGTGATCGGGTCGCCGAGGTTCTTGATCGTCACATTGGCGGTGAATCCGGTGCTCCAGTCGTTGGTCGCGTAGACCACGTCGCAGGCCGGTGCGGCCTGCGCGGCGCCGGCGGGCAGGGTCACCCCGCCGACGGCGAGCGTGGCGGCGGCGAAGATCGCCACTCGACGACGTCGTGCCAGATGTCTCATGTGCGCGCTGTCTCCTCGGACCAGGCCGGGACGGTGCCCGGCAGGCGCCTGCCCGCGAGGGTGTGCTGGTGCGCGGTGGTGGCGAGGCGCCGGGACGGTGGTCGCCCCGGGCCCGGCCGGGGTACGGCGGTGCGGCCCGCACGGGACGGGTCCCGCCGGCTGCGATCGGGTGGCCGTGACCGGAGGTCGTGCCACCGGCTGCCCTCGGCGGACCCGCGCTGACGCGATCTGACTCCCGTCGCGTTGCATCGACAGCCTGCCATGGAAGCGCTCCCATAACAAGGGACAGGCGGGTCGACTCAGCTCGATGTTTCGATCTCGTTTTGGGTCTTTCACAAAGCCGTGACGGGCGTTACAGTCGCTGCATCGTCGATGGGAGCGCTTCCATCGACAATGTTCCAACTAGAAGATCGCCGGGACCGTCTCTGACGAGCCTGGGGACTCAGCCCGAGGGCTGACGGCGGGCCAGCCCGGACGCCGCCGTCAGCCATCGTCCCGCCACAGTGGAGGGAGGTGGAACCAAGAGCCACTCGCGTGGCCCGGCTCCCGCGCGACACACACGGCAGGACCCAATTCCGCCCGTGTGTGTGCAGGTACGGTGGGGACGGGGGTTGCCCTCCCCCGTCCCCACACTAAACCCCCGTACACGATGGGAAAAGAGGCCGACGGGACAGGCGCACCGCGCCGCCCGGTCGGCCTCGTTCGCTGTCCGGGGTCAGCACCGCCGCAATCCGCCATCGCAGCCGGCACGACGGCCGGCTGACCGGGCTGGCCGCCCCTACCCCTATTCTGGGAGCGCTCCCGAATCTCGGCGGTGGCCCCGTATCCACGAGGAGAATCCATGTCGATGTCTACCGGGCCCGCCGGCCCACTGCGCTTCCCCCGCGACTTCGGCTGGGGTGCGGCCACCTCCGCGTACCAGATCGAGGGCGCCGCCAAGGAGGACGGCCGCGGTGAGTCGGTCTGGGACACCTTCAGCCGTACCCCCGGGCGCACCCGCAACGGCGACACCGGCGACGTGGCCGTCGACCACTACCACCGGTACGCCGACGACCTCGACCTGATGCGCGACCTCGGGCTGCGCAGCTACCGCTTCTCCATCTCCTGGCCACGGATCCAACCCGACGGCACTGGCGCCCCCAACCAGCGCGGGCTCGACTTCTACCGCCGACTCCTGGACGGCCTGCACGAGCGCGGCATCGCGCCGATGGCCACCCTGTACCACTGGGATCTGCCGCAGGCATTGCAGGACGCCGGGGGCTGGGAGTCGCGCGACACCGCCCACCGCTTCGCCGACTACGCCGACGCGCTCTTCCACGCACTTGGCGACCGCGTGCCGGTCTGGCTGACCATCAACGAACCCAAGACCGTGGTGCAGAACGGCTACCTCACCGGCCACCACGCCCCCGGCCGACAGGACCCGGACGCCGCCTACCTGGTCGCCCACCACCTGCAACTGGCCCACGGGCTCGCGGTCCACGCGCTGCGCGCCACCGGCGGCACCGGCCGGATCGGCCCCGCGTTCAACCTGCACCCCTGCTACCCGGCCGACGACTCGCCGGAGGCGGCCGCGGCGGCACGGCTGCTCGACGGCTACGAGAACCGTCTCTACCTCGACTCCGCGCTCAGGGGCAGCTACCCGCAGGACGTGCTGGCCGACCTGGGCCCACAGAGCCGGATGGTCGGTGGCATCCGCGACGGGGACCTCGCGGTGATCTCCGCACCGGTCGACCTGCTGGCCGTGCAGTACTACACGCCGATCTACGTCAGCGCCGACGGCGGCACCGAGCGCCGCTGGCCCACCTCCGAGGCGGAGTGGCAGCAGATCTATCCCGACGGGATGTACGACACTCTGACCAGGGTCACCCGTGACTACGGGCCGATCCCGCTCACCGTCACCGAGAACGGGCTGCCGACCCCGGACACCCTGGCCGCGGACGGCACCGTCGACGACCCCGGCCGGATCAGCTTCCTGCGCGACCACCTGGCCGCCGCGCACCAGGCCATCGCCGCCGGGGTGCCGCTGGAGAGCTTCCACGTCTGGTCACTGCTGGACAACTTCGAGTGGGACCAGGGGTACGACCAGCGGTGGGGCCTGATCTACGTGGACTACCCGACCCAGCGGCGGGTGCTCAAGCGCAGCGCCCACTGGTACCGGTCGGTCATCGCCGACGGCGGCTTCTGAGCCGGGCCGCCCGGACGGCCGGGCCCAGGACGGGCCCGGCTCCGGTGAGCCGGTGACCGTCCGGGGCACGGCCGGATCTCCTCAGCGGGGCAACGCCTGCTGCAACTCCGCCCGCAGCGCCGGCGTGAGCATCTCCCCCGCCTGCTTGGCCAGCCGGGCCATCTCGTAGCCCACCACGCCGATGTCCGCGTCCCCGGCCGCGAGCGTGGCCAGGATCGACCCGTCCCGCACCTGCATCACCAGGAAGTACCCGCGGCCCATCTCGACCACCGTCTGCTTGACGATGTCGCCGTCGAACATCTGGGCCGCTCCCGCGGTGATGCTCATCAGGCCGGAGGTCACCGCCGCGAGCTTGTCGGCGTTGTCGCGGGGCAGGTGGTCGGAGATCGCCACCAGCAGCCCGTCGGAGGAGACCACCACCGCGTGCGCCACGCCCGGCACCCGCTCCGCGAACGCGCTCACCAGCCAGCTGAGATCTCGCGCCTCCTGGCTCAACGTCGTCACTATCGTCGTCCCCCTTCGTCGTGCCCCCCGTGCGGTGGCACGGGTATCTCGGTGGTGTCCTCGGCCTCGGCGCGCCGCACTCCGCTGTAGAGCCGGGAGAGCATGCCGCCGACCGCCTCCGGGTCTGGGTCGTTACGCGTCGGCGTCGACTCCGGCCGGGCCGGGCGGGTGACCGAGGAGAGCTGCGCCATCGGCACCCGCATCGGCAGGCCGCGCTCGTTGGTGCCGGCCGTCACCGGGACGGCCGGTGGCACCGGTGACCCCGTCGGTGTGGTCGGTCCCGGCCCCGCCGGCGCGGTCGATCCCTGCCGGGACCACCAGCCACCGCCACGGGAGCCGGCCGGGGCGAGCACGTCCTCCGCCCGCACCGGGGCCGGACGGGACTGGCGGGGCACCGCCGCACCCGGCGGTCGGCCGGCAACCGGCAGGTCCATCGGCGCCAGGGCCGGACCGGGCACTCCGTTGGAGCCGGGCATCCGCTGCGCTCCGCCACCCCGGTTGACACTCGCCGCGAGCATTCTGGCCGGCGCCGGCTGGTCCAACTCGGCCGCACCCGCCGGGGCCAGCAACGCGGCGGGCAGCACGAGCCGCGCCACCAGGCCGTCCTTGCCGCCGTCCAGCCGCACCTGTACGCCGAGCCGGGCCGCCAGGTGGCTGACCACGAACAGGCCCATCCGCTCGACCGCCGCGACGTCCGCGGCCGGCGGGCTGGCCAGCACCGCGTTCGCCTCGGCCAGCGCGGCCGGGCTCATGCCCAGTCCACGGTCGGTGATCTCGACCAGTGTGGAGGCCGCCTCGACCCGCGCGGTCACCACCACGACGGTGTCCGGACGGGAGAACGAGGTGGCGTTCTCCAGCAGCTCGGCCAGCAGGTGTACGAGTTCGCCGACGGCGTGGCCGACCACGTACACCTCGCCCACCGACTCGTGGCGGACCCGCCGATACTGCTCGATCTCCGCGGCGGCGGCCAGCAGCACCGCGCCGAGACCGACCGGCCGGTTCCACCGACGGGTGGAGTCGGTCCCGGCCAGCACCAGCAGGCTCTCGTCGTTGCGGCGCATGCGGGCGGCCAGGTGGTCGAGCTTGAACAGGTTCTCCAGCTGGTCCGGGTCGCTCTCCTCGCGTTCCAGGTCGTCCAGCAGCTCCAACTGGCGCTCCACCAGCACCTGGCTCCGGCGGGCCAGGTTGACGAACATCGCGTTGACGTTGCGCCGCATCAACGCCTGCTCGACGGCGACGGTCACCGCGCTGCGGTGCACCGCGACGAACGCCTCGGCCAGCTCGCCGATCTCGTCGAGCGAGCGGACCACGGCCGGCGCGACCTCGATACCCGGCACGCCGCCGGTGACGGTTCGCAGCCGGGCCAGGGCGTCCGGCAGCTCGACCTGCGCGATCCGCAGCGCCTGGCTGCGCAGCAGTCGCATCGACCGGGCGACCGACCGTCCAACGAGCAGCGAGATCAGCAGGGCGACCAGCAGCACCGCGACGATCCCGCCGGCCACCAACAGGGTGGTCCGCAGCTGACCCGCGCTGACCTCGTCGGCCTGCCGTACGGCGTCGTCCAGCACGCCCGCCTCGACCTGCCGCAGCAACTCCTGGCGTTGTTGGCTGGCCGCCCACCACTGCTCCGAGGGCAGCACCTCCGGCGTCGCGTCACCGGCCGGCAGACTGCGCTCCTCCAACTGCGTGGCGACCAGGAACATCGGGTCCACCGACGTCTCGTCGTACCGGCGGATCTGCTCGGGCGTGGCGGCCACCCGGAACGCACCGAGCGCCGTCAGCTGTTGCGTACGCAGGTCGGCCAGGAGCACCCGGTCCTCGGTGCCGTACCGGCCGGCGCGGGCGGCGGCGTAGAGCTGGGCCCGGACCCGGGAGGACAGCTCCTTGACCCGGGCCAGTTGGACGTAGCGCAGTACGGCATCGCTCAACGCCGGCCGGTCCTGACCCGGCGTCGGCTCGGCGAGCAGGTCCAGCATCGTGTCGACGGCACGGTGATAGTTGCTCAGGATGGTGTCGTTGCTCAGCACCGCCGGCGGGATCGCCGGTCGAATGTCGACCACCTGGTCGTACGCCTCCAGCGCCTCGGAGAAGGCGACCCGCCAGGACGCGTCGGCGTCGGCCAGCGGCTCGGCCGCCCGGCGCAGGTCCTCGACGGCCCGGTCGGTCGCCGACTGCAGTGGCTTCAGAGCGGTCCCGGCGGCGTCCCGGTCGCCACCCGCCCCGCCCCGACGCAGCTCACCCAGCTCCCCCGCCGAGCGGTCCCGCTCCTGCTGGAGCTGGTGCACCACGGCGGTGATCTGCCGGCCGATGCCGACCTGCCGGGCGAAGTCGTTCAACGTGGTGGTCCGGCCCACCAACGCGCTGGTCTGGACGCCGGCGAGCACCAGGAACGCCACCGACGGCACCACCAGCACGGTGGCCAGCTTGGTGCTCATCCGCCAGTCCCGCAGCCGGAACGGCGAGCGGCGTCGGTGCGGTACGACCCGGACGTCGAAGCGACGCCGACGATGGTTCGACACCGCGGCCTTCGCCGGGTCGGGCTCTGCCGCCACCCTGCCTCCTCCTTCGCCGCGTCCACCGCGGTCGGGGGAGCGCAGTCCATCCAACCAGGCCCGGGACCGCTGTCAACGGCCCGGGCTGACCGGAAGTTCAGGAAGGATACTGCGGGTGGGAACGTCCTGCCGTGGTCGGTAAAACCAGCTCGTCCGTCCGGCCGATGTCGGCGAGGTCGGCCGCGTCACCAAAGCGGCCCAGCGCCACCAACGCCGCGCCGGTCGCACCGATCTCCGGGTTGCGTTGATGCGACACCGGCCGTGGCGCGAGCGCCGTGGCGAACGCCTGTCGCCACCACACCGAGGCGGCCACCGCGCCGCCGCCGAGCACCACCCCGACGGGTTTGTCGACCGTGGACTCCAGCACCGCGAGGTCCCCGGCCACCAGCTCGCACATTCCCTGCATCAGGCCGGCCAGGATGTCCACCGAGGTGCTGCTGAAGCTGAGGCCGCGCAGTTCACCGGTGCCCGCCGGGGCCAGACCGGGTGCCCGGTCGCCGCCGAAGCGGGGGTCGGCGGGTCGACCGCCACCGGCCGGGACCAGCGCCAGTGCCGCGTCCAGATCGGCGCCCTTGGGCAACCGCAGCTCACGATCGGCCCAGGCGTACAGGTTGCCCCCACTGGAGTACGCCGCGCCGGTCACCACGTGGTCGTGGTCGACCCGGTAGCGCCAGAGCCGTTCGGGCAGCCGGGGCAGCGGCTCGCCGGCCGGGATCCGCTGCATCAGCCGTACGGCCGCGGAGGTGCCGACGGTGACCGCGGCGCGACTCGGATCGGCACAGCCCGAGCCGACGTTCGAAGCTCCACCGTCGCCCACCGGCGGAGACCAGCGGGCCTGCGCCAGTTGCGGCCAGCGGCGGGAGTGCTCGGCGCGCAGCCGCCCGTGCCAGTCCAGCTCGCCCAGGGGCGGCAGGTCCCGCGGTCGCGCCCCGGCCAGCGTCAGCGCCTCCCCGTCCCAGCGCATGCTGCTCAGATCCAGCAGCCCGGTCCCGGAGGCCTGGGAGACCGACATGGGCGCGTCGTCGAGCAGCTCACCCAGGACGTACTCGGGCAGGCCGACGAACCGGGCGATCGAGGTGCCGGAGTGCTCCCGCAACCAGGGCAGCCGTACCGACCAGTAGGAGCGGTGCCACCAGCAGCCGGTGCGCTGGTGGAAGCCGTCCGGGTCGGTCGGGCCGGGTGCGCCGCCGATCGGCACCGGCCGGGTGTCCAGCCAGGTGACCACCGGGCCCAGCGGGGTGCCGTCGCGGTCCAGCGGGAGCACCGAGTGCCACTGCGCGGAGATCGCCACCAGGTCGACATCGTGCAGGTGCCCGCCGCTGGCCAGCTCGTCGAGGCACTCGATGAGGCAGGCCAGATAGTCGGGCCCGGAGAGCGTGCCGGTGCCGTCGTCGCCGATGGCGAGGCTGACCTTCCGCCGGGCCAGTGCGCCGGGCAGCGGTTGGGTGTCCGCGTCCAGCACCAGGCCGCGTACGGAGGAGGTGCCCAGATCGAGCGCGAGAATGTTCATCGCCGGTCAAGTTACCCGGTGCTGGCCGTGCCGGAACGTCGGTCGGGCCGGGCACACCGGTACGCCTGATCGGGTTCCCGACCAGGGGGCCAGCGCGTAGGGTGATTCGCATGCTCGCGCATCCGACCTGCTGGTGGCCCGCCGACCTGGCGGCCACCCCCCGCGCGTAGCTCCACCCACGCGGCCGCCATCGAGGCGGCCGCCGGATCTCCCGGCCCGGATGGCCGCCCCCCGCTGGCGGCACCGGACCCGACGGAGATCCCGATGACCCACCTGACCGACCTGCTCGACGCCGTCGCCCGCGGCGTCGACCCCGGCCCCTTCGCGTTGCTGCGCCGCGAGGGCTCCGCCGAGCTGGAGCTGTTCACCGGCCCGGTCGACACCGTCGAGCGGCTGGCGGACATTCCGCTGCCGCCCGGCGCACCCGGAGCCCGGACGCTGGCCCTGGTGCCCTACCGGCAGATCACCGAGCGCGGCTTCGCCTGCCGCGACGACGGGGCGCCGCTGGAGTGCCTCCAGGTCCGCGAGCACCGACGGATCGACCTGGCCGACGCCCTGGCCGCGCTGCCCGACCAGCCGGTCCGCGCCGTCGACGCCGCGTTCGACGTCACCGACGAGGAGTACGCGCGGACCGTGCAGCGGGTGCTGGCCGAGGAGATCGGCCGTGGCGAGGGCGCCAACTTCGTCATCCACCGCACCCTGCACGCCACCGTGCAGGGCCCACCACTGGTGGCCGCGTTGGCCGCGCTGCGCCGGCTGCTGGTCGCCGAGCGCGGCGCGTACTGGACGTTCGTCCTGCACACCGGCACGCGGACCCTGGTCGGCGCGAGCCCGGAGCGGCACGTCAGCGTCGATGACGGGCTGGTGCTGATGAACCCGATCAGCGGCACCTTCCGGTCCACCGGTGGCGTGGCGGACCGCGCCGCGCTGCTGCGCTTCCTCGCCGATCCCAAGGAGATCGAGGAGCTCTACATGGTGCTCGACGAGGAGCTGAAGATGATGGCCACCGTCGCGGAGCACGGCGGCCAGGTGATCGGCCCGTACCTCAAGGAGATGTCGCACCTGGCGCACACCGAGTACCTGCTCGCCGGGCGGGGCACCCGCGACGTACGGGAGGTGCTGCGCGAGACGATGTTCGCCCCCACCGTGACCGGCAGCCCGATGGAGAACGCGTGCCGGGTCATCGCCCGGCACGAGAGCGTCGGCCGGGGCTACTACGCGGGCGTGCTGGCCCTGCTCGGTCACGACCCGGCCGGCCGGCAGACGCTGGACGCGCCGATCCTGATCCGTACCGCGGAGATATCCCCCACCGGCCGGCTGCGGGTGCCGGTGGGCGCCACCCTGGTCCGGCACTCGACCGCGGCCGGCGAGGTGGCCGAGACGCACGCCAAGGCCGCCGGGGTGCTGGCCGCGCTCGGCCTCGGCCCGGCGGCGCCCGCCGGTGGGCGCGGGCCGGTCGCGCGGCTGGCCGACGACCCGGCGGTACGCGACGCGCTGGCCGCCCGCAACGCGCCACTGGCCCGGTTCTGGCTGGACCAACGGGCGCCGGACGCGCCGGGGCTGCCCGGCCTGGTCGGCCGCCGGGTGCTGATCGTGGACGCCGAGGACACCTTCACCGGCATGCTGGCCCACCAGCTCGGCGCGTTGGGTCTCGCGGTCACGTTGCGCCCGTGGCACGTCGGCGGCCCGGTCGACCCGTACGACCTGGTGGTGGCCGGGCCGGGGCCGGGCGACCCGGGCAGCCCGGACGATCCGAAGATGGGGGCCCTGCGCGAGCTGCTGACCGGGCTGCTGGCGACCGGCCGGCCGACCCTCGCGGTCTGCCTCGGTCATCAGGTGTTGGCCGGGTTGCTGGGGCTGCCGCTGCACCGCCGGGACGCGCCGTACCAGGGGTTGCAACGGGAGGTTTCGCTGTTCGGCCGGGCCCGCCGGGTGGGGTTCTACTCGACGTTCACCGCCCGCGCCGACGCGGACCGGGTCACCACCGCGTACGGGCCGGTGGAGGTGGCCCGGGACGTGACCGACGGGGCCGTGCACGCCCTGCGTGGCCACGGCTTCGCCGGGGTGCAGTTCCACCCGGAGTCGGTGCTCAGCCCGGACGGGCTCGCCGTGCTGACCGAGTTGCTGGGCGGCCTGCTGCCGTCACCGCACCCGGACGAGTTGTCCACGGCCGGCGATCGGGCCTAGCCGCCCCCGGCCCGCGATCGGCATAGCCGCTCCCGCCCGGGGGTACGGCTGGGTCGACCGGTGGCGTGGACGGGCCGAGAGCCCCCGTCCGCGCCACCGGCCGCCCGCGTCGGCCGTCAGCCGCCCAGGCCCTTCTTCAGGGCGGTGCCGATCTGCAGCGCCCGGCGGGCGGTGAGCGCGCAGGCCTCCAGCGCCACGGCGTCCGGGGCGATCTCGCCGTTGTTGCTGGTGTGCGAGGCACCGTACGGGTTGCCGGCGATGAACTGGCTGGTGTCGGTGTAGCCGGGGGTGACCACGACCCCGCCCCAGTGGTAGAAGACCGAGAAGAGCGAGGTCAGGGTGGTCTCCTGGCCGCCGTGCGCGGTCCCCGTCGAGGTGAAGGCGGAGTAGACCTTGTTGACCAGCGCGCCCTGGGCCCAGAGCGGGCCGGTGGTGTCGATGAACTGCTTCAGCTGCGCGGCGATGATGCCGTACCGGGTCGGTGCTCCGAAGATCGCCACGTCGGCCCAGGCCAGGTCGTCGATCATCGCCTCGGGCACATCCTGGGTCTCCAGGCGATGCGCCTCCCAGCCGGAGTTGGACTTGATCGCCTCGTCCGGCGCCAGCTCGCGTACCTTGCGCAGACGCACGTCGCCGCCGGCATCCCCGGCGGCCTCGCACACGGCCTGCGCCATCTGGTACGTGGTGCCGGTGGCGCTGTAATAGATCACCGCTACCTTGGTCTGGGCAGCCATCATTGTTCCCCTCTCGACTGGGTCAGCTTCGGCGGCTACCCGTTGATCGCCCCGGCAAACGCCAGCCGACGACGGGCCACCCGCCCGCCGGTTCGGCGCAGGCCTCAATTTTTCCGCAAGTTAACGAGCGTTCCGGCACCGTGGCCGTCGTCAACCGGGATCCTGTTACCACCGGTGCCGGCGGGATTCGGCCGCCGCCCCGCACCGGGCGCCTGAACGGGGGATCGCGCTCCGCCCGCAACGAGGCTGGCGTAGCGCGATCAGGGGACCGTTCCCCGGTCGGCCCGCTCAGCGGACCAGGGCCGCCATCAGCCGTTCCAGCTCCGCCGCCGGGTCGGCGGTGAGCCCGGTGTGCACCGGCCCGGTCTGGATCATCGTGCTGCGCGGCGCGGCCAGCCAGTGGAACCGCTCGCCGAGGCGCATGCGGGTCGCCGGACCGTCGCCGGCACAGGTCCGGTCCCAGGAACCGAGCACGGCCGCCACCTCCGGCAGGTCGACATCGGGGGCCAGCGCGCGGACCCGGTCGGCGTCCAGGTGCGTCCGGGCGGCCAGGAAGTCGCGCTGCTGGCAGTAGAGCAGCACGCCGACGTTGATCTGTTCGCCGCGCTCGATGCGGGGCACCAGCCGGATGAGCGCGTACTCGAAGGGATGCCTCACGCCGCGCTCCCCTGCGGCAGCCAGTCGGCCGTGCGGGCCACCCGGGCCAGGAGGTGTTCCAGGTACGCGGCCCGCGCGGCGTCGGCCGAGTCGAAGTCGGCGGCGGTCAGCCACTCCGCGGGCACCAGGGCCAGCACCTCGGTGAGCAGGTCCGGGGTGACCCTGGGCGCCAGCTCCGCGTCGGCCTCGGCCAGCTGGGTGGCGTACGGGGCCAGCACGTGGTCCTCCGCGCGGTAGGCCCGGTGCACGGCGTTGGCCGCGCGCGGCCAGTTGTGGTGGAAGTAGAGCGAGGCGCCATGGTCGATCAGCCACAGCTCCCGGTGCCAGACCAGCAGGTTCGGGTTGCGCCAGCTCCGGTCGACGTTCTCCACGTACGCGTCGAACCAGAGCACCCGCGAGGCCAGCATCGGATCGACGGGATGCGCGACCGGGTCGTAGCCCAGCGCCCCGGGCAGGAAGTCCATCCCCAGGTTGGCGCCGCCGCTGTTGCGCAGCAGCTCCTGCACCTCCTGGTCGGGCTCGGCCCGCCCGATCACCGGGTCGATGTCGAGCACCACCAACGACGGCACCCGCAGCTCCAGCCGACGGGCCAGCTCACCGCAGATCACCTCGGCGACCAGCGCCTTGGGCCCCTGGCCGGCACCCCGGAACTTCGCCACGTACGTGCCGAGGTCGTCGGCCTCCACCACGCCCGGCAGCGAGCCACCCTCGCGCAGCGGGGTGACGTAGCGGATCGCGGTGATCTGGCGGAGCACGTCGCCCACCCTACTGTGACGTCCGGCGGCGCTCGCCGAGATGTCAGTCGAGCTTGTCGCGCAGGTCGTCCACCTGCTGCTGGAGGCGGTCCACCGCGCCGTCGTTGTTGATGAAGGTGGTGATGCCCGCGGCGAGGCCCAGGCCGAGCAGCACCGCCAGGATGCTCAGCACCAGGCCGCCGATCGCCACACCCCGGCCGGTCACCCCTGGTCGGCTGGCCATCTTGAGCCCGAAGATGCCGAGGATGATGCCGATGATGCCGAGCACCAGCCCGGCCCAGGCGAGGATGGCGGTCAACACGCAGAGCAGTCCGGCCACCCCGAAGACCAGGGCGAAGGTGGCGGCAGCACTGGTCTTGGCACCGGTGGCGGACCGGTGACTCCGGGACCCGGCGGGAGCCCGGGCTGGTTCGCTTGCGGCAGTCATGACACTCCCTTCCGTACGCGCGGCGCGCGTCCGTCCGGGTGGCCGCCTTCCCACTGCGCGGGCAGTTATGCCGGTCCGACCGGCACAGGAGTCAGGGCGGTGCACCGGGTGCACCGCCCTGATCCTTGTCCGGAAGTCAGAAGGTCAGGAGGTGAAGGGGTACCGCAGCTCGAGCAGAGTGGCATCGCCGCGCTCCTGCCCGACGCCGACCGGCTGCCACTCCTTCGGCTTCACTTCCTCGACCTCGACCACGGCCGGGTCGTCCGCGACCTCGACCTTCGCCGCGATCGTGCGGGTGTCGTCACTGCGAACGAAGTAGACCTTGGGAATTTCCATGGTGAGCAGCCCTGAGCTGCCCTTGGCCCGGAAACAGAAGTTGATGCCACCCGGCAACGTGAGGTCGTTGCTCTGCACCAGGATCAGATCGTCCGGCGGGCGGTTGGGATTTGACCCACAGTCGACCAGGGTGATGTGCCCATCACCCTTGATCAGCTTGATGCCCTTCTGGGCCAGCACCTGCGCGGCGCCCGGGTAGGAGTAGTCCTCCTCGATGGAGGGTGGTGCGTCCTCCGCCGACGAAGGAAGCTGACCGATCACCACTGCCGTCGTGCTGGCGAGTAGAACCGCCGCGCCACTGACGACAGCCGCTTTCCAAGAGGTAATTCGCACTGATCGTTCACCCCGTTACAAGTCACCTCAGGGCCCTCAGTCACCACGACTGCGCGTGGATCGAGACGGCGGCGCCACCGCGGCACCAGTTGGCGACAGCGGAGATCGTGCCACATCTACGTCTCGCCGTGGGGGCGGCGCGTTGCCGGCCGTCGATCGTCGGTGCACTGCCCTACCCTGGCGCAACACACTGACGGAGGAAGGCACCCGATGACCGGGGACATCACCTCGACCGAGGCGCTGGCGCTGCGGATGACCAGTCTGTTGCTGCGCCCGCACCCGACCGTCCGACCCGACAGCGTCGCCGAAGTGGTCGAGTGGTTCGGCGCGATGCAGGCGCAGGACCTGGCCAGCGGGTTGTGGTCGCTGGGCGCGCGGCTGCCCGGGCGGACCCTGGTCGACGTGCAGGCGGCGCTGGAACGGCGGGAGGCTCTGCGTACCTGGCCGATGCGCGGCACCGTGCACCTCGTCCCGCCCGCCGACGCACGCTGGATGCTGGAGCTGACCGGCGTACGCTCGCTGGCCGGCGCGGCGACCCGCCGGGCGCAGCTCGGGCTCACCGACGCCGACGCGGACCGGGCGCTGGACGTGCTCGGCACCGCGCTGACCGGCGGCGGCCGGCTCACCCGGGCGCAATGTCTGGCCACGCTGCGTGCGGCCGACCTGGACACCGACGACCAGCGCGGCTACCACCTGCTCTGGTACGCGAGTGTGCGCGGGGTGACCTGCCTGGCGCCGAACGTCGGCACCGAGCAGACCTTCGCGCTGCTCGACGAGTGGGCACCCGCGGCGAACCGGCTGGACCGCGAGGAGTCGTTGGCCCTGCTCGCGCACCGCTACGTCCGCGGGCACGGGCCGGTCACCGACCGCGAGTTCGCCGGCTGGACCGGTCTCACCCTGACCGACGCGCGTCGCGGGCTGGCCGCCGCCGGTGACGCGTTGCGCGTCGTACGGGTCGAGGGCGAGCCGATGTACGTCGACGCGACGCTGGCCGACACGCCACCGGCACCGGTCGACGACGTGCTGACGCTGCCCGGCTTCGACGAGTACCTGCTCGGCTACCGCAATCGCACGCTGATGCTCGACGCCGCACACCAACAGGCCGTGGTCCCTGGGAACAACGGCATCTTCCAGGCCACCGTGGTGCGCGCCGGTCGGGTGGTCGGCGTGTGGAGACGCCGTCTCGGCAAGACGGCGGTCACCGTGACGATCCAGCCGCTCGCGCCACTGACCGGCACCGAGCGGGCAAGGGTGGAGCAGGCGCTGGCGCGGTACGCCGACTTCCTCGGGCTGCCGCTCCGCGTCGAATGGCCGGACTGAAGATCGTCGAGCGGGGAGACGGCGGGGCCGGCGGGTCACCCCGCCGGCCCCGGATGGTGGACGCCGTCAGTCCGCGAGCGCGCCGGCCGCCCGACCCTCGTGCAGGGTGAGGTTGCGGCCGTTCCCCGGGTCGAACAGGTGAATCTTCTCCAGGTTGAACCACACGCGGCGGGACTGCCCCTCGACCGCCGGGGACTCGGCCGACAGCCGGGTGACCAGGTTGTCGCCGGCACCCGCGAAGTCGGCCGATCCGGCGTCGGCCGCCAACTCCTCCAGCTCGGCGGCGCTGGCCCGCTCCCCCTCCACGGTGAGGTAGACGTACTTGTCCGAACCCATCGACTCGACGATCTCCACGGGCGCCTCGAACTCCAGGCCCCGACGGCGGGTGTCGTCGTCGATCAGTTCGGCGTCCTCGAAGTGCTCGGGTCGGACGCCGAGGATCAGCTCGCGGGGCGCGTCGGCCGCCTCCAGCTCACGGCGGATCCGGTCGCCGAGCGGCACCTCGCCCAGCGCGGTCCGCAGACCGCCGTCCTGCACGGCTGCGTGCAGGAAGTTCATCGACGGCGAGCCGATGAAGCCGGCCACGAAGAGGTTGCGAGGGTGGTCGTAGAGCTCCTGCGGCGGGCCGACCTGCTGCACCGCACCGCCGCGCATGATCACCACCCGGTCGCCGAGGGTCATCGCCTCGGTCTGGTCGTGGGTGACGTAGACGGTGGTGGTGCCGAGCTTCTTCTGCAACCGGGACACCACGGTGCGCATCTGGACCCGCAGCTTGGCGTCGAGGTTGGACAGCGGCTCGTCCATGAGGAACGCCTTCGGCTGGCGGACGATCGCCCGCCCCATCGCCACCCGCTGGCGCTGGCCGCCGGAGAGGTTGGCGGGCTTACGGTCCAGCAGCGGCGTCAGCTCCAGCACCTTGGCCGCCTCGTCGACCTTCTGGTTGATGGTCTCCTTGTCCAGCTTCGCCAGCCGCAGCGGGAACGCCATGTTCTCCCGCACGCTCATGTTCGGATAGAGGGCGTACGACTGGAACACCATGGCGATGTCCCGGTCCCGCGGGGCCTTGTCGTTGACCCGCTGCCCGGCGATGCGCAGTTCGCCGGAGCTGATGTCCTCCAGACCCGCGATCATGTTGAGGGTGGTGGACTTCCCGCATCCGGACGGCCCGACCAGGATGACGAACTCGCCATCGGCGATCTCCAGGTCGACGTCCTGCACCGCGACGGTCCCGTCCGGGAAGCTCTTGCTCACCTTGTCGAGCACGATGTCAGCCACGACTACTCACCTATCCCTTGACTGCGCCGGAGGTCAGGCCGGACACGATGCGGCGCTGGAAGAAGAGGACGAACAGGATGATCGGAACGGTGATCACGACGGCGGCGGCGCAGATCGCCCCGGTGGGGTCCTCGAACTGCGACGCGCCGGTGAAGAACGACAACGCGGCCGGCACCGTGCGGGACCGCTCGGTGGAGGTCAGCGAGATGGCGAACAGGAAGTCGTTCCAGCAGAAGATGAAGACCAGGATCGCCGTGGTGAACAGCCCGGGCGCGGCCAGTGGGGCGATCACCCGGCGGAACGCCTGGGCCTGGGTGGCGCCGTCCATCTTCGCGGCCTTCTCCAGGTCCCACGGGATCTGCTTGAAGAACGCCGACAACGTGTAGATCGCCAGCGGCAGCGCGAAGGTGATGTACGGCAGGATCAGCCCGAGCCAGGTGTCGAAGATGGCGAGCTTGCGCTCGATCTCGAACAACGGTGACACCAGCGACACCTGCGGGAACATCGCGATCAGCAGGGAGACGCCGACGAGCACACCCTTGCCGGGGAAGTCCAGCCGGCTGATCGCGTACGCCGCCATCGCGCCGAGCACCACCGCGACCAGCGTGGCGATCAACGCGATGCCGATGGAGTTGACCAGCGCCCGGACGAACTGGTCGGTGTCGAAGATCGTCCGGTAGTTGTCCAGTGTCCACTCGCGGGGGATGAAGTTCCCGTCGGTGAGCGTGGCCGGCGTCTTGAACGACAGCGACACGATCCACAGGACCGGGACCAGCGCGAAGACGACCACGAGGACGTCCAGCAGGCCCCAGCGCAGCCGGGCTCGGGTGGTGGTTTCGGTACCGGCAGCCATCTCAACGCCTCTCGGAATCGTCACTGCCCGGGGCAGCGGTGCCGAACAGCTTCACGAAGACGAAGGCGATGATCGCCACGGTGATGAAGATCAGCACCGACATCGTCGAGCCGATGCCGAGGTTCAGGCCCCGGATCAGGTTGTTGTAGGCGAGCATCGACACCGACGAGGTCTCGTTGCCGCCCGAGGTCAACACGAAGATGTTGTCGAAGACCCGGAACGCGTCCAGGGTGCGGAACAGCAGGGCGACCAGGATCGCCGGCTTCATCACCGGCAGCATCACCTTGGTGAACCGCTGCCAGGCGGTGGCCCCGTCGGTCGAGGCGGCCTTGAGCAGGTCCTCCGGCACCAGGGCCAGGCCAGCCATCAGCAGCAACGCCATGAACGGGGTGGTCTTCCAAATCTCCGCGAGCATGATGATCGCCAGCGAGCTGGCCCGCTCGGTGAGCGGCGCTCCGTCACTGAACAGGTTGGCCAGGTAGCCGGTGCCCGGCGTCCAGGCGTACCGCCAGGAGAACGCGGCGACCACGGTGACGATCCCGTACGGGATCAGCGCCGAGGTCCGCACGAGGCCCCGCCCGACCAGCGTGCGATGCATGATCAACGCCAGTCCCATGCCGAGCACCAGTTCGACGGCCACGGTGACCACCGTGATCAGCATGGTCACCCCGAACGCGGTCCACCAGAACTCGTTGGTCAACACGGTGACGTAGTTCTCCAGCCCGACGAACTCGCGCTGGTCGGGAAAGCGCAGGTCAAAGCGTTGTAGCGACAGCCAGACCGAGTAGATGATCGGATACGCGGTCACCACGACCATGACCAGCGCGGCGGGTGCGCAGAGCAGCCACCCGAAAATCATCTCCGCCTGCTTGTTCTGGCTGCGTGGCGGCTTACGACGACCGACGCGCTGGGCGGGCACGGTGGCCTGCCGGCCGCCGGTCTCTTCGACGCTCGCGGTGGCGGCGGGCCGGGTCACGGCAGGACCCCCTTCGACTGGAGTGCGTCGGCGATGGCCTTACGCAACTCGTCCGCGGTCTGCTGCGGACGGATCGCCGACGGTGGCGACAGGATCGCCGACATCACGGTGGAGATGCTCTGGTAGGCCGGGGTCAACGGGCGGGTCGCCGGATCCTTCAGCTCCTCGAGGATGGTGTCCTTCATCGGGTACGCCTCGACCATCTCCGGGTCGTCGTAGACCTGCTCGATGGTGGGCGGGACGCCGTCGTTGATCGCGGAGAACTTCTGGTGCTCGGCGTCGCGGATGCACCGGGCAACCTCGAACGCCAGGTCCGGGTGCTTGGAGTACGCGCTGACCGCCATGTTCACCCCGCCGATGGTGACCTTGCTGGGGGTGTTCTCGTCGACGCCCGGGATCCGCGCCCAGCCGACCTGCTTGGCCAGCTCCGGGTTCGCCTCCTGCAGGGCCGGATAGACGAACGGCCAGTTCACCTGGAACGCGCCCGCGCCGGACTGGAACTCCAACCGGACCGGGTCCTCGGTGGCGTTGGTGAACGACGGCGAGGTAACGCCCGACGTGGCGAAACGCTGCAACTGCTCCAGCGCCCGGACCGTACCGGCATCCATCACGGACTGCGTGCCGTCGTCGTTGAGGATCTTTCCACCGGCGCTCTCGGCCAGGGTGTTGTAGAGGACGACCAGCCCCTCGTACTGGGCGCCCATGGTGAGCACCTGGTACGGCTTGCCCTGGTCCCGGAGCTGCTGGGCCGCCGAGATCATCTGGTCCCAGGTCTTCGGCGGCTGCGGCACCAGGTCCTTGCGGTACCAGAGCAGTTGGACGTTGGTGTTCTTCGGCGCCGCGTACAGCTTGTCCTGGTAGCGGGCGGTGTCGAGCGGGCCGGCGAGGGTGCCCTGCTCGACCTCGGCCTTGTCCTGGCCGGTCCACTCACGGATCCAGTCGGCGCTGGCGAACTCCTGGGTCCAGGTGACGTCCAGACCGAGCACGTCCATCCCGCTGTCCTCGGCGGCCAGCCGGCGCACCATCTGCACCCGCTGGTCGTCAGCCTGTCGGGGCAGCACCTGGTAGGCGATCTCGTACCGCCCCTGGGCCTGCGCGTTGCAGTCGTCGACCACCTTCTGCAGGTTCTGCTCGGGCGGGTAGTACAGGTTGATCGTCGGCGGGCCACCATCGTCACCGGAACCGCAGGCGGCCATGGGCGCCACCAGCGTCAGCGCGGCGGGCGCCGCCACCGCGCGCACCGATGGTCGCCGTCGACGTCGGGTCTCGTCAGGGTCGTTCATCACCCTTCCCCTCTTGTCGGCCAGCAGCCGGGGGAGGCACCGTGCCCCGGCGCACGGCGAGACGGTCGGGGCGCTGGGCCAACGGCGCGGCAACCCCGTACGTTTCGTGGCTGTCACACTGCCCGAGCTGGGAAGTCGCGAAACCTGCACGAAACCTGGACGATCACTCCGTGCTCGCCCGATTCAAGGACCTCTGTCTGGACGCCGCCGACCCACACGCCCTGGGTGCCTTCTGGGCCCGGATGCTCGACGCCGAGGTGGTCGACCTCGGCGACGGCGACACCCGGATCGACCCGCGTTCCACCGGCTCGGGCACCGAGTCGATCTGGGTGAACCGGGTGCCCGAGCCGCGTACCGGCAAGACCCGCGTACACCTGGATCTGCGGTTGGCCGGCGCGGAGCCGGCGGCGCTGCTCGCGGCCGGCGCACGACTGGTCCGCGAACCGGCCGGCGAGATCCGTTGGTGGGTGCTGGCCGACCCGGAGGGCAACGAGTTCTGCGCCTTCGCGCCACGTCCGATCGGGTGAGCGAACGACTACCCAGCGCGGACGCCATCGACTAGCGTTTCCCTAGCTCCGCAGCCAGCGCGTTCGCCGTCGCCGTCGACACGCCTCCGGCCGACTCCAGCCTGCCCGATCGGTTGGTAATCGCGGGAACGTCCCACCGCCGCTCCCCCGGTTCGGCAGGATCGTCCCAACGAGGAGGTGCCGTCGTGCAGGACACCCGCGCTCTCGCCCTGACATTCGAGGTGAGCGGCCTGCCACCGGTCAAGACCGAAGCGTTGTCCATCTTCGCCGCCGGGCATCGGCAGGCGACGAGGGTCCGAACTCTGCTCCAGGCCGCCTGCGAGGCAGCCCAGCGCACCGGCTGGACGCCGTTGCCCGGGCCGATCGAAGTCGATCTGGTGCTGCGCTGCCCGCCCGGGCACCGCACGTCCGACGCCAGCACCCTGCTCGGCGGCGTCTGTGCGGTGCTGCAGAACAAGAAGCGGGTGTCCACCATCGGCCTGGCTCACCTCGGCGTCCTGGTGGACGTCGCCCTCTTCGACGACGACCGGCAGATCCGCCGGCTGTCGTACGCCGAGGAGCCGGCCGAGGAATTCTCGTACCAGGTGCGGGTCGCCGCCGTACCGGCCGTGGTTTGACCGACGGCCGCGGTGGGGTACCGCGGACGCCGACGAAGGGAGCACCGATGTCGGAGCCACATGTCACGCTCGACCCGCGCGGGCTCGATCCCGTGCAGCAGAAGCTGCGCGGCCCGCTGGAGGAGCAGCTGACCTCGGCACTCCAGGCGGCGACCGACCGGGTCCGCGCCGGCTACGCCGGCGAGCCGATCGAGCAGGTCTGCCAGCGGTTGTTGGACGAGACCCGCTCGGGGCTGCATCCCGACATCGCGGCCGGCTTCAACCCGGACATGGACGAGTTCTGCCGGGTGGCGGTGGCGATCGTCCGCGGCGGCGAGGCGTCCTAGGCACACGGGGCCGACCGCGCCGCGCGGCGCGGTCGGCCCTTTCGTGCTCGTCTCTTCTTGCGGTCGGCTCCTCGTGCTCGATCCAGGATCGAGTGGCCCCGGCGCGCTACTTTTCCTCAGTCGAGGACCATCTCGCCGTGGCGGTCGTCTCCACCTACGTGGATGCGATCTTCGCGGGAACGGCATCCATGATGATTCCCGGCCCCGGACCAGTTCACGAGGAGTACGGCATGTTCACGATGAAGGGGATTGCCGGCGCGGCGATCCTGGCCTGCACCGGCGCGCTGGTGGCCTGCGGAAGCGCCGCCGACAAGGCGCCGAGTGCCACTGCGGGCACGCCGACGCCGTCGGGCACCGTGGCGGGTACGGCGGCCCCGACGGCCACGCCACCGTCGACGCCGGTAGTCGCGGCCGACCCGCTGCTGTCCGGCAAGCGTGAGGTCACGATCACGCGGGTGCAGGGATCCGGGAGCGAGCTGGAACTCAGCGGCCGGCTTGAGGAGGGCGGCAACACCGGCGGTCGGGTCCTGTTCGTTCCGACCCCGATCGGCGCGGATCGGTACGTGATCAAGGCGTACGGCGCGAAGGACGGTCACCCCGCCAACGACGACGCGTCCTGCTGGCAGGTGAACGGCCTGGACATCGAACCTGAGCTGACCATCGAGGCCGCCGTCTGCGACGAGGACAACCCGATCCAGCGGTTCACGATCATCGCCAAGGGCGACGGCACGTACGCGATCGGCAGTGAAACCCGGCACCTGCAGCACGCCGACGGCAACGGCCTGATCCTCAAGGAGTTGGGCAACGCCCCGCTGCGCAGCACGTTCCGATTCGTCGACAAGGGCCCGGCGAACCGCGAGCCCGTCAACTGAGCACCGCTCGGCGAAGCGTAGGGCCAGGGACCTCCGTTCCTGGCCCTACGCCCTGCCTGCGGTTTCAGAGCCTGGCACCGGGGACGAGGACGTTCACGTTCTCGGGGAACCTCGTCACGACGCGGCGGGTGCCGCGACGCGGGTCGACGACGATCAGCTCGGTCGCGCTCGCGGTCCAGCGCTGCAGGACGACGCCCTCGGCCACCACACCGACACACAGCTGCCGCCCGTCGACATTGGTGGAGGTCAGCTCGATCCTGCCCAGCGGGGCACCCGATGTCACGTCCACGCCGAGCAGCGCCACCGAGGGCAGCACCAGCGATCCCTCCGGGCTGTCGGTGGGGACCAGGTCGGTTTGGCCGACCTCCATCCAGATGCTCGGCGGGTTCCCGCCCGCGCGCCACAACGCGATGAGCGGGCCCAGCGCCTCACCCGGCCTCAGCTGACCGGGCCCGATCACCGTCAGCCTCCGGTTCACGCTCCTGTGCACGTCCTTCAGGGTGACCGTCAGTTCCTGCGTCCCGGACTGGTCCGCCCATGGATACCCGTCGAACACCGCCAACTCCCGGCCGACGACGAACGCCACCTCCGTGCTGAGGTTGGCCAGGCGCAGGTCCAGCGGGCGTACGTCGCCACCGGGTAGCGCCATGGTCGCGAACGCCCGGCCGTCGGCGCTCGGCCCGACGAGCAGCACGGACCGGGCGTCGGTGGACCAGTGCGACAGCTCGTACCCGACCGTGACCTCGTATTCCGCCGTGCCCGACAGGTCCCGCACCCGCCACCGACCGTCGCGCCTGGCGCCCAGCCAGCGCCCATCGGGCGACAGTGACAGATTCAGTGGCCCGGGGTCCTTGGGGGTACGCCCGATGCGGAACTGCGCACCCGTCCGCGTCACCAGGTAGATATCGTTCTGGTCGAACGAACGGCTGTCGGGGTCGTAGCTCGTGACGTCGATGTACCGGTGGTAGATCAGCACACCCTGACCCGCCGCACGGTCGGTCGGCAGGTCCGTCACCTCGGCCGGCGGCCGCAGCTCAGCCGGCAGATCGGTGAACACCGCCCCGACCCCGGCCGCCACCGATCGCAGCGGTTCCTCCCGCTCCGCGCCCGTGACCCGCCAGGCAACCACGCCCGCCGCCACCAACACGACGACCGCCGTTCCCATCGCCAGGACCGTTCGCGACCGCCGCGCCGCCGGCGGCGGAACCTCTTCTGTTGGTGCCGCAGGAGAATCCATTGCCCGTGCCCCCGTTTCCGGGCGCGTTGCCGCCCAGGCAGAGCGAAGCCGAGGACACCTCACCAGTCAACGAGTCCGCTCGATCCGTGGCCCGATCTAGACCGCACCGAGATCACGACGCGTCGTCCGGGCCGCCGCCCGCCGCCCGCCGTCCGCTGTCCGCTGTCCGCTGTCCGCTGTCCGCTGTCCGCTGTCCGCTGTCCGCTGTCCGCTGTCCGCTGTCCGCTGTCCGCAAGATCGTGCTCGATCCAGGATCGAGTCCCCTCCCACGCCGAGGACACCACTACAACAAGGATCGAGCGCGATCATGCCGCGATCGGAGCGCGATCGAGCGCGATCATGCCGCGATCGGAGCGCGCTGTCTTCTCGCTGCCTCGCCTCGGTCCTGGAGGGGTGCCGGCGGCGTGCCGCTCTCCGTCTGAGTGGGCACCACCGTGGTGAGCGATATACCTCAGAGTCATATTTATACCGCTGAGGTATATCGCTCACCATGCTGCCCGGCCGCCCAGAGGAACGAGCGAAGTCGTGTCGCGAGCCAGTGCCGTGTCACGAGCCAGGATCGGAGCGCGATCGGAGCGCGATCACGCCGCGATCGAGCCACTACGGCGCAGAGGGCAGGCAGCCCGGTCAGAAGTGGTCGAGCAGGTCTCGGAACGCGGCCAGTCGCAGCACTCCGGTGTCGGTCGGGTCCAACTCGTCCTGCTCCAGCACCCAGGTGTTCTCGTTCGGGATGAACACGGCGTTCAGGCCGGCCGCCCGCGCCGGCAAAATGTCGGACTTGGGCGAGTTCCCGATCATCCACGCGCCGGCCGGGTCGAAGCCGTGCTCGGCGGCGAGCCACCGGTAGGTGTCCACGTTCTTCTCGGCGACGATGTGCGCGGCCTTGAAGTGGTGCAGCAACCCGCAGGCGTCCAGCTTGCGTTGCTGCTCCACCTGATCGCCCTTGGTCAGCAGCAGCAGCTTGTACCGCCCGGCCAGCTCGTCGAGCGCCTCGGCCACGCCCGGCATCAGCTCCACCCGGTGCTCCACCAGCGCCACGGCCAGCCGGTCGATCTCGACGCGCTCGGCATCGGTGGCCGGCCGCTCGCGCAGCCGCTCCAGGCACTCCGCCAGGCTGCGCAGGAAGACCTTGCTGCCGTAGCCGTGCGCCATCGCATTAGCCCGCTCGATGTCGTCCAGGATCGCCCGGGTCTCCGTCCGGTCCAGGGTCGGATGGTCGAGCCAGGCAAGGAAGTCGTCGATCACCCGCTCGAAGACGACGTTGTTCTCCCAGAGAGTGTCGTCCGCATCGAAGATCAGCACCTGCGCCTGCCGTCGCGCCATCCCGTTGACCGTCACGCCGTACCCTCCTGCTGCCCATCGCCCTGAACGGTCCGAGACTCTAGGGCATCGGGCACGGCGCACCCACCGACTTTTCCGCACACGTCGGCCGTCGGCCAGGGCCAACGCAGCAGCTCCGACGCCACCATCGCCTCCCGCCGCTCCTGCGCCTCGGGGCGCAGCCGGCCGCCGCGGGTGAGCATCACGACGCCGTGCAGCAGACTCCAGCCCAGCTCGGCCAGCGTGTCCGGGTCACGCCCCTCGGCTACCGGGGCCAGGGCCGCCCGCAACTCCCCGAGGACGGCCCGGGGCGCGGCCGGCACGCCGTCTTCGCCGAGGGCCAGGTCGGGGGTCAGCGTGAGCATCGCGTCATAGACCTCCGGATTCGCGTACGCGAAGTCGAGGTACGCGCTGGCCACCGCCGGCCAGGCCAACTCGGCGTCGCCGGCCGCCTCCGCGTGCGCCTCGGCCAGGTCGGCGGCCAGGTCGGCGAACGCGCACACCGCGACGGCGGCGAGCAGCGCCTCCTGGTCCGCGAAGTGCCGGTACAGGTCGCCCATGTCGACCTCGGTCAACTCGGCAAGCCGCCGGGTGCTCACCCCCGTCCAACCCTCGGCTTCGGCCAACTCCCGGGCGACCATCACGATCAGGTCGCGCCGGTCCTCTTCGGTTGCTCCGTCGACAGGTCCGGACACGCCCAGAGCGTAAATGTCGGACACCCGGCGTAGTTGCGGCGTGACGGATTGGTGACTCCGTACCCCGATCTTGTCGATTTTGTGGTCAGCCCCGGGCCCGGGCCCAGGCGACGAACCGGTCGCTCAGGTCCGGGACCTGGTGCTCGTTGAGCTGGGCAAGCTGCTGACCCGCCTCCACCATTAGCGTGCCGAGATAGATCAGCAGCCCCGTCCGGTCGTGCCGGTACTCGCTCAGCAGGGACAGCCGGGCCGGCTGGCACGGCCACTCGGCCCCGCAGTTGCGGCACCGCCAGAGTGGGCGCATCGGGGTGTGCGGGCGGCTCGGCCGGGCGATCATCGACGCAGCCTCAGGGCCGTGGCGCGCGCCTCCTCAGCGTTCAGGTTCAGCAACCACAGGAAGCGCTGGACGATCTCCGGCGGCCGAGGACCCTCGGGCCGGCCCCGCAGGTCGGGGATGGCCTGCCGCAGCACCAGGACCAGGCTGGGCAACAACCGGCCCGCACCCGCTCCCGGTGCCGGCGTCAGCGCACGGAACGTCGGGCACGGCCAGGGGTCCGCGCAGCGGGCGCACCGCCAGTCCGGCCGGCGTCCGAGGTGGCCACGTGCCATATCCACGAGTACGGGGTCGACGATGCTCGTCCGCGCTTGGGTCCACCCCTGCCCGCTGGGGACTGTCGGTTGCGGCCGGCGCGGGGCCGGCTGTCGGCACGAGAAGTACGGCACTGTCACGTCGACCTCCCAGTCGGACTGAACGAACCTCTTTCACTCCGCTCCGAATCGGAGCGGATTCGCTGCGTGACAGTCTGGGTCGGGTCGGACTAGGGTCGATACGCGCTCATGCCAGGTGTGCAGCTCACGGCCCCGTCCGAGCAGGCATGGGAGGCCCACCGTCGGGATCGAGCAGATGTTGGGGACGCCATGGGATCCGCCACCGGCTACGTCATCGAGGAGCTACGCCTGTTCCGGGGCTCGCTCGGGCTGAGCCAGGACGACTTCGGCCGGACCATCGGCTACTCCGGCTCGCACGTCAGCTCCGTGGAGACCGGTGGCCGTGCGCCCACGAAGGAATACATGCGGGCGGTCGACGGCACCCACCAGACCGGCGACCGCTTCACGAGAATGCTCCGCGAGCTGTCCAAGCTCGACCAGACGCCCGCCTGGCTGCGCGAATGGATCGAATTCGAACGCGAAGCGACCACACTACGGTGGTTCGAACTCTCGTACGTGCCTGGGCTGCTCCAGACCGAGCGTTACGCCCGCGCAACGCTAGCGGGCGGTCGATTTACAACGGAAGACGTCGACAGGATCGTCGCGTCGCGGCTCGATCGCCAGAGCATCCTCGTGCGGGACAAACCACCGCTGCTGATTGCCGTGATGCAGGAGGCCGTCCTACGCCGACCCGTCCTCGACGAGCCTGGGCTCATGGCTGAACAGCTTGAACACCTTGTCGCCAATGCTGCCGACGAGCATGTCCAACTTCACGTCGTGCCAGACGACGCCGGCATGTACCTCGGCCTTGCCGGGCAGTTCATCATCGCGGAGCTGCCCGACGGCACACGCGTCGCACATGCTGACAACCAGCTCAGCGCGCAGATCGTCGATACCCCAGCGGACATTGCTAGGCTGGCGAAGACGTGGGAGATCGTTCGCAATGAAACCCTTCCTCGTCGCCAGTCGATTGACCTGATCAAGGAAGTTGCCAAGTCATGGACGTAATGGCCCCCGCCTGGCGCAAAGCAACGCGGTCCGGCGGCAACGGCGGCTCGTGCGTCGAGGTCGCCGACAACCTGGCCGATGTCGTGCTGGTGCGCGACACCAAGGACCGCGACGGCGGCACCCTCCAGTTCGACCCCAGCGCTTGGCGCTCCTTCGTCACCTTCGCCAAGCACCACTAGGGCCCGTATCGAAGTCGGTTACCGTGCGGCACCAGCGCCACCCCGAACCCGGCGCCGAGCCGCCGCGCTGGGATCGGTCAACTTCCAGCCGGTTCAGATCCGGCTGCCGAGTCGCTGGACTCTAGACGGCCTCCGCTGAGTCCGGACGCGTTCGCTCGCCCCGGAGATCCCCGTGTACTGACCCTGCGCGTGCGGGGGCGCGAGTCGGAACTGCAATTCGAGCGAGCCCGCTGCGTGCCACAGCTCGCCGACGGTGTGCGCGGCGACCCCCAGCGTCAGCACCGTGACGGCGAGCCATCCGGGCATCGTGGACGTGGCGGCGATCAGGGCCATCCCGATCAGGAACGCCCATCCGGAGCGACGCATGGCTCGACCGGCCGCTGGACTGGTGTCGACCCCCCGGCTCGCTCTGACCTGGAGCGCCGCCACGAGGGCGGTGTTGACCAGCACGGCCACTCCGACGAACCAGCGCGGCGCGTGGGTCTGCGAGATGATCCACACCGGCAGCGCGAAGACCAGTACCTGGCCCTGAATGCCCAGGATGGCGTCGAGCACGGTGACCGCCAGATAGGGCTTGTCCTTCAGTGCGATCCAGCGTCCGGTCATTTGTGGCGCTGGAATGGGCGGCAGCGAGGGCAGTCGAGTGATGATGGCGGCGCATGCCACGAAACTGATGGCGTTGCCGACGACCAGGGACAGGTAGGCCGCGCGGGTGTCCAGTTGCACCGCGGTGCCGGCGGCGAGGGCGCCGCAACATCCGGCGAGGTTGGCGACCGAACGCAGATAGGCCCGGTACTGGGCCAGGTGCGTGCCGCCGAAGCCACGCACCAGCGGACCACGAGACGCTCCGCCGGCCGAGTGGGCCAGCTGGGTCAGGCAGACCAGGAGGACGAACAGCCAGAACGTGTGCACGAAGGCCAGTACGGCCATGGCGGCGGCTCGAATGATCAGAGTCAGCAGGTAGATCTCGCGTGGGCCCCGTCGATCGGCGAGATGCCCCACCGGGATCCCGGCGAGCATCCCGACGAGCGCTGCGACGCCCATGCCCAGAGCGACCTGCGCAAGGGGGAGCCCGACGGATCGGGTGAAGAAGAGCACGGCGCTGGCCATGAAGATGCCACTTCCGAGCATGTTGACGAAGGTCGCGAGGGCCAGGACGCGCCGTGGGCCTTCATCGGGGATGAGTCCTCGGGCAACGAGCCAGGAACTGTCGGGCGGCGGGATGGGAATGGGCGTTGTCGCTGCCTGCACAGGGACAGACCTTCCGTCGAGGGTCGTGGGCTCGCGGCAGGGCTGCATCCTGCCGGGGGCCGTCACTCGAGGCTGGCCAGTTCCTCCGGCGACAGGCGCAGCGCCGCAGCGGCCACGTTCTCGACCAGGTGATCGGGGTTCCCGGTGCCGGGGATGGCCAGCAGGTGCGGCCCGCGGCTGAGGGTCCACGCGATGCGTACCTGTGCCGGCGTCGCGCCGTGCGTGCGCGCGATGGCCTGCACTGCCGTGTTGGCCGCCACGCCGCCGGCCTCACGTCCGTCGCCGGCGATGGCGAAGAACGGCACGAACGCGACACCCTGGTCGCCGCAGGTACGCACGAACTGGTCCTGTGTGCGGCGGGTGTCGACGCCGTACGTGTTCTGCACGCAGACCACCGGGGCGATCGCCTGTGCCTGCGCGAGGTGCTGCGGGCGAATGTTGGACAGGCCGAGATGCCGGATGAGGCCGGCGTCGCGTAGCTCGGCCAGGGCACCGAAGTGCTCCGCGACCGAGTCCAGCCCGTGCTGGCGCAGGTTCACCACGTCCAGGTGGTCGCGGCCGAGCTGGCGCAGGTTCTCCTCGACCTGCCCGCGCAGTTGGTCCGGCCGGGCCAGCGGCAGCCATCCCCCCGAGGGGTCGCGGCCCGGCCCGACCTTGGTCGTGATGACCAGGTCATCGGCGTACGGCGACAGCGCGCTATTGATCAACTCGTTGGCCGACCGAAACGGCGAGAAGTAGAACGCCGCCGTGTCGATGTGGTTCACACCGAGTTCGACCGCCCGGCGCAGCACGCCGATGACGCGGGCGCGGTCACTCGCCGCGCCGCCGTTGCCGGTCAGGCGCATCGCGCCGAATCCGATCCGGTTGACGGTCAGGTCGCCGAGGGTCCAGGTGCCAGCGAAACTCGCATTGATCATGTCGATGGGCATTGGGCGAACTTAGCCACCGCCGCTGACCTGCGCAGTCGGTCGTCTGCCCGATACCGATCGCACAAGATCACTGTTAGGTTATCTATCGCGGGAAGCGCTCCGCCGGCACCGTCGGGCCAAGAAACGACAGCCGCTGAGGGACATCCCGCAACTCCGCGCAGGCGACGGTGAGCCCGTTGAAGACCAGATAGGACAGTCTGGAGAATCAGGCCATGAACAACGAGGCGAGGTTCGCTGCCGTGGCCGCCCTGATCGGGCTTGCGGGAAGCCGTGACTACCGCGATCGGGCCGACGCGGGAAGCGGTCTGGCGAGATTCGCGGAGGTAGCCGACGCACGCAAGACTCTGTTGGACCTTGTGCTCGACACCGACGACACGTTCGTGACGCGTACGACGGCAGAGGCGTTGCTCCGGCGACAGGACTCGGTCGGCTTCGCGGTGGTTGCCGCAGCGCTCGACAGGGCCGACGCCAACCACGCGGACTGGATTCACAGCGCGGTGCTCGCCGTGTTCGAGGTGTTCGGCCGGGATCGTGATGCCGCCGTGCGTGAGTGTGCACCGTTGACCCGGGACGCGGATGACCACGTTCGCAACGGCGCAAACCAGTTGATCGAGATGCTCGCGGAGATCAATCCAGTTCTTGTTCCAACCGAGAACGACTAGGGCGTGTTTCATAAGCGGGTTCAGAACACTCTTGTCGCAACCAGTGGCGAGTGCCCGGTGACGTTTGAGCTGGTTGATGCCGCACTCCACGGCGTGACGCCGCACGTGCAGCTCGGGGTCGGAAGGTCGGTGGCCGTCAGGTCGGCCAGGACCCGCCCGGGTCCGCCGCCGGATACCGTCGATGAGCTGCCGCTTGATCCATTTGGGCGGACGTCCTGACGGACGCCCCACGGGCAGCAGTGGTTCCAATACCGCCACTACACGTCGGTCCGGTCGGACCGCCTCGACGGCGGCACCCGCAAGAATCGTGCCTCTACCGGTCATCTCCTGGCCCACCTCAGGGGTGATCGAGGAAAGATCGGGTGAGGGGACTCCGTTCTGGGTCCCGGAATCCGATGGTCCTATATAACGGACACCAAGAGTATTTCTATCAGGGACCTGCCGTCGATGAATCTGGATCCAAGGACCCGCCATCTGCTGCGCGTCCGGGAGGCCCGCAAGCAGCCCGCGTTCATCGAGCTCTTCTTCGACCTGGTCTACGTCTTCGCCCTGATCCAGCTCACCCACCTGCTCGTCAACGACCTCAGCCTGACGGGCGGGTTCGAAGCGCTCGTGCTGCTCTTGGCGCTGTGGTGGATCTGGGTCCTGACAGCATGGATGACGGACCAGTTCGACCCACAGCACGGGTCCGTCCAGTGGTACGTCGTCCTGGTCATGTTCGGCATTCTGCTGATGGCCATCCAGGTGCCCAATGGGTTCCGTGGAAACGGTCTGTTCTTCGCCGCCATCTTCGCCGTGATCAACCTTGGGCGTTTTCTGTTCGTCGCACGGGTGGCGCGAGGAACTCCGGTCTTGAGCCACGTCATGCGCGCCCGATTGTGGTCCGCCCTCGCGACGCTGATCTGGATCCCCGGGGCCTTCGCCCGAGACTGGATCCGAGGAATTCTGTGGCTGTCGGCCCTGGCCGTCGACTACGTCTCGGCGGCGCTGCGCTGGCCGACCCCGTGGAAGGTGGGTCATTCGGCAGGGCCGACGTTGGAGATCACGGCGACCCATGTCGCCGAGCGCTACCGGCAGGTGTTCATCATCGCCCTGGGCGAGATTGTCCTGGCTATGGGCACGACCTTCTCCAGCACTGGTTACGACGCGTTCACGCCCCGACGACTGGCAGTGCTCGCACTGGCGTTCACCAGCGCCGCTCTCATGTGGCGGCTCTACATCTACCGGGCAGGAGCCCAACTCGCCCCGGCGATCGCGGCGTCCCGCGAACCCCACCGCCTCAGCCAGTGGTCCGCGTACGTGCACATGGTCATGGTTGCCGGGATCATCCTGACCGCTGTCGGCTTTACCCTGGCGATCGAACATCCGGTCGAGCACATACCGCCGTCCTGGATCGCCGGCATCGTCGGCGGTCCCATCCTTTTCCTGGCAGGGCGTTCCGGCTTCGAATACGTGATCTGCGGGCGGGTGACCATGCCTCGGCTGATCGGAATCCTCGTCCTGGCCGGTCTTTCGCCTGCGGTGATCCTCCTGCCGTTGGAGGTCACGTTGGCTTCGACGACCTTGGTCCTAGCCGCACTCGCCACCGACGACACGGCGCGCGGCCGTGGAACGGCGCGGGAAACTGCCGCACCGCCCACCTGAAGCAGGCGCCTGCCTGCGGCCCCGGCGCGAGCATCTGGTCAACCCCGGGTACGGAGTCGAGACGGGCATGGAGCACCGTCTCCACCGCCACGCACCGCCGTCGAAGACATCGCAGCCAGTTCGGGCTGCGCAGGCAGAAGTACCGTGGGGACACCCAGCGACTGGTTCATCGCCGCGAGCTGGTACTCGGTCTGAAGGTCAGTGGTGTTACGTACGCCGCGGACGATCACTCCTGCGTCATGGCGACGGCAGTAGGTGGCGGTCAACCCGCTCCAGGCCACAACGGTGACGGAGGTCCATTCGACCGGCAGGATGGCCCGGACAGCGGCCGCTCGCTCCTCTTCACCGACGCCCGGACGCTTGCTGCTGTTGACCGCGACGAGCACGACCACTTCGTCGAAGAGGTCGCGTGCCCGCTCCACCACATTCAAGTGCCCGGGAGTGAAGGGATCGAAGCTGCCCGGGTAGACGGCTCGCACGCATACGCGACCGGGGGTACGTGCCATCGAAGTGCCCATGGCCCGACTGTAGGTGTCAGCGACGGCCCGCATAGATCGCGCGATCACCAAGCTTCTCCTCGATGCGGATGAGCTGGTTGTATTTCGCCGTACGGTCGGACCGCGACAGCGAGCCCGTCTTGATCTGACCGCAGCCGACGCCCACCGCCAGGTCCGCGATCGTGGTGTCCTCGGTTTCGCCGGAGCGGTGCGACATGACCACCCGGTATCCCGCCTTGTGCGCGGCATCCACCGTGCTGAGGGTTTCGGTGAGCGTGCCGATCTGGTTGACCTTGACCAGGATCGCGTTGGCGTAACCGCCCTCGATGCCGTCGCGCAGCCGGTCGACGTCGGTGCAGAAGACGTCGTCGCCGACCAACTGAATCCGATCGCCGGCCTCGGCCGTGAGTCGCTTCCAGCCGACGAAGTCGTCCTCGGCCATCGGGTCCTCGATGGAGCTGATCGGGTACCGGGAGACCAGGTCGAGGAGTAGGTCGATGTGCTCCTGCACGGTCCGGGTGCGGCCCTCACCGGCGTAGGCGTAGGCGCCGTCGCGGAAGAACTCCGAGCTGGCCGGGTCCAGGCAGATCGCGATGTCCTGGCCAGGCTGGTAACCGGAGTCCTCGATGGCGCGCAGCACGAACTGCAGCGCCTCGTCGGCGGTCGCGAAGTTCGGCGCGAAGCCGCCCTCGTCGCCCACGTTGGTGCTGTGCCCGGCGGCGGCCAGGGACCGGCGCAGGGTGTGGAACACCTCGGAGCCCATCCGCACGGCCTCGAAGAAGCTCGGAGCGCCGACCGGGGCGATCATGAACTCCTGGAAGTCGAGCGGGTTGTCGGCGTGCGCGCCACCGTTGACGATGTTCATCATCGGCACCGGCAGGAGGCGAGCTCCGACGCCGCCCACGTAGCGGTAGAGCGGCTGGCGGTGGGCGACCGCCGCAGCCTTCGCCACGGCGAGGGACACGCCCAGGATCGCGTTCGCGCCGAGGCGCCCCTTGTCCTTCGCACCGTCCAGCTCGATCATCGTCTCGTCCACCAGCGCCTGGTCTTCGGCGTCGAGGCCGAGCACCGCGTCGGCGATCTCCCCGGTGACCGCGGCGACGGCGACGCTGACGCCCTTGCCGTGGAAGTGTGCCGGGTCGCCGTCGCGCAGTTCGACCGCCTCGTTCGCGCCGGTCGACGCGCCGGACGGAACGGTGGCCCGACCGGTCGATCCGTCCGCGAGGACCACGTCGACCTCGACGGTGGGGTTGCCTCGGCTGTCCAGGACCTGTCGACCGATAACCCGGCTGATGGCCGTCATCACGTACTCCCTGCTCTCGTGGTCTGTGCACGGCCAGACTGGCAGGAAATGGCGGCCTTGCCACCGCGACGATGAACACCTTGACCCGTACCCTGAGGTGCGGGTTTATGGTTGCCGGATGCGGGTGGGTGAGCTGGCGCGGCGCACCGGGACGACCGTGCGCGCCCTGCGGTACTACGAGTCGGCGGGGCTGGTCGTGCCCCGGCGCCTGAGCAACGGCTACCGCGACTACGACCCGATCGCGCTACGCCTGGTCGCGCAGATCCGCGAGCTGATGGCGCTGGGCCTGAGCGTCGAGGAGACCCGCCCGTTCGTCGAGTCGATCGCCGACGGGTCCGACGACTCCGACGTGTGCGCGGCCGCGCTGGCGACGTACCGGAGCACCGTCGCCACCATGCAGGAACGCATCGGCAAGTTGACCGCCCAGCGCAACGAACTCGACGCGCGCCTCGACGCGGCCGCGACCCAGGTGGTGACCGGCGCCTCGGTCGCTGGTGCGAACCCGGCCGATCTGGTCGGCACTCCCCTGCCCTCGCTGAGCTTCTACGCCACCGACGGACGTCCGGTCGATCTTGGCGCGCTCGGCCCCGGACGCAGCGTCATCTTCGTCTACCCACTCACCGGGCGACCGGGCGTCGACCTGCCGAAGAGCCTGCTGGAGATCCACGGCGCGCAGGGCAGCACCGAGCAGGCCACCTGGCTCCGCGACCACCACACGGAGATCCTCACCGCCGGAGCGGCACGCGTCTACGGGCTGTCCGCACAGTCGACCGGCTATCAGCGCGAGTTGGTGCATCGGCTGCGCCTGCCGTACCCGCTGATCCCCGACCCACGACTCACCCTGGCCGACGCGCTCAGGCTGCCCACTCTCACCACCGACGACATGACGCTCTACCAGCGGCTGACCCTGATCGTCGCCGACGGGGTGGTCGAGCACGTGTTCCACCCGATCCCGGAGCCCGCGTCGCACGCGCTGGAGGTCATGCGCTGGCTCACCAAACGACGCCAGGCTGCCCGCTGACCCGGAAGGCCCAACTCCGTCACGAATTGGGACTGTCTGCGCCTTGCTGGGGGGTGCTTGGATGAGCTGATGTTCCCCGACGGGTCCGACCGACGTGCAGGTCGATCCGCGCAACCCACGGCGGGGCCGCGGAGTCGAGCCGCGCGGATGGCTCGCCGCCTGCGGATGAGCGGGTCGGTGCCAGGAGATGGTGTCGAGTCGGCACTCCGCCGCCACTCGGCCGCCATGCAGGCGGTCGCGTCGATCGTCGCCGTCGCTCTGACGGCGGTGGCCCTGGTGTACGCGTACCAGGCGAACGTGCTCGCGCAGGACACGCTGCGCGAGCAGCAACGGGTCAACGCGGACCAACTGGAACTGAACAGACTCGCCCGCGAACGTTTCGAGCGGCGGTATGCCAGCCGGGTCTCGTGGTGGATCGACATGGGCGATACCGGCATATCCCACTATTTCCAAGGAAATCAGGCCAGGATCGATCGGGCCAAGCCCGATGACGTGGTCAGCCTTGAGATCATCCACGTCCAGAATCGCGCGCCCGTGCCCGTACACGAACCGACTTTCGTGCTGCCACCCATCGACAACGAAGCGCCGTGGTGGCTGTTGTCGGACATCCCCCCGTGCACGATCGTGACGTACGACCTCGAAGTCATCGGCAGGGACGGCACTCTGGCCCTGGACCGGCTCGTCAGCCCCGGCCTACACCTGTATTTCGGTGACGTCACCAACGGCTACTGGCAACTGGCGCCGGCAGCGCTGACCAAGGCGAACGGTCCCATGCTTCTCCCTATCGACCGACCGTTGGCATCGGTGTCCCGCGCTCGCATCGTCGGTCGATCGGACGCCGCCGACTGCGGCGAGAGCGGTTGAGCTGCCGATGACCGCTGAGTCATGGCGGTGGTGGATCCGGCGGCGGGATACCCTACCGGCGGTGCCTCGAAGCGCGTGACCGGAGGAGTCGATGCTGGGATGACGACAGGGCGAACGATGCCCACCCAGGACGACGTGCTCGGGTACTTCGACACGCTGTCGAACTGGGGACGGTGGGGCGACGATGACGAGCTCGGCACTCTGAACCACATCACCGACGAGGTCCGCTTGGCCGCGGCGCGGGCCGTGCGCCACGGCAGGAGCGTGTCCTGCTCGTGGGAGGTCGCCGTACCGGAGGACATGGAGCGGTCGACGACGACGTGCCCGTGCGCCGCCGACATGCCGGGTGCCGAGAACATGCCGGTGCCCGCCTTCCACGCCGACCGGCGCTGGGGCTTCTCGTCCGAGCGGATCGGCATCACGTTCCACGGCAACACCCTCACCCACATCGACTCCCCGTGCCACCTCTACTGGGACGGCACGATGTACAACGGGCGGTCGCACTCGCTGGTCGACGCCACAACAGGATCCGCGTGGGCGGCCGTCACGGCGGCGGCGAACGGGATCATCACCCGTGGTGTCCTGCTGGACGTCGCGGCGGCCCGCGATGTGCCGTGGTTGGAACCGGGGCAGGGCGTGTTTCCCGAGGATCTCGAGGAGGCCGAGCGTCGCCAGGGCGTACGGGTGCGACCAGGCGATGCGGTGCTCCTGCGCACCGGCTATGGCCGCGCCCGGCACGAGGCCGGTGCGGCCAGCGGTTTCACTCAGGCCGGCTGGCACGCGTCCTGCCTGCCGTGGCTACACGAACGCGACGTCGCGCTGATCGGCGCCGACACTCCCCAGGACGTTCAGCCATCCGGATACGACGACGTGCTGATGCCGGTGCACGCCGTGAGTCTCGTGGCGATGGGTCTGTGGCTGCTCGACAACTGCGACCTGGAGGCCTGCGCGACGACCGCTGGCCAACTCGGTCAGTGGGACTTCCAGCTCGCGGTCGCGCCGGTCCGCTTCGCCGGTACGTCCGGCAGCCCGGTCAACCCGATCGCCACATTCTGACCCCCGCGGCGAGAGTCGATCACCGCCCGCTCATGCTCGACCGGTTCGTCCCCAGGTCGGCAACCAGACCTCGCCCTCTGGTGCGTCCGCTCGCCTGGAGTCGAGGTAGTCGCGGAGCTTGCGGAGGCCGGGATGACGGTTGTCGTCGCGCCAGATCAGTGACATCGGGTAGACCGGCGCCGGATCACGCACCGGTATGCGCCGCAGGTCGTAGCTGTCCGGCCAGAGGTACCGCGTGCGTTCCCCGGCCAACGTCGCCAGTTCGGCCGAGTCGGCGATCTCGGCCAGCAGCGCCTCGTTCCCGAAAACCGGCCCGACCACGTCGATGGTGAGGCCGAACGCGGCGGCGAGTTCGTCGTAGTAGGCGGCCCACTCGCTGCCCACGGCCATGCCGGGCATCCAGATTCGGTGTTCGGCGAGTTGCGCGAGCGTGACGACGCGGGCGTTGGCGAGGGCATGGCGCGGCCCGACGAGGATCTCGTGGTGTTCGTCGATCACACGGGCCGCCCTGAGCGCGCCGGGCAGTTGGCCGGCGGGAACGGTGACCGCGTGGAAGGTGGCGTCGATCGTGCCCGCCTCGACGGCGGCGGTCGCGCCGTGCACGTCGGCGTCGAGGGTCACGACGTCCAGCTCGATCTGCGGATGCGCACGGTGGAAATCCTGTAGCAGCACCGCCGGCGCGATCCGTCGACTGAGGACGTCGATCCGCAGGGCGCGCCGCCCGGGGCGTACGGAGGCGTCCGCGCGCGCCTCCACCCGGAGCAGTTCCCGGGCGTGCGGCAGGAACGCCTGGCCGTCGATGGTGAGCTGCGCTCCGCGAGCCGTACGGGTGAACAGGCGTACGTCAAGGTCCTGCTCCAGCGCGGCGATGCGCTTGGAGACCGCCTGCTGGGTGATCGACAGCGCGGCGGCGGCCTCCTGGAACTGGCCGGCGTCGGCAGCGGCGACGAAGGTTCGCACAGCGTCGAGATCCACGCCGCGACTCTACTCGTACAACCAATGGTTGTGACTCACCGCCAGGTCGGTTGTTTGATCTGCCACCTCGCGCCCTGCTTGGATCGCCGTGGTCAACCGACGGTTGTTGGTGAACGGGAGCAGGAGGCGCGGAGCGTGCGGGGCGGACGATCCTTGGGCCGGCGGTTCGGCTGGCTGTGGGCGGCGTACGCGGTCAGCGCCTACGGCTCGGCGCTGGGGTTCGGTGCGTTCCCACTGATCGCCGTGCTGGTGTTGGACGCCAGCCCCGCGCAGGTGTCGGCGTTGTCCGCGGTGGGGCCGGCGGTGGGCGCGCTGATCGCGCTGCCGCTCGGGCCGTGGGTGGAGTTCCGCCGCAAGCGACCGGTGCTGATCGCGATGGACCTGGCCCGGTTCGCGGCCATGATGACGATCCCGATCGGGTACGCCTTCGGCTGGCTGAGCTTCGTGCAGTTGCTGGTCGTCTCCGCCCTGGTCGCCGCGGCCAAGATCGCCTTCAACGCGGCCAGCGGCGCCCACCTCAGGGCCCTGGTCCGCCCCGACGAGCTGCTGGTGGCCAACGCGCGGTTCGAGTCGACGACGTGGAGTTCCATCGCGGTCGGGCCGCCCCTGGGCGGGGCGGCGATCGGCCTGTTCGGGCCGGTCACCACCGTGGCGGCCGACGCGCTCAGCTATCTGCTCTCCGCGCTGGGGATCACCGCGATTCGCGGCCGGGAGGACCACCCGAGGCGAACCGTCGAGCACCGGACCCGGGCCGGCGAGGTGCTCGACGGCTGGCGGCACCTCCTGGCCCATCCCGACCTGCGGGCGCTCTACGTCAACCAGCTGCTCGTCAACGGGCTGATCATGGCGACCGAGCCGCTGCTGGCCGTACTCCTGCTCGGTCAGCTCGGTTTTCCACCCTGGCAGTACGGCCTCGCCTTCGCCGCTCCCTGCATCGGCGGACTCGTCGGATCCCGCCTCGCCAGCCGTGTCGTGGCGCGCTACGGCCAACACCAGGTTCTTCGTACGGTCGGCACGCTGCGCGCGGTGTGGCTGATCGGCCTCGCCTTCGTCCAGCCCGGTCTCGCCGGCCTCGTGACGGTGATAGCTGTGGAGCTCGCGATCATCGTGAGCATGAGCCTGTACAACCCGGTGCTGGCCACGTACCGGCTGGAACACACACCCCGAGACCGCATCGCCCGCACCCTGTCGGCCTGGTCGATCGGCAGCAGCGCCTCGATCGCCATCCTCAGCGCGCTCGGTGGACTCCTCGCCGAGGTGACCAGCCCACGCACGGCCATCGCGGTCGCGGGACTGCTGATCCTCGCCAGCCCGCTGCTCCTCCCCCGTCGCTCGGATCCCACCCCGCCCAGCCGACCTGCGCTGGCCCCGGCCGGTACCCAACCACGGGCGGGCGTCCCGCACGCCGCCACGTAACGTGCCTACCGGCCAACGCCTCGGCCACGCCGCGGTCAGGATCGGCAGGGAGCGCATCATCGACGACACCGACACCATCACCCTGTGGCGGCCCACCGGGCAGGCCGAACTCGACCTCGTGGCGGCGTCCGGGTGGCGGGCGTGGCCACCGCGCCTGCCCGATCAACCGATCTTCTATCCCGTACTCAATCGTTGGTACGCCACGAAGATCGCCCGTGAGTGGAACGTCCCCGCCGAGGGCGTCGGTTACGTGACGAAGTTCGACGTCCAGCGTTCGTACCTGGATCGTCACGAGGTCCGACAGGCCGGGGGCCGCGACGTACTGGAATACTGGATCCCCGCCGAAGAGCTTGCCGACTTCAACGCCCACATCGTCGGAGCGATCACCGAGGAGGCCGACTACCGCGGCCCGGTGAGCGACCAGGAGTTCACCGAAGCCGGCGAGGCCCTGGGACGGCCCCTTCCGGCGGCGTGGCGCAGCTACCTCCAGGGCGAGGCGTGGCTCCGGCGGGGTTGGATGACCAGCGGGTCCTACGTCTGGCTCAACACGCCCAGCGAAATGCTCGACGTGCAGGACGCCTGGGGCGAGGCCACCGACGATCACCCCGGCATCGCGATCATCGGCGGTAACGGCTCCCGCGAACAGCTCGTACTCGACCTGCGCTGCGACCCCGCACCGGTGTTGCTGGTCGACATCTCCAGCGCTGGTTGGGACAGCGCGTTCCGACAGGCCGACACCGTCGACGAGTTCGTCCAGCGCATCGAGGCGGGCACCTTCGAGTTCGCCTTCGAGGACTAGCGGCGCCGTGGAGGCCGGCCACCAGCCGTCCAGCCGATGAAGCGCGGCGGGCCAGGCCCGTACGATGGCGTGATGGACCCTGCGGGGGGGCCTCCGGCCATGCGGTACCGACTGCTCGGGCCGGTCGAGGCGTGGTCGCCCGCCGGCGAACGGCTGGCCCTCGGCACGCCGATGCAGGTACGCCTGCTGGCCATCCTGATGTCGCAGCCGGGCACCGGATGGTCCATCGACCAACTCGTCGACGAGCTGTGGCACGGTCGCGCACCCAAGACGGCGGCCGGCAACGTGAAGACCTACGTCTGGGCGTTACGTCGGGCGCTGCGGTCCCCGGGCTCCGCCGACCCCGCCATCCTCGCCGGGGCCACCGGCTACCATCTCGCGGCCCTCGACGCGCAGGCGACCGACGGTGTGGCCTTCGACGACCTGACCCAGCAGGGCTATCACGCGTTGCGGCAAAGACTCTGGTCGGACGCCCAACGGGCGTTCGAGGCGGCGCTGGCACTGTGGCGTGGTGAACCGTTCGCCGGCCTTCCCGGTTGGGGGGTGTTGCTCGCCGTTCGAGCACGGCTCCAGGAGCAGCGATCGAGCCTGCTGGAGGAGGTCGCGGACCTGCACCTGCGCGCCGGACGGCACAACGAGCTGATCGAGCCGCTCCGGACGCAGATCGACGGGGATCCGCTGCGCGAGCGCCCGTGGGGGCAACTCATGGTGGCCCTGGCCCGATCCGGCCGGCGGTCGGACGCGCTGGCGACGTACCGGCAGCTGCACCGGCTGCTCTCCGGCGAGGTGGGAGTCGAGCCCGGTCCCGATCTGCAAGACCTGCACACCCGCATCCTGCGGGCCGACCGGGAACTGCTGCCGACCGGGGCGCGTCCGCCGGAGAAGCCCGTGCCGCAGGTCGTACCCCGGCAGTTGCCGGCCCCACCGGCGTTGTTCACCGGCCGGACCCGCGAGCTGGCCCGGCTCAGCGCGCTACTGCTCGCCCACGACGGGCCGGCCGGCACCGCCGTCGTCACCGGTACCGGCGGCGTCGGGAAGACCTGGCTGGCGTTGCGCTGGGCGCACGACAACCTGCACCACTTCCCCGACGGGCAACTCCACGTCGACCTGGGCGGGTTCGGCACCGCCACACAGGAGGCGTCACCGTCGGCCGTCGTCGTACGCTCGCTGCTGCCGGCCCTGGGCGTCAAACCCCTGGAGATTCCCGCCGAACCAGCAGCCCAGTTCGCTCTCTACCGCAGCCTGACGGCGGACCGCCGACTGCTCGTGCTGCTCGACAACGCCCGCGACGCCGAACAGGTGCGGCCACTGCTACCCGGGTCGGCCGGGTGCGGGGTGATCGTGACGAGTCGCCACACGCTGCCCGGCCTGGTCGCCGCCGAGGGGGCCCACCCCGTCGCACTGGACCTGCCCAGTGCCGCCGAAGCGCGGCAACTACTCGTACGCCGACTGGGTGCGCAGCGGGCCGCCGCCCAGCCGGCAGCGGTGGACGAGCTGGTCAGCCGTACCGCCCGGTTGCCGCTCGCCCTGTCCATCGTGGCCGCGCGAGCCGCCGCCCGGCCCACGTTCGCGCTCCAGGCCATCGCGGACGATCTGGCAGCCAGCCGAGGCGGGCTCGCCGCCCTGGCCACCGACGACGACGCCACCGACCTGCGTACGGTGCTCTCCTGGTCGTACCGTCTGCTCAGCCCGGACGCGGCCCGACTGTTCCGGCAGATCAGCCTGCACCCCGGGGCGGACATCAGCGCGGCGGCGGCGGCCAGCCTCGCCGGGGCGCCCCCGCACCTGATCCGGCCGACGCTCGACGAGCTGACCCGGGCGAACCTGCTGGCCGAGCAGTCCCCCAACCGCTTTCACTGTCACGATCTGCTCCGCGCCTACGGGGCCGAACTGACCGACGCACACGATTCCGCGGCCGACCGCGGAGCCGCCCGCAAGCGGGTGCTCGACCACTATTTGCGGGTCGCCCGTGACGGGGCGAGGCTGGTCGACGCCGGCCGACAGCCGGTCGATCCGCTACCCGGGCCCGCCTGTGGGTCACCCCCGGCGTTCACCGACCACCGGTCCGCGCTGGCCTGGTTCACCACCGAACAGCGGGTGCTGCTGGCCACCGTCGACGAAGCGGTCGCCCACCGCTTCGACACCCACGCCGGGCAGCTCGCCCAGAGCCTCACGCCCTTCCTCAGCCGCCTGTCCCGGTGGCACGACCTGGCCGCCGTGCAGACCACCGCGGTCACGGTCGCGCGCCGCCGCGGCGACCCGTGTGCCGAGGCTTTGGCGCACCGGGACCTCGCGCTCGCACACATCCAGCTACGCCGATACAATGACGGCCGTCGTCACCTCCGGCACGCGATGGCACGGTACGACCAGATCGGTGACCGGCCCGGGCAGGCGAGCACACACCTGCACCTCGCCTGGGTGTACGACATCGAGGGCGATCCGAGGGGGGCGCTGCCGCACGCCCGGCGGGCGCTGGCGCTGTCCAGCGGCAGTCACGACCGACGCGGCGAGGCCGCGGCGCTCAACGCGCTCGGTTGGAACCACGCCCGGCTGGACGAGCACACCCGGGCCATCGCGTACTGCGAACAGGCGCTGGCGCTTCATGAGGAGGTCGACGACCGGGTCGGCACGGCCCACACCTGGGACAGCCTCGGATTCGCCTATCACCGGCTCGGGGTACACCCGACCGCGGTGGCCTGCTACCGGCGCGCGCTCGCGCTCTATTCCGACGTCGAGGACCAGTGCGGCAAGGCCGAGACACTCGTCCGTCTCGGCGACGCCCACCAGGCGCTCGGCGAGCACGACACCTCGACCGGCCTGTGGCGGGAGGCGATGGCGATCCTCGACCGCCTCGGTCATCCGCAGGCCGAGGAACTGTTCGAGCGGCTCGCCGCGTACCACTGAGTTCGGCCGCTCGGCCCGGCATGGATCGGGCGTGGATCGGGCGTCGGCAGGCTGGACGAATGCTGACCACCAAGAGAACCAAACCCTGGCGCTCACCACTTCTTCGCGGCCTCTCGGCCGCCGTCGCGGTCCTCGTCGCCCTGTCCCTCAGCGCCCCACCCGCGTTCGCCAACTCCACGTCGGCGACGCCGGACGGCACCGGGCCGCTCACCGCCTCGGCCACCGACAGCACCACCGGCGGATGGACCGGTCGCATCGACTGGCGGGCGTGCCCGGAACGGCCCGACGACCCGGGCACGCGTTGCGGCACCCTGCGTCTGCCCGTCGACTGGGCCCGGCCGAACGGGGCGACCTTCCAACTGGCCCTGGCCCGACGCGCTGCCACGGACCCGGCCGCCCGGATCGGCGTCCTGGTCATCAACCCCGGCGGGCCCGGCCTGTCCGGAGTGGACGCGACCCTGACCGCCGACAGCGCGTACGGGCCGGACGTGCTGCGCCGCTTCGACATCGTCGGCTTCGATCCTCGCGGTACGGTCCGCAGCGCGCCGGTGCGCTGCTCCAGCGCGCTGCTCGCCCAGCAGCCGTCCCTGATCCCCGCCAGTCGGGCGGAGTACGACCGGCTGCTCGCCTACAACCGCCAGATGCGCGACGACTGTCGGGCCCACAGCGGTCCACTCTTCGACCACTTCGACAGTGCGAGCGCCGCGCGTGACATGGACGCCGTCCGGGCGGCACTCGGGGAGCGGCAGCTCAGCTTCTACGGCCTCTCCTACGGCTCCCTGATCGGGCAGAACTACGCCGAGCTGTTCCCCGACCGGGTCCGCGCCATGGTCCTGGACAGCGCGATGGACCACAGCGTGGGCGTCCGGGAGTACTTCCGCAGTGGGGCCGCGAGCAACGAGGCCCTGTTCAACGAGTTCGTGAGATGGTGCGACCGGAACCAGAGCTGCGCTCTGCACGGCCGCGACGTGCCGGCGATGTTCGACCGGCTGATGCGCCGTGCGGACGCGGGAACGCTGGTCGACGCGGCCACCGGCGCCACACTCGACTGGTTCGAGCTCGGCTTCGCGACGTTCGCCAACTTCTTCGACTCGACCTGGACGGACCTCGCGAACACGCTGGTCGCGCTCGAGCGGGGAGAACCGGCCAATCCGCCCCTCGCGTCCCCCGGGCCGTCCGTCAACGAGGGCGAGGACCTCACCGAGTACGCGCTGCTCGCGTTCTGCGCGGACTGGGCCCTGCCGGTCAACGGATTCGCCGAGTGGAACCGGTATCTGCAACTGTCCCGCGCCACGGCACCCCACCTGCGGGCCTCCCCGCTGTCCGTCCGATTCACCGCGCTCTGCCTGGGCTGGACGGCGGTCAACCCGCAACACCGACTGGAGGTACGGACGAACACCCCACTGCTGGTGCTCAACGGTCGGTACGACCCGGCCACCCCGTACGACGGGGCCGGCCAGGTGGCGCGTCAGCTCGGCGGGCGCGGCGCCCTGCTCACCTACGAGGGAACGGGGCACGGCAGCTACCCGCGGACCGAGTGCACCCGAAGCGGCGTCGAGCGGTACCTCATCCAGAGGGCCGTACCGCCGGCCGGCGCGAGCTGCCCGGCCGCCCCGGCCTGACGCGTTCGCGGCGACGCCCCGACGCAGACGGTAGGTGGCCCGTCCGGTCCGACGAAGGTCGGACCGGACGGGCCCTGTGGTCTGTCGTCGACCATGTGCGGCGAACCGGTGGCCAGAGCGGTCGCGAGGTGTGACCCGGGGCGCGTGGGCAGGCCGACCAGCCCGGCCGTCGACGCGATCGTCGAACAAATTCGCTACCCGGCGGCCGGCGCGCAGTGCTACACAACCGAGGTGCAAACCATTGTGGAGTTCCCCGAGGTGCTGCGGCTGATCGAAGACCGCTCGGCCGCGTTCCGCGCCGCGATCGCGTCCGCCCCCGACCTTGACGTCCAGGTCCCGACCTGCCCGGACTGGACGCTGCGGGAACTGGCGCAGCACCTCGGCGACGGCCGCCGCCGCCAGGCCGCCATCATCGCGGCGGGCCCGGGCGCCGAGCCCCCGGCCAGGACGGACCCGAAGGGCGCCCCGACCGCGCCCCGTGACCCCGAAGCCCTGGACGCCTGGCTCGCCGAGTCGACCTCGCTCATGCTCGACACGATGCGCGAGGCCGGCCCGGACCGCGGCTGCTGGACCTGGTGGGGCCGCTCGCAGGCTCCGCAGACCAGCGGAGCCGTGGCCCGGCACCAGATCCAGGAGTTGGCCGTCCACACCTACGACGCCCAGCTCACCCAGGGGGCCGCACAGCCGCTGCCGACCGACGTCGCGGTCGAGGGCGTCGACGAGTTCCTGACGACCGTCGCGGCGACGAACGTCCCCTGGCCGTTCAAGCCGGCGACCATCGACCTGCACACGACCGAGGGCCGCTCCTGGCGCCTGACCCTCAACGCCGACGGCGTCCGCTGCGACGACCTCGCCGCCGACGCGGAGCCGGGCGACATGGCGGTGCGAGGCGCAGCGAGCGATCTGGTCCTCTACCTCTACGACCGCGTCCCGCTCGACGGCCTGGAGAGCACCGGCGACACCGAGCCGATGGAGCAGCTCGCAGAGTGGGACCCGAACGCATAGACGCGCACCGGTGACGCGTCGGTCGGTTGTGCGCGCGCTCCTGCGGGCACCACTGGGCGTCAGCGTCGCGCAGGTCGCGATCACCTGGGGGCGGGCACCGCCACCGCCCTGGACGCCTGAGCCAACCCCCTAGCGTGCCTGGACGGCATCGAGCAGCGCGCCGACGAAGGCCGTGGTCGCGGGCGGGTCCGGCGGGTCGCCATAGGTGGCCAGATAGACGTGCCGCCGGAAGTCGTGCAGGACGCTGGCCTCGATCCCGGGCGCGTGGTGGGTACGCAGTGCCAGCCCCGGCATGGTGGTCACGCCCATGCCCGCGGCGACCAGTGCCTGCTGGACGATGATGTCGTCGCTGGTGTAGGCGATGGGCGGGACGAAGCCCGCCCGGTCGCAGGCTTCCAGGAACTCGCCGCGGCAGTTCTCGCAGCCCGCGATCCAGGCGGAGTCGCGGTTGCCCGCCAGTGTCTGGTCGGGTTCGAGGCTGAGCAGGTACATCGGGTCGTCGAACAGAGGCGTGGCGCGGATGTCGGCCGGGGTCGTGTCGTGGTAGCGGAAGACGACCGCGACGTCGACCTGCCCGGCGCGCAGCAGATCGAGTGCCACGCGCGGGTGCGCCTCGATCAGATGCAGTTCGATGCCGGGGTGCTCGCGGCGCAGTGTGCCCGCGGCGTGCGGCACCAGCGCGGCGAGCGCCGACTGGAAGCCGGCGACCCGGACGCGGCCGGTGCGCAGGCCCACCATCGCGGACAGTTCCGCGGCGGCGGTGTCGACCCGGCCGACGATCTCGGTGGCGCGGCGGGCCAGATGCGCGCCCTCCGGGGTGAGCCGGATGCCCCGGCCGACCCGCTGCACGAGCCTGGCCCCGGTCTCGGCCTCCAGCCTGGCCAGATGATGGCTGACGGCGGGCTGGGAGTAGTTCAGGTGCTTGGCGGCCTTGGTCACCGAGCCCTGTGCGGCGATCGCCGCGAGCACCCGTAACCGCAGGATATCCAGCATTCATAGAGGATACGCATGAGTTCGCTCAACCATTGTCATTAGACGAATGAGTCGGCGCGCGGGACGCTGAGCGGGACAAACCCGCTCTGCGAAGGAGGGACGCGGCCATGACGCGCTCACTGACGACGCTGACCGATCTCGTCGCAGCCGTGCGGCAGGCGACCGACGTGCGGACCGGCTGGACGGACACCTCGAAACTGGTCGCCGACCAGCTCCGCGCGCACCTGCCCGGCCCCGAGATCCTGACGCCCGACCAGCGTCTCGGCCGGCCCGACCGGGTCATGGGCCACCTGCTGCACGCCGAGCCCGACGGGGCGTTCTCCATCCTCGGCCTGGTCTGGCGCCCCGGGCAGACCACCCGGATCCACGACCACATCACCTGGTGCGTCGTCGGCGTGCTCTCGGGCATGGAGCACGAGGAACTGTTCGACGAAGCACTCAACCTCATGGGTACGCGGGACATCCCTCCCGGCGAGGTCAGCGGCTTCGCGCCGCCCGGCGACATCCACCGCATCCGCAACGTCGGCGACGAGACCGCCGTCAGCCTGCACATCTACGGCACCGACATCAGCCGCGTCGGGTCCAGCGCCCGCCGCTACTACGACTAAGGAACGCGAACCATGGACCAGCACGCCATCGACGAGGTACTGAACCGCCCACTCAGCCAGGAGCTGCTGGCCCGTGACCTGGCCAGGCTGGCCTTCATCGCGCTGGACGGCACCCCGCGGTCGATCCCGATCGGAATTTTCTGGAACGGCACGGAGATCGTCATGTGCACCGCGAAGAACGCGCGCAAACTCCCGGCGCTGCGCCACAATCCCGCGGTCGCGCTGACGATCGACACCGAGTCGCACCCGCCGAGGGTCCTGCTCATCCGTGGCCGGGCGGAGTTGGATGTCGTCGACGGCATCCCGGACGAGTACCTGCGGTGGAACGGCACCTACGAGATGACGCCCGAGCAACGGGCCGAGTGGGAGGAGGGGGTGCAGTCGCTCTACGACGGCATGGTCCGGGTCCTGGTCAAGCCGACCTGGGTCAAGCTGATCGACTTCGAGACAACCCTGCCCACCGCCATCGAGGAGCTCATGCAGCAGCAGAAGGAACGCCAACGCTCCTGAGCACACACGGCCGAACGCAGCGCGTCATGGCCAGGTCCAGACCCGTACGGCTGATCGTGACGTGCCAGTCCGCCGCTAGCATCGTCGGCATGGCGACGCGGCTCGTACAGATCAACATGAAGGCTCGGGACGACTCCGCGCTGGGCGGTTTCTGGGCGGAGGTGCTCGGCTGGGAAGTCTCCAGCGAGGGACCCGGCGTGACCAACCTCGAACCCGAGGGCTTCGTCTACCCCGATCCCGTCGCCGTCTGCATCGACCTCGTCGTCTCCCCGGAACCCAAGACGGTGAAGAACCGCGTGCACGTCGACCTCGCCACCACCTCGACGGCTCATCAGGCGGAAATGGTGGCGCGCCTGAAGGAACTCGGCGCAACGCTCACCGACGTCGGCCAGGGTGAGGTCCCTTGGACGGTCATGGCCGACCCAGAGGGCAACGAGTTCTGCGTGCTCGAACCCCGAGAGGTCTACCGGGACACCGGACCGATCGCCGCGGTAGTGGTCGACTGCGCGGATCCGCGCGCCATGGCCCGATTCTGGAGCGACGCCATGGACTGGACCCTGCACAAGGTGACCGACCAGGCGGCGGTGCTGCGCTCCGCCAAGGACGTCGGCCCCTATCTGGAGTTCATCCGCACGCCCGACGTGAAGAGCGTGTGGAACCGCGTCCATCTCGACGTGCGCCCGTACCCGGGCGACGACCTGGAGGCCGAGGCGGCCAGACTGCGGACTCTCGGCGCTACCAGCGTCGACCTGGGCCAGAACGTCCCGTGGAAGGTCCTCGCCGACCCGGAGGGCAACGAGTTCTGCCTCCTCACCCCGAGCTGATCACCGCGCCGGCGGCCCGCTCCGCCGCGACACCCTAGGCGTGCGTGCTGACTCGCCCTCGGGCGTCGGCTGACCTGGGTCACGCCTTGCGGCGTAGTTCGCGCAACACTCCGTGCCGGCGCAGCGCCCAGACGAGCCGCAGGACGCTCGGGTGCCGTACGACCAGCGCCGCCGCCCGGCGGATCAGGCCGAACCGGTCGTCGCTCACCTGGCTCTCGATCGCCTGCCAGATCAGCTCGCGCACCTTGGCGTTGTCCAGCACCGCCCGTACCTCACGCCGCACGACGGGGTCCTCGGCCGCCGCAGCGATGGCGGCAGCCTGACCCGGCCGATCCGCGAGCGGCTCCACCATCGCCACGACGAGTGGCCGGCGCACCTCGTCCTGCTCCAGCAGCAGCAACACCGCTTCCCGGATCTCGACCGTCTCCAGGCCGGACCGCAGCAGGCTCAACAGGCTGCGCTCGACCTCGCGGTCATGTTCCGCGACGGACAGCGCGGCCAGCAGCACCGACACCTCGTCGAGATCGATGAGATGTCGTACCCCGGCGCGGAACTCCGGCAGGCCCCACGCCACCTGCAGAGCCTTCACGAGATTGCGGTTCATGGCCATCCGCTACCCGGAAGCGACAGCTGGGGAAACCCTCGCCGCCTCTCCGGCCCACCGCCTGCCCGCCCCGCCGGTTGGTTGTGCCGCCGTCCGGCACGCACTCGGCGCCGCCGGCTCGGATCCGACTCCTGGCAGCGGGTGAAGGAGACAAATGGCTTGCACGCGCGTCGGGCTGAGAGTTTGACTGCTCACCATGCCTACCCCCGCACCGATCTTCGTGGCGGGTACGGGTCGCTCCGGAACGTCGCGGATCGCCGACATCATCGGCGAACATCCGCTGATCCATCGGATTCCCATGGAGACCCGGTTTCTCGTCGACCCGGGTGGCCTGCGGGACCTGACCGACGCGCTCACCAATCGCTACGACCCCACCGTCGGTGAGGACGCGCTGCGGCGACTGAGCGACTTCCTCACCGTACGGGTGCCCGGCCGGCGCGATGATCGCGGCAAGACCGTTCCGGAGCTGGTCGGCGAGCAGCGCTACCGGGACGCGGTGCACCAGCTCTGGCCGCAGTTGATCGCGTACACCTTCGACGAACCCGCGCCCGCGCAGGGCTTCGGGAACGCCGACCGGCCTGCCGGGCCGTTCGGGCCGCTGAGCCGCCGGCGGGTACTACCCCGATATTTCAACGACCGGGGCGAACTGCTCGCCATCTTGCGGGGCCTGATCGACACCTTGTTCGGTGGAGCAGCCGCCGACGCGGGCAAGCCGACCTGGTGCGAGAAGACACCGTTCAACCTGCTGTACATGGATTTCCTCTGGGAACTGGTCCCCGAAGCCACCATCGTGCACATCAAGCGTCACCCGGTCTCAGTGCTCGCGTCCCACCTGGCCCAGCCCTGGGCACCGTCCACGTTGGAGAGCGTGCTGGCCTACCTCACCCCGATCTATCACCGCTGGCTCACTTGGAAGGACACGGTCGATCTGACGGGCAGGCGATACATCGAGGTGAAGGCCGAGGATCTCGCAGCCGACTGGCCCGGGCAGCGCCGCGCCCTGTTCGAACGGCTCGGCGTCGACGACTTCGCCACCTCTTCAACGTTTCAGTCGCACAAGCTGACGAACCGCACCGACCAGTTCGACGCCGAGACCCGCGAGTTCATCGAAGAGGCATTCGGCAAGGTCATCTCGGCCATGGGATACGAGTAACGCCCCAAATGACATCCACCGATTCGAAGGAAGCCCGGCATGAGCAACCCTCGCGAAACGTTCCTCCGGCTGGTCAACGGGGTCTGCGACGGTCCGTACGAAGACTTGGCCGACCTGTACGCCGAACAGACCCATGTCACGCATCCGTTTCACCCGCTCAACCCGCCTCCGCTGCGGAGCCGCAGCGAACTGCACGAGCACTTCACCACGCCGCCGCCGGTCGCCCGGACTCTGAACCGTAAGCCGGTCGACGTGACGATTCATGAAACCGCCGACCCGGAGGTGATTGTCGCCGAGTTCGCCTATCAGGGGCGGGTCGCCGAGACGGGTGAGGAATTCACGGTGCCGTGCGTCTTCGTGATGCGTATCCGCAATGGGCTCATCATCGAGTCCCGGGACTACATTGACCACGTCGCCAGCGCGCGGGCCTGGGGTCAACTCGACAGCCTCTTGACCGCACTTCGTCCGCAGAAAAGCACCGTTGTCGAGGGCACGGCCCGACCCTGATCCATGCCCGACGCCCTGCGCACTCCTTAGCCACGGACAGCTCGCCACGGTGCGAAGCGTGGGCCCGGTATCGGAAGTGGTCCGAACTATCGGGAGAGGTACACCTTGATGCTGGTTGGGACGTGCCCTGCCGCTTCCGTGACGGCGGTCCGCGCCTCTCCGACCACCGGCACCAGAGTCGCCTGCCGGGGCGGCACGACTATCAGGTCACCGATCGGTACGACCCGTTCGGCCTGCTGACGCTCGTCTCCCTCCGGCTCGGTCCAGACGATGTACACCAGCCGCACACTCATCGGTGCGCTGTCGTCATTGCGCACCGACACGGCGGTGAATGGGCTGCCGCGATCGAGCGGCTGGCCGGCATCGTCCATCGGAACGGCAACCGGGTCGACCTGCGCGGCCGGGACCTCGACAGTGTCCGTGCTGCGGACGGACACGGCCACGTCCTCGGCCAGTTGAGCACTGTCGCCGCTGAAGACCAGCACATCCATGCCGCTGCCCGGCGGAACGACCACCTGACCCCGATCGCTGCCGTAGACCGTGGTGACCTTGACCGACGGTAACGCGCTCCGGTTGGCGTCCAGTGCCGTAAACTCCAATGTCGGGGCGAGCACGGTGGTGCTGTCGTTGAAGATGGTGAGCACCTGGTTCATGTACCCGTCGCCGGTTGTCGCGGCGAACTGGAACCGCAATGCCGCGGCGGGGCCAGGCCGGGCGATGAGCCCGCAGCCGGCGAGCAGCAGTGTGGCCAAGAGCCCGGCAACCATCCCGAGGGGCACCGCCACGGCGGGCGCGCGTAGGCGTGGGCTTGTCTTGGCTACGAAGGGGATCGGCACCGCAGCAGGATACGGCGCACCGCACCATTGCCACGCGCCCTTGTTCGGGCACCAAGTGATCGCGACTTCGGTCGGGCGGCGCAAGCCGCCCCGCCGTTTCGGGCTGCCACCCGCCGCGCCGATCGAATGACAGCTATATTCTTGCGCTCCTGTTGGACCTGCACCGAGGGTCACGAGCCAGGGAGGCGAGATGGCTCAAACGCCGCGATCCCCCGCCTCGCTTCGCCAACGCCCCCGCTTGGGCCTGGCGCTGAAGGCGGTCGGGATGCTTGCCATGTCCCTGGGCATGACCAGTGGCGCGGTCGGTTACCAGAGTCTGCGCTCGGGCGGTCGAGGGGTCGGCGCCGTCCGTGACTACGCCGGGGATGACGAGTGGCGGGCCAGGGTGCTGGCCGGACTGGCTCGGTGAACCGCCGGGCGATCGATCGATGTTGATCAAGCATGATCGCTGGGTCGAGACGGCCTTTCCGTTGGCGATCTGGCCGCTCTACCAACGGGCGGGCCTCGCCGCGCCGGGGCTCCCGAATGAGCCGTGTGAACGACCTTGGGCGGTGCCTGCGGCGCTTGCCCTGGCCGTGCCGGTCGCAGTGATCCTGGTGGCACTGGCGATCCGATCGGCCCTGCGATCGAGCCTCGGGCATTTGGCCATTGCCGGAGTGCTGGCTCTGCTCCTGGTCTTCTGCGTCTACCGGATCTGGCAGGGCGGCTTCTTCACGATCTCGATCGTCCGGTTCATCCTGCTGTTCGCCGACGGCGTGGCGGTGCTACTCGACGCGGTCACGATCCTGTCCGGCTACCCACCTCAGCACCCGTGGTCGCTTGGGGTGGCTGGTCTCTGCCTGCTGGCCGCCGGCCTGCTCCTGGCACGTCGTGCGGTTCGTGATTGGGCGGCCTCGCTCGTACTCTTCCGGCCCACCTGAGTGCGATCGCTAAGATCGCCGGATGCTGTTCAAGGCGGGCCTCGGCAAGTGGGTCGACAACCTGGTTCGCGCGGTGGAGAGCCGCGACCACAAGCGGTTCATGGCGGCCCTGCAAGGCATCGCGCGTGCCACGCCGAAGGCGCGCCCCGACGAGGTCGACACGGCCCTGGCCAGGTTGACGTCGGTGCTCGCCCAGATCCCGATCGGGTTGGGCGGCGAGCTGGCCCGGCTCGCCGGCAGCATGACGGACTACGGCACCGATGCGACGGCGGTGGTGCCGACGCTCGTCGGGCGGGCCACCACCGCGATGGAGCAGGCGGCGCGCTTCGCCGAGTTGTACGGTGCGGAGTTCGGGGACCTGCCGGACGCCGACGACGCCGAGCAGATCGGCCCGACGATCGAGCGGTTCGTCGAGACCGCGCCCAGCCGGGGGATGGACCAGTCAGACGCCTATGACCTGCTGAAGGCGTGGTTCTGCGGCGGCCAGTGGGTTCAACCGGTGCTGTATCTCGCGCAGCGCAAGGACGTGCGGGCCGTGCTGCCCGAGCGACCGCGGCTCACCGCCGCCGTCGGCAAGATGCGCGAGCACATCGAGACCGCGCATTGGTTGTACGGGCTGCTGCTCGTCCTGGACGACGAGACGTTGGTCGTGCTGCACCGCGCGAGCCGACGCGGCTACCGCATGACGATAAGCGGCGTCGGCGACAACTTTCAGCTGCACACGCTTCTCGCCGCCACCCTGATCGGCGACGAGTCGCAGGGCCTGGTGCCCGGTCAACGACCAAGCGCCGCCGAGATCGCGGCGGCCTCCGACGGCGAGGACCTGACACCGGCAGGCGGCATCCGAGGCACCTTCAACCTGGTCGACGCCCTGGGCGAATGGATCTGGAACGAGGGCCGTCCCGCGGATATCCCGAAGGTGGACGGGGAGCGGGTCGTCGTCCTCGATCCGCCGCCGTACGCGCGGAGTTGGAACGCTGGCCGACCGTACCCGCTGATGCGCCCGACGGTGACCTTGGATGGCGTGCTGCCAGCCGACGAGGCCGCGCATTGGCTCGGTCTGGTCAAAACTGCACAGGGCGGGTAGGCGCAGTACATCGAGCGGAGCCGCCCAACCCGCAGGGCATCGCGCCAACCGTTGCAGCCCGCCCGCCGGCTAAGGTCGGTCCGTGCCGATCCCCCTGCGGTGGCGCCTGCTCGATGAGAGGACCGGTGCCACGCTCACCGATTGCGCCGTTGTGGACGGCCTGTTCGTCGACCGTGTGTTCCCGCCCGAGCCGCTGTACGAGCGCTATACCTTGTCGAGCTGCGCGCCGACCGGGCCACTGCTCGCCGCGGTCGACGGCACGGGGCCGGCCTGGTTCGGCAATTTCGTCCTGGAGGGCGCACACGTTCCAGGCCGACCGGTGGACGGCGGCTGCGGAGCTGGGTGCCAGGACTGTGACGAGATCGTGGAGGAACTGCTCGACGTTAGGGTCGTCGGCCACCGACCCGCTCCGGGCGGGCCGGGGTTGCTCGACATCGACCTCGAAGGCCATCGGCGTGACAACGACAACAATCGTGGCGGCGCGGTCCCACCCGCCGTCTTCGGCTACCGACTGAGCGCGTGGTCCACCGCGAACGGGTCCATCGAGGGAACGCCGGCCGGTGAGTGCGCCGACATCACGGGCCTGTTCCACGAACGGCCGGACGCCTGGCCGCCTGGTCCGCCGCTGACCCTGCTGGGCTGCCGTCCCGGGCTCAACCGATCGATCGAGGCCGAGCTCGCGCACGTACGCGTCGACGGCACGGTCCACCCGATGAGCTGGGGGCAACGCGTGTTCGGCACCGTCGTCGCCGTACGCCCGTCCATCCTCGGTAACGACCTCGTCGACATCACCACGGACGCCCGGATCCCGGAGCCCCTGGCAGCCACCGACCGACCGCTCTGGGACATGTGGCACGCTGGCGGCCCGACCGGGCCCAACCTGTGGGCCAAGCTTGATCGCAGCGGCCGCTACCTCTGGGTACGTGCCGCCGCGGTCCATCGACGTCACGCGCCGGACAAGCCCGCAGATACCGTGTACCACCTGGACGGGCGCTACGTCACCGACTACGACGCCTTCTACTGCGCGATCGGCGAGGCGGTCAACGGCCCCGGTGGCTGGTTCGGCGGCGACCTGTTCTGGCTGCACGAGAACGCCGCGACCGGCGACGGCGGCGCGACCCCCGGGTTCCGCCTGATCTGGCACAACTCCGAGGTCGCCCGCAGCCACCTCGTCTCCGGCTACGACCGCAAGAGCTGGCTGCCCGTCGTCACCTTCGACGACCTGGTCCGCCATCTCACCGGGGACGGCGTCCAGCTCGAACTACGCTGAAGGACCGACAGGTCGGTCGACCTCTCAAGTGCTTGGACGGGCTGACCGAGGAACAGGCACGCCGATCGTTGGTGGCCTCCCGGACCACGCTGCTGGGTCTCGTGAAGCACGCGACCTTCGTGGAGAAGATCTGGTTCGACGAAGCCGTCACCGGCCGGTCGCGTGCTGAGATCGGCATCCCCGCGCGGTCAGAGGAGTCGTTCGTCCTCGATGACGGCGACACGATCGCCACCGTCCAGCACGCCCACCGCGAAGCCTGCGAAGCATCACGCCGTGCGACGTCCTCGCTGGGTCTGGACGACATCCTGCACGGGCACCGGCGGGGCCCTCTCCCGCTGCGGTGGGTGTATCTCCACGTGCTGCGCGAACTGGCCCAGCACTGCGGGCACGCCGACATTCTCCGAGAGCAGCTCGTCAACGAGTAGGACGCGGGCGACGGCGCTGGATGCTCCGGCCAGGTGGCGCGGGGGCAGGCGCCGCCTCGGGGGCGGGTCGGGGCATTATCGTTCTGGCGTGCACATCCGTTTTGACGTTCCAGCCGATCCCGCCTACCCAGGCCGCGTGGCGGCTGCGCTCAGCAGCGTTCGGCTGCGCAGGTACGGCTATGTCGGCGCGGCGCTGACGGCGGTCGGGGTGATCGGTTTCGTCGTCTCGCGGGGATCCGCGAGGGGCGAGCAGATTTCGTCGCTGTGGGTGGCGATGGTCGTGGGCGGCGTACTGTCGATGCTCTACGGGCCGTGGGTGCGGTTGCGCGCCCGGCGCCGCTCGGGTCGCTACGCCGTCGAGGGCGGCTATGACATCACCGACGACAACATCATGATGCGCAGCGGCTCGGAGTCCGGCGGCATCGCCTGGGACGGGGTCGCCCAGGTGAGGGATACCCGGGAGTTCTGGGTCGTGTACGTCGGCCGGATGCCCGCCACCGTGATCCCACGTGAGTTGATGTCCGCCGAGGATGCCGAGACGTTACGGGCCTTTATGGCGGGTCGTGGGCTGCTCCGAGGTCGGTGAACCCGGCAGGGCGGCAACACCGCTGCGCCCGGCCGTCGGTGCCGACCTGGCCAACGGCAACCGTGCTCGAAGTCAGCCCAGCGCGGCCGCCTTTCGCAGCAGCACGGAGCGTTCGCGCTGATTGGCGCACAGCCGGGCCGCCAGCTCCAACTCGGCACGCGCCTCCGGTCGCCGGCCGAGGCGGGCCAGCAGCTCACCGCGTACGGTCGGCACCAGATGCGAATTGGGGAGCCGGTCCAGGGCGATCAGCTCGTCCACGATGGCCAGGGCCTGCGACGGACCCGAGGCCATGGCCACGGCGACGGCCCGGTTGAGTTCGACCACCGGCGAGGGCGCGACCCGGCCGAGCGCCTCGTAGAGCACCACGATCCGGTCCCAGTCGGTCGCCTCGACCGAGGGCGCCGACGTGTGGGTGGCGGCGATCGCGGCCTGTAGGCCGTAGGGGCCGAGGCCGCGGGTCGCTGCCCTGGCCAGCGCGGCCAGCCCACGGCGGATCGCCGAGAGGTCCCACCGCCGCCGGTCCTGGTCCTCCAACAGGATCGGCGCACCGTCCGGGCCGGTCCGGGCCGGAAAGCGCGCGGCCGTCAGCTCGCAGAGCGCGAGCAGGCCGTGCACCTCCGGCTCGTCCGGCTGGAGCGCGGCCAGCGTGCGGGTCAGCCGGATCGCCTCGTACGCGACGTCGGGGCGCACCAGCCGGTCACCCGACGTGGCCGTCGACCCCTCGGTGAAGATCACGTAGAGGACGCTGAGCACACCACCCAGCCGGCCCCGACGCTCGCCGGCCGGCGGCAGCTCGAACGGCACCCCGGCCGCCGCGATCGTCTTCTTGGCCCGGGTGATGCGGGCCTGCACGGTCGGCACGGGTACCAGGAACGCGCGGGCGATCTCCTCGCTGGACAGGCCACCGACCACGCGCAGGGTCAGCGCCACCCGGGCCTCCGGGGAGAGCACCGGGTGGCAGCTGACGAACATCAACGCCAGGACGTCGTCGTCGATCCGGTCGGGGTCGGCCTCCTCGTCGACCGCCAGGTCGGTCGCCAGCAGGGCGTACCGATCCTGCAGAGCGGTCCGGCGACGGATCGCGTCGATCGCCCGCCGCCGGGCCGTGGTCATCAACCACCCGGCGGGATTGGCCGGAGCGGCGAGCGGCCACGACACCAGCGCCTCGGCCACAGCCTCCTGGGCCGCGTCCTCGGCCAGCCCGAAATCGCCGGTGAACCGAGTCAGCGCGGCGACGATCCGCGCCGACTCGATCCGCCAGACGGCCTCGACGTCGGCCGTACCCATCAGCGTTGGACGGTGCTGTCCTGCGGGACCTCGTCCTCCCCGGGCACCCGTCGAATCTCGATCTTCGACCCGCGGGTCGCCGGGACCCGCTTGGCCCACTCGACCGCCTCCTGCTTCGAGGCGACATCGAGCAGGAAGAAGCCCCCGAACAGTTCCTTGGTCTCCCCGTACGGCCCGTCCGTGACCACCGGCGCCTCGCCGCTGAAGTCGACCACGACGCCCTGGGCCGGATCGTCCAGCCCTTCGGCGCCCAGGAGAACGCCGGCCTTCATCGTCTCCTCGATGAAGAGGCGGGTGCTGGCGATCCCCTCCTCGATCGAGGCCATCATGGCGGCGTTCGACTCGTCGGTGCCCCGCATGATCAGCATGTACTTCGGCATCGCGTACTCCTCATCCGGCGGAGCCGTCTCTCGGCCCTCGCGCCCACACGTCGAACGAGCGGCCCACGGATCGACACGGCCCCGGAGAAATCTCTCGCCGCGGCGCTAGGCGTAATTGAACAACGGCGGAAAGACAAGGACCACGATCCAGGACCACGCGGCGTACACCGGCAGGTAGCCGGTCTGCCAACGTTCGAGCGCCGCGAACGGCGTGCGCCGACGGATGAAGGTCAACAGCAGCCACGCCGACCACGCGAGGTTGACCAGCAGGATGACGTTCTCGCCGAGCGCGGCCGCCCGGTTGGGCGTACTGCCGTACTCGTCGGTGATGCGCCCGGTGATCTCCACCAGCACCAGCACGTCGATGACCAACGCACTGGCCACGAGCGCGAGTTGGAGTTTGTCGAACGGGCCGGGCGGGGCCAGCGGATCGCGGGCCGAGAGCGAGTAGAGCAGCAGTCCCAGCACCACGACCAGCAGGAGGTCGAACAGGATCAGCGCCTCGCGCTCGACGTCGATGCCATGACTGGTCCAGACGACCGCGACGAGAAAGGCGAGAAGAGCGGCCGTGAAGAGTGGGGTGAACAGCCGCGTGAGGACCGGCGCGATGTTCTCGACGACACTCTGCTTGGCCTCGACGAGCCACCCGGCCACGACGACCACCGCCGCGGCGCCGCAGGGAAGGAGCCACTGCGAGATGAACTCCTCCGGGACGATCCCGATGGCGTTGAAGGTGTTGAAGAGGAAGGCGGAGAGTACGCCGCCACCGAGGGCCATGAGTACGAAGTAGATGAACCACTCGCCGGTGAAGCGGATGAAGTCCATGCGTCTACGGGAGGAGCGCCAGTCGTCGGCGACGTAGGCCAGGCCGACCACGAGCCACAGTGCGATGGGAAGGTGGATGCCCGTGACGACCAGGGACTGCGACTCGTCCCCCAGGGGGTAGGCATTGGCCGCCACGGCACCGAGCGCAAACAGCCCCACCAGTATCGCGATCACCGGCAGTCGGGCTTTCCGGCGCCAGACCAGGAACGCCGCCAGCCAGGGCAGCGCGAACAGGGCGAAGTTCCGCGCGTAGAACGTGCCGTCGTCCGCGAAGCTTAGCCCGAACAGCGCTGGCACCTTGACCGACGCCACCGCGCCCACCGCGCAGCCGACCAGGGCCCACAGGTCCCGGCGCGAGCGCGTGCCGGCGGCCGGGCTGTCGGAGTCCCCGGCGAGCACCAGCTGCTTCCACAGCCGTTCGGAATGCTCCCGGGCGAACTCGCGGGAGAGTTCGTCGAGACTGCCCATCCGTTTGACCGCGACAAGGAACGCCTCGTCCGGGCTCAAGCCTGCGGAGACAAGCTCGTCAACCGAGCCACGGAGGTGGTCTTCGAGCTCGTCGGCGTCGAGGGGTTGCAGTTCCCTGCGGCGGAGCACGTACTGGCGCCACTGCTCGAACTGCGCTTCCAGCTCCTCGGGCCTGTCCTGTGCCGTCATGCGAGGCCCTCCAGCGGGCTCACCGTCAGCGGCGCACGGTCATGCCAGATCTCCTTGAGGGCGTCCACGACGGTGTCCCACTGCCGGCGCTGCTCGGCCAGCTCAGCCAGGCCGCTGTCGGTGATGCGGTAGTACTTGCGCTTGCGCTCGCCGGTGACCGACTGCCAACTCGACTCCACATAACCGAGGCGCTCAAGCCGGTGCAACAACGGGTACAGCAGTCCCTCGGTCCAGTCCAGCTCACCCCCGGACAGCTCGTTGATCCGCCGGAGGATGGCGTAGCCGTAGCTCTCGTCCTCGGCCAGGATGCCGAGCACCATCGGTGTCGCCGAGGCGGCCACCAGATCCTTAGCGACCTTCATGAAAGCCCACCCAACCCCCAACCCTAGAAGTACGATGCATAGTACTGCGAGGTATTGGGTGACGCAACGGCAGGTCACGCAGGTTCGTGAGAGGTGGCCGCACGGGCTTCTACCCGGCGAAATTCGGGCGATGTGACCGTTCGTAACGTCGCGGCGAGCACGAGGGCGCAGAGCGCGGCTCCGCCCCAGAAGACCGCCCGGACGCTGATCAGTTCCGCGGTGAGGCCGGCGACCAGATCCTTCAGCGGCATCGATATGGCACACCGGATCCGCTGCGCCGCCTGCTCGGGACCGCACGGAGCAGGATCCTGGACGGACACAGCCAGAGCGCTCGTGGCCGGAGCCTGATGGTTCCAACGGGGGGCTCGGCGTGGTTCGCCGATCAGCGGTGGACCCCCTGGCACGGGTGTCAGACCTGATCACCCGGATGTTCCGCGTCCGCGACGCGCTGCCCGGTGCTGCCACACAGCTCTGACTCTCGAACCCGACACAACCTGACCATCCGGGATCTGTACCCTCGATCACCGGGTAACGATCATGGCGAATTTGGGGAGTTGACGCGGATGCGCATGAAGCTGAAGACGACGCGGCGGGCCGCCGCGCTGGCCATGGTGCCGGCGACCGTGGCCCTCGTCCTGGTCGGGACCGCCTCCGCGGCGTCGGCTGCCACCGGCACGCCGAGCGGTGCGCCGCCGGCGGCGAACGGGATCGACGTGTGGTGCGTGTCGACGAGCGGCGCGAAGTCGTGCTTCGCCGCGTACGGGGACCGAGTCTGGGTGAAGGACACCGTGGCGAACGGTGCGTCCGCCGCCGGCACCATCCAGGGCCCGGACTGGAGCCGGCAGTGCTTCAACAGCAGCGGCGCGGACTCCGGCTGGGTCATGTGCAACTTCGACGTGCCGGAGTACGACGAGGGCCTGCTGTGGGCCGTCAACAACCCGTTCATCGGCAACCAGAGCAGCACGGAGATCTACACCAGCAATCCGATCTGATGCCCCACTTCGGGCGTACCGGCGGGTAGCTGGCAGACGCGCGGCCGCGACCGGGCGGCGGGCGCCGCCCGGGTGGCGAACCCGAGCTTCAGACCTCCCGGTCGTTGGAGTCAGCAGCGGGCACCCGGTCCGGCGGTCGCCGTAGGAGCTGTCGGGACGACGCGAAGCCCAGCCGTTCGTACACCGGCACTGCCCTACGGCCAGATTGGACCGTCACGCAAAGGGACCCGAGGCGGGTCGCATGATCCGAGGCGGCCTCCACGAGCGCCGAACCGATCCCCTGGCCGCGCTGATTCGGCAGGACGAAGACGCTCTGGATGTCGGCGGACAGCCGACGTGTCGCTCCAGGTCTCGGGACGCGGGGTACGAGCGCGACCCAGGCCATGCCGACGATCTCCGGTCCGCGGAGCCGAGCGACGAACGCAGAATGCGAGTCCTGGTGGACGGCCCACCACGTCGCGAGCTGCGCCGCGAATGCGTCAACGGACAGCGCTGCTGGTTCCTCAGCAAGGGTGTCCAGCCACATCAGCCGGGCCAGGTCCGCGACGTCGTCCGCGTTCGCCTGGCTGATCCTCACGGGATGAGGCGGTCGAGCAGGTCGAATCGCTCGTACGGCTGGTTGTAGTCACCGAAGTGCCCGTCGTCGCGCACGATCTGGGTGCCGCCGAGCCGCTCGAACATGGCACGGCCCTGCCGGTCGTCGCAGCCGTACGGATCCTCGCGGGAGTTGATGAAGTAGATGTCCCGTACGTGCGACCGGATCGCGGCCCAGTCGTAGATCTCCTGGAGGACCGGTTCCTCCGCCGAGTTGGGCCGGGTGCAGTAGCCGGCGACCAGGATCGCCTGAGCGACGGTTACGTCCAGGTGCTCCAGGAGCGCGAGCAGGAGGGCCGCACCGCCGGAATGACCCACGAGGACCGTCTCCTCGTCGAAGCTGTGCCCGTCCAGCACCTTTTGCAGGAACCCAGCGATCGGCTCGACGTTGATGCCCGGATAGTGCGGCACCTCGACGGCGTAGCCACGGGACGACAGCCGTCCTGCCAGCCAGGGATACCAGCAGACGTCCGGGTTGCCGCCGGTCCCGTGGAAGATGATCGCGTTACGGCCCACCAGGTCCCCCTCGCATCGACGTCTTGATCAAACTACGTGATCGGGTCCCAGCGTGCCGCTCGCACGTCCGGCGGAGTCGGGTACGGGGCGGCTATCCGCTCCGCTCAGCGAGCTTCGTCAGCTTGGTGACGTACGCCGGCCAGTCATAGTCGTCGGGAATGTTGCTGTTGTCCCGCTGCCAACCGATCGCGCCGTCGTGCTGCTCGCGCATGATGTCGGCCTGACCGGCGTGCCGGGCGAGGTCGCAGGTCACGTGGATGATGATTCGTTGCAGCATCACGGCCTGTTTGCCCGGCCCCCACCACGGCACCTGCCCCGGCGCGTCGAGGGGAAGCAGTTCGATGGTCTGGTCCGCGAACACCCCGACCCGGCGATACAGGTCGATCAGTCCATCCTTCGTCTCGTCCTCACGCGCGTACCAGTCTGCCTGTGGGTCCGCGTCGAACGCGTGCAGGGGGACCAGTTCCCCGGGTGTCGGGAACTCGCGCCCGAACGTGGGCCCGAAGTAGCCGGCTTCGATATTCAGGCAGTGCTTGAGGACTCCCAGCAGGTTGTTGCCGGTCGCGGTGCGGGGCAGTCTGGCCTCACGTTCACTCAGGCCGTCGAGCTTCCAGATCAGGTCATCGCGAGTCGCCTGGAGGTAGTGGTGCAGCGCAGCCTTCGGGTCACCCAGATCAGCCATGCCGGTCAGTCTTCCTCATCGGCCCGAGCCCTTCCCGCCCGACGGCGCCCTGCCGCCGTCCGCGTGCGGCGGCCATCGGCCTGCTCGTCAACCACGCACCAGCCCTGCGGGCCGGGCGTATGGAGTTGCACCTCAGGCCGAGTGCCCGGGAGTCATGCTTGACCGATCGACTGGTCCCGGCGGCGTCAGTCGGCCCGCCTCGTACTCGATCAGCCGACGCAGCATCTCCGCGCGGTCGTAGCTCGGGAAGCGGACCAACAGGAGCCGTAGGTTGAACCGCGACTCGCTCTCTTGGTCGAAGGTCGCCCGGTCCATCGGCCGGGCGGACACCTGCCACGAGTCCGGTGCTGCCCAATGGGTCATCCGAAGGTAGAAGGCGTCGCGAGGGCCGCCCTGGGCGAGGGCGGTCAGGAACGCCAGCCCGTCGTCGATCGGGAAGTCGATGTAGGCCCACCCCAGCTGCGCAGCGATGACGGGGGCCATGTGCGGCAGTTGCACCGGCCAGTCGGCGTTGCTCTCGCCCGCGTTCTGGCAACAGGTCCAGGTCGTCAACCTCAGACGCCAGATGACCTCGATGATCGGCGCAAGCTCCTCGTCGATGTCGGCGCTGAGGTCGCCCACGCTGACCCGACGGACGGGGTGCAGGTTCTCGCTCACCCCGCGATCTTACTGATCATGAGTGCCGATGTGTGCCGGCAGTAACGGCACCTCGCCGGTCGCGGTCTGAGCCGGTCGCGAAGCGGCATCCAGGAGCACCTCGTACCGGTGGAGGTCGCCGTTGGTGTCTGTACGGCGGAACCCGGCACGTTCCAGGGTCCGTTGGGAAGCCACGTTGTCCCCGGTGGTGTCGGCGACGACGCGGGACAATCCGTGCTCGGTTGCAATCTTCAGCAGTGCGACGAGTGCCTCGGCCGCGTAGCCGTGACCTCGGGCAGACTCTGCGAGGCCGTACCCGATCTCGACGCATCCGTCGTCGGGCTGGCCCTTGAACCCGATGCCGCCGATGGCCTTCCCATCGGCGGCACGGGTGATCCGGTAGTGCCCGAAAGGTCGCTGGTCCCCGTGGGCGGCCGAAGCTCTGAGAAAGGCCGTGACGCCGTAGACGTCGCCGACGAAAGGGAAGTCCTCAGCCCAGGCGTCCCCGGCTCCGGGGCACCGCCCGACGATCCGTTCACCCTCTGCGGTGTCGATGGCGTGCAAGCTCAGTCGCGGCGTGTGAAGTTCGGTCACGGGCCACAGCCAAGCAACCCTCGACGCTCCGCACAAGCGGATTACAGAGGATCGGCGAGGGCCGAGGAGAGCGCGGGTGCTGAATGCCAATTCTCCGCTTGCGCGGAGGTCCCGAATCGAACGGAATAGGAGGAAGCACCCGCATAGCCTCGGCTGTCGCCGCTTATTGAGGGATCAGCTCACTGAGCCGATCCAGCGTGTACGTGTCCGATCCCTCCGGCAGGCCGGTGGGCGCCTCGATGCCGACGAACGTGACCGGCTCGTCCGGCAGCCGGCCGTCCCACGTCACCACCTCGGCCCGTGCGCGCCATCGGTCGACGAGGTAGGCCACGGTGAGGTAGCGCCGCTCCATCAGTGCCCGTACCCGGTCGGCCGTGGTGAACGTGTTGTCCTCCACCCGGTTGAACGACGGTGTGCCCGGGAGGTAGAGGTGCAGCCACACCGCCTGCCAGCCATGCTCGCTCCTGGCGAACACCATCGGCAGCGCGACCCGGCCCTGGCCGCGCAGGTGCGAACGCGCCCGTACCGTCCGTGGGTCGAAGGGGGCGCCGGCCTGGTCCCGGGTGCGGGTCTGGTACCCGAACATCGACTCGGCGACCTCGTCGAACGACTCCCCGGCGTAGATGTGGACCTGCGGAACCACGTAGGGCACGCCGACCGTCAGAGGCACGTCGATGAACTCGGTCGCGCCGTTCGTCGCCTCGGTGATGTCGCCGGAATGCACCACCTCGTCGTGGTGGTAGTTCGTCCACGACACCTGGCCCGCCGCATGGAACTCGTCATCGAGCAGCAGCAGCGACAGGTCGTAGTCGGTGCGCCGAGCGGCCTGTCGCCAGTAGGTGAAGAACCGCAGCAGATCACCGGACACCGACGCCCGCGAGCCCCTCGGCAGCACCGCGAAACCGCCTTCGGTCGCCTTGCCGGACAGCGGCAGGGCGACGTCGAGCACCGCCGGGTCCACCACCAGTCGTCGCTGCGACTCCGGCAGGCGGGCGCTGACCTCCGCGTCGAGCAGTGCCGACAACTCGGCCACCAGCCCGGCCGGCAGCGGTGGCCGCTCGTCGGGACCGACCCACGAGTTGCGCGAGCGGCTCGCATACATCCGGGCGGACGCCGGCGTCAGCCGGTTGTCGACATGCTCCCGCAGCGAGAGGAGCACCCGACCGGACGCGGAGCCGAGCGCACCGCTGACCGTGTCGACAACCGCGGATCGCTCCGCTGCCGACGCCAGCCGCAGCAGCCGGTCCGCGGAGCGCAGGAGCAGACCCGGCGAAGCCGACAGCACCGATGCGGCCGAACCGATGTCTCCGGCCCGGAACGCCTCCTCCGCGCGGCCGGCAAGGTTGCGTACCCGCCGCTCGCCACGCGCGACCGCGAACACCTCCTGCGCGTGCGGCCACTGGCCGTACTCGTGCGGGTGCAGCCGTTCCCCGAGCCTCTTCCACCGCTCCGCGTAGCGCACGACGTCACCGAGCTTGGCCGGGCTCGCAGCGACGACCTCGTTCAGCGCGGCCAGCAGCATCCGACGCTCCGGACGCCGGAAGGCACGAAATCGCGTGGGGGTCATGAGCGAGGCGTCCCCGTTGGAGACCTGGCAGGCCAGGCGCAGCACGTCGGTCGTCGTGTCCACGCCGACCAGCGGCCGACCGAGGACGAGCCGGATCCCGTTGAGCACGGCACGGTTCTCCCGCACCGGGATCTCGGCCGGCTGCGCGCCGTCCAGGCAGACGACCGCGAGCTCACTGAGGATCGCGAGGTCCGCCTCGCCGTGTGGCGTCGAGCTTTCGGCCAGGGCCAGATAGAGCCGCGACGCCTCCACGTCGACGGTGTCACCGAGGCGCAGCAGGGTCACCCGGTCACCGGCTGCGGTGATCAGGTCGTCGTGCGCGGCCAACAGCTCGGCGAAGGTGTGCTGGTAGGTCCCGTAGGCCGGCAGGTCGAGCAGGTTCACCCCGCCCGAGGCGGCGACGTCGCGCAGCTGCGCGTCGGTCAGCGTGCCCCCACCGGTGCGTACGGCGGCCCGTAGCCGGTCCGTCCAGAACTCGATGGTGTCCGGCACGTCGTGCGGGAAGCCGATGAAATAGGCGTTGTGCTGCACATGGTCGCCGACCAGCTCGCGTACGGCCGAGACGACCGTCGCGGCGAGGTCCATCGCGGGCGCGGGAGCCAGCGTGCCGATGTGTTCCAGCAGGGCCCGCGAGGCCGAGAACCCGACGTCGAGCAGCGCCACGTCCAGTTGACGGGCCACCGGCGTGCCGTCGCCGGCCGGGCCAGTGCCAGCCGGCACGCGCAGTGTCTTCTGGATGATCAGCTTCTCGAGCACGTGGTCCTCCGTTCCGGTCAACTCCGGCGGTTGCCGGGCCCGCGGGCGCGGCTCAGTGGGTCGCCGGGGACTCGAACCCCGAACCATTCGATCCAGTTAGGAGAAGGAAGCGCCCCCGTGACCGCAGAAGCGGAGAGCGGACGCGCTACTCAGTCGAATGCTCTATCCAGTTGAGCTAGCGACCCAGATGTCGATCATCGCACCAGCCGGGCGACCTGGCTATCGACTTTCCGAGCCACGCTCAGGTCTCGTCTGCTCGGGGCGGCAGGCGCCGAGGTCGGCGCTCGCCGGAGGGCCTGGGCACACTCCGGACCGCCGAAGAATCCCGGCCTGGCAGGAGCAGGTGGTGGATGCGACCCGGCTGATTCCCGACGGGCAGCGGATCCGCGTACACGGAGGCGACGGGTACGTCGAGATCCTGCCGTGACCGACCACGCACCGAGGCGGTCCGTCCGCCGTGGCGGCGCGGCAGAGCACAGCTCACCGTCACTGCGAACCCGCATCGTGCATGGTGGCGACGAACGCCGCGAGGTCCGGGGGCAGCGGGCCACCCACGAACCGCGTTCCGACGGCCACCGCGCCGCCGAGCTCGAACCCGGCTCCGGCGTCGAGCTGGATCGCGGTACACGTCAGCCGGCCGCCGACAAACTGCGCGCCGCGCAGATCGACCGGCCCGCCGACGACCCGGCAGCGGGTGAGGTTCAGGTGGGTGCCGTCGGTGAGGCGGATGCCGGGCAGCCCGACCCCTTCGAGGACCGCGCCGCTGAGGTTGAACGCGCAGCCGTTCCAATCCGGGAGCGGGCCGGGTGCGAGATGGGCCCGGATGGTGCCGACGATCGCGTGCCGGATCTCCCGCTCCCCCGCGACCCAGTCGGGCGCCGACGGTTCCGGCTGGTAGGGCATCCGGAGGTACGCGCAGAGCACGCTCACGCAGGTCTGCCGTAGCTCCTGGGTCGGCGCGTCGTCGGCGAGACCGGTCACCGCGTAGACCGCGGCGGCCCGTACCGCCGGTCGCTCGTGCCCGAGCTGGGTCGTGGCGCTGCCGAACCGCTCGTTGAACAGGCGGGTGTCGTCGCGGCGGGCGGCGGCCCGGGCACGCTCGTTCTCCTCCTCGACCACCGCCTGCCGCCGGTACGCCACCACGAGCGCGACCACCCCGCCGACCCCGGCGACGACCGCGAGGGCGATCTTCACCAGCTCCAGCTGATCGGTGACGGTGAACGCCGCGCCCTGCGGCAGTCGGGGTGCGCCGAGGACGAGCCACAGCGCGGTGGCCGCCGCCACGAACACGATCAGCGCGGCGACCAGGACGGCCGCGACGTGTCGGCTGAGCGATGTCGGGCGGCGCAGCCAGCGACTCCGATCCATGCCGTGCAGCCTAAGGGGACCGCCGGTACGCGGGCAGCCGCCGGCGCCTGCGAGGATGCGGCTCGTGACTTCATCGCCGTCAGAGCCACTCGACTTCCGCGGTGTGCGACGTGCCTACGACACGGTGGCGAAGGACTACGCCGCCTATCTCCCGGACACCCGTGCCGAGGCTCCACTCGACCTCGCCATGGTCGACGCCTTCGCCGCGGCGGTGACGTCGGGCGGCGACACACGTGTCCTCGACGCCGGGTGCGGCGCGGGTCGGATGAGCCGTTATCTCGCCGACCGTGGGTGTCGGGTGCAGGGCGTCGACCTGTCGCCGAGCATGGTCGCCATGGCCCGCCGCGACCACCCCGACCTGGCGTTCACCGTGGGCTCGTTGACCGAACTCCCCTACCCGGACGACCAGTTCGCCGGCGTCCTGCTCTGGTACTCGATCATCCACACGCCTCCCGCCGGTCAGGCGCGCATCTTCGCGGAGGCCACCCGGGTCCTGCGCCCGGCCGGCCACCTGCTCGTCGGATTTCAGGCCGGCGAGGGTACGCACGACGTGTCCGGGGCGTACCGCCAGTTCGGCCACGAGATCGAACTTGAGCGCTACCGCTACACGGCCGACGAGATCGCTGTCCAGCTCGCGGCTGCCGGCCTGCGGGAGGTGTGCCGCCTGGTGCGCCGCGCTCAGGGTCGGGAGAGGGACGACCAGGCATTCCTGCTGGCGACAGCCTGATGGGTCCAGATGTCACCCGCACCTCCTAGCGTGGCGGGATGGCCGCACCGCCAGTAGCGCCGCCGCCGGAGCTGAGCCGACGGCTGACGCTCTTGTTCGCCGTGTCCGCGGCAGCGGCGATCAGCAACCTGTACTGGGCCCAGCCCCTGCTCGCCTTCATCGCGGGTGACCTGCACGCCACGACGGCGACGGCCGGATGGCTCGTCACCGCGACCCAGGTCGGGTACGCCCTCGGCGTACTGCTGCTGGTGCCACTCGGGGACGTCCTCGACCGCCGCCGACTCATCCCGGTGCTGCTGCTGATCTCGGCCGCCGCACTCGTGTTGTGTGCGCTGGCGCCGTCGATCGGCGTACTCCTGCTCGCCCTCGGCCTGCTCGGGGTGACAACGGTTTCCGGGCAGGTCCTCACACCGCTCGCCGGGGACCTGGCCGGCGACGCCCACCGCGGCCACGTCGTCGGCGTCGTCGGGTCCGGGACCCTCACCGGCATTCTGGCCTCCCGCGCGATCAGCGGACTTATCGCGGACACTGCCGGTTGGCGTACCATCTTCGCTCTCGCCGCGGTCGTCGCCGTCCTGCTCGCGGCGCTGCTCCACCGCGCGATCCCACCGCTGGCACCGCGCACCCGGATGCCCTACCCGGCGCTTCTCGCCTCGGTCGGCACGGTGGTTCTGCGCGAGCGGGCGGCCCGCTGGACGCTGGTCCTGGCCAGCATGGGTTTCGCCGCGTTCACGTTGGTCTGGACCGCGCTGACGTTCCTGCTCACCGGGCCGCCGTTCCACTACCCGGTCTCGGTGGTCGGCCTGTTCGGGTTGGCCGGCCTCGCCGGCGCCCTCACCGTTCAGAACGCGGGCCGTCTGCACGACCACGGTTGGTCGCTCCCGGCCACCGGCGCGGCTTGGGTGCTGGCCCTCGCCGCCTTCGTCACCGCCACGTTCGCCGGTCGGTCCATCGCGCTGATCATCCTCGTGCTCGTCGTGATCGATGTCGCCCTACAGGGGCAGGCCCTGCTCAATCGGGCGCGACTGTTCGCCATCTCGGACGAGGCTCGCAGCCGGCTCAACACCGCACTGGGCGTCAGCAACTTCCTCGGCGGTGCGGTCGGCTCCGCCACCGCGACCGCGCTGTGGTCGGTCGGTGGCTGGACCGCAGTGATGCGCATGGGAACCGTGCTCTGCTGCGGTGCTCTCGTCGTGTGGGCGCGGGGACGTCGAGGGCCGCTCGTGGTCGGCGCGACGAACCGCGAGATGACCTGACTCAGAGCCAGACCGTGCCCAGCCAGGCGGTCGCGGCGGCGGCCACGAGCAGGACGATGTTGAGTCCGATCAGCCGTGCCTCACTGCGGGACAGATGGACCGCGATGCCGCCGATCTGGATCAGGACGAGGCCGACCGCTGCGACGATGGCGAGCCGGACCGCGATGCCGGTCAGCGGCGGCAGCACCAGGCCGACCGCGCCGAGAACCTCCAGCACTCCGATGGCCCGGACCAACGGCATGGGTACGCGGTCCACCCAGCCCATCATCGGCTGAAGTCGTTCCTGGCTCTGGGTGACCTTCTTGCCTCCGGCATGAAGATAGAACAGCGCCAGCAGCGCCGCGACGATCCAGTAGGCGAGTTCCACGGCGGTCCCCTCGGAGACGGGCAACCAGGATGGTTACCGGTAGGAAGTAGCCACATGATGCGTCACTATTGGGCGGCCTACAAAAGGCACACGCGTGTGCGTGAGGCACAGGGGGTTGTCATGTCGCAGTACGAACACACCTGCATGATCCGGGGCGACGGCGGCCGGACGATCCGCGCGATCCTCGATCGGATCTGCAACAAGTGGACGCTGTTGATCGTGGCGACCCTCGATCAGGGCCTGCTGCGCTTCACCGACCTGCACCAGCAGATACCGGGGATCTCCCAGCGCATGCTGACGCTGACCCTGCGGAACCTCGAACGGGACGGCCTGGTGGCCAGGACGGTCTACGCCGAGGTCCCGCCCCGCGTCGAGTACGCGCTGACCCCCACCGGGAAGAGCCTCATCCCGCCTGCGCTGGCCCTCGCCGATTGGGCGATCGAGCACGTCCCGCACATCGAGGCCAGCCGAGCGGCCTACGAGACGCGCACGGGGTGAGCCGTCGGTGGTCGACCGCACCCGATCCAGGATCGAGTGGCCTCCGGACGGCGGGGAGGCCACTACAACCAGGATCGAGCACGATCACGCCGGGCCGGCGGCGGGCGATCACGCCGGCCGGCGGCGGGTCAGCGGCGCAGTGTGAGGATGAGGTCGGCCACCAGGGCAGTCCAGCCGGTCTGGTGCCAGGCGCCCAGACCGGCGCCGTTGTCGCCGTGGAAGTACTCCGGGAAGGCGATCAGGTCCCGCCAGTCGGGGTGGGTCTGGAAGATCTGGCATGCACCGTAGATCGGTCGCCGGCCCCAGTCGTCCTGGGTGAAGAGCGAGATCAACCGTGCGGAGAGGTCGTCGGCGATCTCGTCGAGCGTCCGCTTCACCCCCGAGCGGGTCGGGTACTCCACCTGAAGGTCGTCACCGAAGAACGCCGCGTAGTCGCGTAACGCGCTGATCAGCAGGAAGTTCGTCGGCATCCAGATCGGCCCACGCCAGTTCGAGTTGCCGCCGAAGAGGCCGCTGGTGGACTCGGCCGGCTCGTAGCCGACGGAGAACTCCTGCCCGCCCAGGGTGACCGAGAACGGCTTGTCCAGGTGCGCGCGGGACAGGGTACGCAGGCCGTACTCGGAGAGGAACTCGTCGGTGTCCAGCATCCGGGCCAACAGCCGGACGACCTGCTCGGGGCCGACCATCGACAGCAGCCGCTGCTGCCGCCCGTCCGGACCCAGCCGGCGGGTGCCGATCACCTGGGCGTACTCCGGACGGTTGGTGAGGAACCAGCGCAGCCGGGCGCCCAGCTCCGGCAACTGGTGCAGGGTCCGCGCGGTCAGCCGGGTGGTGGCGGCCAGCGGCAGCAGCCCGACCACCGACCGGACCTTCAGCGGCACCTTGGTGCCGTCGGCGAGCCGCAGCACGTCATAGAAGAAGGCGTCCTCGTCGTCCCACAGCCCCTGCTCGTACGCGGCCGCGGCGATGTACGCGAAGTGCTCGAAGAACTTGGTGGCGGTGTCCACCCAGGTCCGGTCGTGCTCGGCCAGCACGATCGCCATGTCCAGCAGGTTCAGCGCGTACATGGCCATCCAGCCGGTGCCGTCGGACTGCTCCAGCACGCCGGCCACCGGCAGCGCCGCCGAGCGGTCGAACGGCCCGACGTTGTCCAGCCCGAGGAAGCCGCCCTCGAAGACGTTGTTGCCGCCGGTGTCCTTGCGGTTGACCCACCAGGTGAAGTTGAGCAGCAGCTTGTGCATGACCCGGGCCAGGAACTCGTAGTCCCGGCCGCCGTCGATCTCGAACACCTTGAGCGCCGCCCAAGCGTGCACCGGCGGGTTCACGTCGCCGAAAGCCCACTCGTACGCCGGGATCTGCCCGTTGGGGTGCAGGTACCACTCGCGCAGCAGGAGCAGGATCTGCTCCTTGGCGAAGCCGGGGTCGACCCGGGCGATGCTCACGCAGTGAAAGGCCAGGTCCCAGGCCGCGTACCAGGGGTACTCCCACGGGTCGGGCATGGAGATGACGTCGAAGCTGGTCATGTGCCACCAGGCGCTGTTGCGCCCGTGCCGGCGACCGGCCGGCGGTGGCGTCGAGCCCGGATCGCCGTCCAGCCAGCGTTTGACGTCGAAGTGGTAGAACTGCTTGCCCCACATCAGCCCGGCGATGGCCTGCCGGGCCACCAACGCCTCGTCGGCGGTGGCGGCCCCCGGGATCACGCCGGCGAAGAACCGGTTCGCCTCGGCCCGGCGTGCCCACACCACCGCCTCGAAGCCGTTGCCGAGATCGGCCGGGGGTGGCGGCGCGGCGGCCGGCGGCGACGCGGTACGGGTCAGCCGCAGCCGGATCTGCCGTTGCCCACCGGCCGGCACGTCGAGCACGTAGTGCAGCGCGCCCTTGGTGCCCTCCCCCTCCGGGTTGACCGTGGCCGCGCCGTTGACCACGTGGTCGTTGATGCCGTCCTTCGGGTACGGGGACCGGCCGGGCAGGCCCCAGAGCCGCTCGGCGTTGGTGTCGTTGTCGCAGAGCAGCGGCACCGGCTCGCCGTCGCCCTCCAGCAGGAGCTGACCGAGCACCCGGTGCTCACCGACCAGCCGGGCACCCTCGCCGGTCAGCCGGGGGATCCGGTCACCGCCGGGCAGTCCCCAGGACCAGGTGTTACGGAACCACAGGCTGGGCAGCACGTGCAGGGTGGCCGCCCGGTCGCCCCGGTTGGCCACGGTCACCACCATGCACAGGTCGGTCGGGGACGCCTTGGCGTAGTCGACGGTCACCGCCCAGTACCGGTCGTCGTCGAAGATCCCGGTGTCCACCAACTCGTACTCGGTGTCGTCCCGGCCGCGCAGCGCGTTCACCGCGACCAGTTCGTCGTACGGGAAGGCGGCCTGCGGGTAGTGGTAGCGCCAGCGCATCCAGGAGTGGGTGGGCGTCGAGTCCTCGTACCACCAGTACTCCTTGGCGTCCTCGCCGTGGTTGCCGCTGTCGCCGCCGAGACCGAACATCCGCTCCTTGAGGATCGGGTCCTTGCCGTTCCAGAGCGCCAGGGCGAAGGCGAAGGTCTGTCGGTCGTCGCAGACGCCCGCCATCCCGTCCTCGTTCCACCGGTAGGCTCTGGAGCGCGCGTGGTCGTGCGGGAAGTAGTCCCAGGCCGTACCGTGCTCGCTGTAGTCCTCCCGCACCGTCCCCCACGCCCGTTCGGACAGATAGGGACCCCATGCGCGCCAGTCCTGCTCCCCCGAGTCGGCCTGGGCGAGCCGGAGCCGCTCAGCGTCGGGTGGCGAGGCGTCGGAGGACGAACGGTCAGTGATCACGTGCACATCTTTGACGTCGCCGCGGTACTTGACCACAGCGGCCATTCTCGTCGTGGCGTGTTACACCCCGCCGCCGGTGGAGGAAAGTTGATCGACATTCACTTCGGCCCGCAGGTCTGCGGCGATCTGACCAGCGCGGCAAGCCGGGAGTGGCTGGTGCCCGACGGCCTCGGCGGGTACGCGATGGGCACCGTCGGCGGGCTGCGCACCCGGCGCTACCACGGCCTGCTGGTGGTGCCCGGCGAAACCCCGGCGTCCCGCCGGGTGGGGCTGGCCAGCCTGGACCCGGCGATCACCCTGCCGTCCGGCGCACGGGTTCGTCTCGGCGCGCACGAGTGGTCCTCCGGCGACGTGGACCCACGCGGCTTCGAGCTGCTGGAGCGCTTCGACCTGGCCGACGGGTTGCCCCGGTGGCGGTGGCGGATCGGCGGGGTCGTGATCGAGCGGGAGCTGGCCATGCTGCCCGGCCGCTCGTGCGTGGCGGTGGTGCACCGGCTGGTCGCCGGCGGGCCGGTCCGGCTGGATCTGTCGGCGGCCTGCACCTGGCGCGACGCGCACGGCGAACGGCGGGCCGACGGCCCGACGCCGCAGGTCGAGCCGGTGGCCGACGGCGCGGTGGTCGAGGGGGCGTACCGGCTCGCGGGGCCGGGCTGGGCGCCGGAGGGGCAGTGGTGGCTGGGCGTGCACCACCGCGAGGAGGCCACCCGGGGCCTGCACCCCGACGAGGACCTCTGGTACGCGGGCCGCTTCGGCGGCGAGCTGGAACGCCCCGGCGACACGGTGTCGGTGTTGGCCTGGGCGGGTCGACTCGACGAGGAGCCACCGCCGGCCACCGAGATCGTGGCGACGGCCCGACGGCGCAACCGGCAGGTGGTGGCCACGGCGAAGCCGGCGGATGAGGTGGAGGCGACGCTGGCGCTGGCCGCGGACGCGTTCGTGGTGCGTACCGGCGGCGCGGCGGTCGACGTGGTGGCCGGTTACCCGTGGTTCGGCGCCTGGTCGCGGGACACGATGATCTCCTACGAGGGGCTGTTCCTCTGCACCGGCCGGGCCGACGAGGGCCGGGAGCTGCTGCGGGCGTACGCGGCGACGCTGTCCGAGGGGATGCTCGCCAACACCGCCGACACCGGGCGGGTGGAGTACAACACCGTGGACGGCACGCTGTGGTTCCTGCACGCGGTGAGCCGACACGTCACGGTCACCGGCGACACCGACCTCGGTGACGAGTTGCTGCCGGCGCTGCGGGGTGTCGTCGACGCCCACCTGGCCGGCACGCGCTACGGCATCGCCATCGACCCGACCGACGGGCTGCTCACCCAGGGCGCCCCGGGCACCGCGCTGACCTGGATGGACGCCCGGGTGTACGGGGTGCCGGTCACCCCGCGTACCGGCAAGCCGGTCGAGGTCAACGCGCTGTGGATCAACGGGCTGGCCGGGCTCGCCGAGTTGACCGAGCTGGCCGGGCAGGACGCGGGCGAGCTGTGGCGGTGGCACGGCAAGGCCGTCGGCTCGTTCCGTGGCCGCTACCCGGCGCCGACCGGCTGGCTGCACGACGTGCTGGACGCCCCGGCGCCCGCGTACCCGCTGGGTGGTGCCGCCCAGCACGACGACGACGCGCTGCGTCCCAACCAGTTGCTGGCCTGGTCGCTGCCGTTCGCGCCGCTGGAGCCGGACGAGTCGACGCTGCGCCGGATCGCGGGCGGGCTGCTCACCCCGCTCGGGCCGCGCAGCCTCGCACCGGATTCGCCGGAGTTCATCGGCCGGCACCAGGGTGGCCCGGCCGAGCGGGACGGCGGCTATCACCAGGGCACGGTCTGGCCGTGGCTGCTCGGCCCCTACGTGGACGCCTGCCGCCGGGGCAAGATGGTGGTCGATGATCTGTTCGTTGGCATTGAATCCCATCTGACCGAATATGGGCTAGGGTCGGTAAGTGAGACGGCCGATGGCCTCGCACCGCACGCCGCGACCGGCTGCCCGTTCCAGGCGTGGTCGGTGGCCGAGCTGCTGCGCGTACGCCGAAAGGGCCAGTAGCGCTTTACATGCCCGCAACGGCGGTGTCTCCGCTGGTTATCCCGGCCCCGGCAGGATGGGTCCCAGATCCAGACGCGACGGCGGGCACCGGTTCCGGTGCCGGTCGGCGCGCGCCCGGGGACAACCCAGAGGGGGCCGCATGTCACCCGACGCCCACGTGATCGACATCCACCCCGCCCGACAGCTGCGGGTGCTGATGCTCTCCTGGGAATACCCGCCGGTGCTCGTCGGCGGCCTCGGCCGACACGTCCACGCCCTCTCCGTCGCACTCGCCGCCGCCGGCCACGACGTCACCGTCGTCACCCGCCACGCCGACGGCGCACCCCTGGAGGAATACGCCGACGGCGTCCGCATCCTGCGCGCACCCGAAGACCCCGTCACCTTCCCCCTGGCCACCAGCTCCCTGCTCGCCTGGACCATGGCCTTCAACCACACCCTCACCCGCACCGCCCTACGTGCCACCCAGGCCGACTCCTACGACGTCATCCACGCCCACGACTGGCTCGTCGCCCACACCGCGATCACCCTCGCCGACCACCTGGACCTGCCCCTGGTCACCACGATGCACGCCACCGAGGCGGGCCGGCACCAGGGCTGGCTACCCGAGGAGATGAACCGCACCATCCACGGCGTCGAGCACTGGCTCAGCGGCTCCTCCACCCGGGTGATCGCCTGCTCGGGCTACATGCGCGAGCAGGTGACCGCGCTGTTCGACGTGCCGACCGGGCAGGTCGACGTGGTGCCCAACGGGGTCGACGACCGGGCCTGGCGGGCCCGGCCCCGCGCGGTCGCCTCGGCCCGGAAACGGTTCGCCGGGGACGGCCCACTGGTCGGGTACGCCGGGCGGCTCGTCTACGAGAAGGGCGTACAGCACCTGGTGCACGCCGTACCCCGGCTGCGCGACCGGCACCCCGGGCTGCGCGTGGTGATCGCCGGCGACGGCCCGTACCGCGCCGAGTTGGAGGAGCAGGCGCGACGGCTCGCGCTCGGCTCGACCGTCCGCTTCACCGGCTTCCTCGACGCCACCCAGCTACCGGCGGTGCTCGGCGCCACCGACGCGACCGTGGTGCCCAGCCTCTACGAGCCGTTCGGCATGGTGGCGCTGGAGGCGGCGGCTGCCGGGGCGCCGCTGGCGGTGGCCCGTACCGGTGGGCTCGCCGAGATCGTCGAGCCGGGCGTGACCGGGGTGACGTTCCCGCACAGCGATCCCGCCGCGCTCGCCGGCGCGGTCGGCCAGTTGCTCGGCGACGAGGTCTTCGCCCGACGGGTCGCCCGACGCGCCCGCACCATGGTCGGCGAGCGGTACGGCTGGGCGACCATCGCGGCCCGTACCGCCGCCAGCTACACCGCGGCCCGTCGTGAGCACGGCCCGCTACAGGCCCGCCGCGCCGCCGCCCGACTGGCCGGTGGACGTACCCGGATCGCCATTCCGGAGGGCAATCTGCTGGCGGCGGCCGACCACGCCGCCTGCTGACCCGAAGCGGACGACCTATAGGTAGCTTCCGATCCGCTGGTTAGGGTGTAGCCCGGACAGCGGCCGAGGAGGAGCGTGCGCAGGTGCTGATCGCCGGTCGGTACCGGCTGCTCGATCTCGTGGGCCGGGGCGGCATGGGTCGGGTGTGGCGGGCCCGCGACGAAATGTTGCACCGCGACGTCGCGGTCAAGGAGGTCGTGCCGCCGAGCTGGCTGGCCGACCACGAACGGGCCGAGCTGCGCTCGCGCACCCTGCGGGAGGCGCGCGCCGCCGCCCGACTCATCCACCCAGCGGTGGTCCGGCTCTACGACGTCGTACCGGTCGAGGGCAGCCCGTGGATCGTGATGGAGTACGTCCCGTCCCGCACACTGCAGGACGTTCTGGACGCCGAGGGGCCGCTGGAGCCGGCCCGGGCGGCCGGGATCGGCCTGGCCCTGCTCGGCGCGCTGCACGCCGCGCACACCGCCGGGGTCCTGCACCGCGACGTCAAGCCGCAGAACGTGCTCGTCGCACACGACGGGCGGGTGATGCTCACCGACTTCGGCCTGGCCACGTTCGACGGCGGCGACGGCGCGATGACCCGCCCCGGCATGGTGCTCGGCTCACCGCAGTACGTCGCCCCGGAGCGGGCCGCCGAGGGGGTGTCCACGGTGGCCGCCGACCTGTGGTCGCTCGGTGCCACCCTGCACGCCGCCGTCGAGGGTCGCTCCCCGTACGCCCGCAGCACCGCGATGGCGACGCTGAGCGCGCTGGCCGCCGGCCCGCCGGACCCGGCCCCGCACGCCGGGCCGCTCGCGCCGGTGCTCGACGGGCTGCTACGCCGCGATCCGCGCCACCGCCTCGACCACGACGGGGCCCGCCGGCTGCTCACCGCCGCCGCGACCGGCTCCGCCAGTCCGCCGGCCGAACCCCGGTGGGCCGACCCGGCGGCCGAGCTGACCGACCGATCCAGCGTGTCCGGCGACACGTCCGACGAGGACGTCACCATCCCGCTGCCCGAGCCGGACCAGACCGCCGCGAACCAGGCCGCCAGCCCAGGCGAACCGACCAGGGCCCCCGCCCGGCGCACCGCGCGCAGGGCCGCGTTGATCGCCACGGCGCTGCTGGTGGCCGCGGCCGCCGGTGTCGGCACCGCGCTGACTGTCGCGGACGACGAGCCGAGGGGGACCGCCGACCGGTCCAGCGCGCCGCCGCCGGACCGGCCACCGGGCGGCGGTGGCGGCCCGGGCGGCCCGTTCGACCCCAACCGACACGGACGGCCGCCGGGCGGCCGTGACGTGCCCCCGCCACCGTTGCCCTGCGTACGCCCGGACGTCATCGGCACGGCGGTGCCCGTCGGATCGCCGAATCCCGGCGAGCGGTTCCGGCCGCCGGCCGGCTGGGTCTGGCACGCCGACACCACCGGCTTCCGGGTCTCCGTGCCGGCGACCTGGCGCTACTCCAAGGACGGCACGGTGGCCTGCTTCCAGGACCCGGCGACCGGCCGGGCGTTCAGCGTCGCCGAGGGCGGCGACGCCGACCCGCTGGCCCGACTGCGGTCGGCCCGCGACAAGGCGTCCGGTTCCGGAGCGCTGCCGGAGTACGACGAGATCCGGCTCGTCGCGATCGGCGGCGGGGCGGACTGGGAGTGCCGCTGGAATGCTCCGGACGGCCCCAAGCTGCACGCCCGACAGCAGGTCCCGGACACGGCCGGGGGCGACCGCTGGACGCTGGGCTGGATCACCGACGACCGGGACTGGGCCGCGGCCGGTGGAGACTGGACGACACTCCGAGAAAGTTTCCGACCACCCCGCTGATCTGCACCGTACGGTCGGTGCACGAGCCAGCCGTCCGGCGTGGATCGAGGCTGCCCAGCGGATGAGAAAACCCGCACCGGTAGCTATCGTGTAACCCGGAGTGACCAAGAGGGAGCGGCCGTGCAGCAGTTGCCCATCGCGGGTCGGTACCGGCTGCTCGACCTGGTCGGCACCGGCGGGATGGGCCGGGTCTGGTTGGCCCGCGACGAGATGCTGCACCGCGACGTCGCGGTGAAGGAGGTCGTGCCGCCGTCCTGGCTGGCCGAGACCGAGCGCGTGGAGCTACGACTGCGGACCCTGCGCGAGGCGCGCACCGCCGCCCGGCTCAACCATCCCAACGTGGTCCAGATCTACGACGTGGTGCACGAGCGGGAGAACCCCTGGATCGTGATGGAGTACGTCGCGTCCCGGTCGGTGCAGCAGATCATCAGCAGCGAGGGGCCGCTGAGCCCGCAGCGCACCGCCCGGATCGGGCTCGCCGTCCTCGCCGCGCTGCGGGCCGCGCACTCCGCCGGGGTGCTGCACCGCGACGTGAAGCCACACAACGTGCTGGTCGCCGACGACGGGCGGGTGGTGCTCACCGACTTCGGGCTCGCCACCTTCGACGGTGGTGAGGGGGCGATGACCGGGCCGGGCACCGTGCTCGGCTCGCCGCAGTTCGTCGCACCGGAGCGGGCCCGCGACGGGGTGTCGAACCCGCGTACCGACATGTGGTCGCTGGGCGCGACGCTCTACGCCACGGTCGAGGGCCAGTCGCCGTACGCCCGATCCAGCGCGATGGCGACGCTCAGCGCGCTGGCCACCGAACCGCCGGACCCGATGCGTCGTGCCGGAGCGTTGCGTCCCGTACTCACCGGCCTGTTGCAGCGCGACCCCCGACGGCGGCTCACCGCCGCCGAGGCGGAGCCGTTGCTGCGGACTGCTGCGGCGGCCCCCGACCAGCCCGCCGAGCCCGCCCGGTCGGCGGCGGTGGCGGCACTGCGCAGCGCGGGTCGGGCCGCCGTACCCGCCCGGTTCGACGCCCCGGTCGGGCAGGCGGCACTGCCCAGCGCGCCGGGTACGCCCGCCCGGTCGGCGTACCGCCCCCGGGGCCGGCGTCGACGGCTGCTCGCCCTGAGCGGCGCGCTCACCGTCACCGTGCTGCTCGCGGCCGGGGGTCTCGCGCTGGTGCTGAAGCAGTACGACGACCGGCAAACTCCCCCGTCCGGCTCCGGCGGTGGCGCGACCACCGCCCGACCGGCCGCTTTCGCCTGCGGGGCGCCCCCGCCGGAGGCCACCCCGGTGCCCTCGGTGCCGCCGCCGGCCGACGCACGGTACCGGTTGGTCAACGGCTGGACCTGGCACGACGACCCGAGCGGTTTCCGGATCGCCGTGCCGGTGACCTGGCTGCGTTGGGTCGAGGGCGCGGTGACCTGCTTCCGGGAGGCCGACGGTCCCCGGGTGCTCAGCGTCGAGGCGGGGCCGGCCCGAGTCGACCCGGTGGCGTACTGGAAAGGCGAGGAGAGTCGGCTCGTCGGCGGCGAGGCGCTGCCCGGCTACCGCAAGGTCGACATCTCCCCGCTGGACATCTTCAAGGGCGGTGCGATCTGGGAGTGCAGTTGGGACAACGCCGCTGGCGAGCGGGTGCACAGCTTCCGACTGTTGGCCAACACCTCGGCCGGGCGTGCCTACACGGTCTCATGGCTGACTAAGGAGTTCGATTGGCAGGTCAACGCGACATACTTGCCGATGATCCGGCAGAGCTTCACCCCCGCTCTCTGACACCTCCGTTGTGGACCGTCCGGGTGATGCCCCTGCGGTGCCGGCGCTGACTACAGTGGCGTAGTTTTGGCGCTCAAGATCCCTGGGGAGGGTGAGCCGAGATGATGGGTCCGTCGCACGCGCTGTCTGGCGCGGCGGTATGGCTGGCCGGGTCGTGGGCGTTGGACCAGTTCGCCGACTACCACCAGTCGCCGCTCGCGTTGGCGGTGGGCACCGCGGTGTGCGCGGGTGGCGCGCTCTTTCCCGACCTCGACATGTCGGGCAAGGTGACCAGCAACCAGGGTGGCGCCACGGTGGGCCGTACCTTCGGGGTCTTCTCGCTCTTCGTCGCCGAGGTGATGGAGAAGATCTCACTCGGGGTCTACTACGCCACGAAGCTCAGCAAGGATCCCAAGCGCAGCAACGGGCACCGGACGCTGACCCACACGCTTCCGTTCACCCTGCTGATCGGTTGGGGCACCACCGCGCTCTGCGCCGCGTACGGCAAGTGGGCCGTCATCACCATCCTGTTCTTCATGTTCGGCCTCGCCCTGCGCGGGCTGTTCGACGACTGGGCCGAGCGGGCCGGCTGGGTGATCGTGACCCTGGCGTCGGCCGGGGCGGCCTGGTTCACCTTCGTCAACCTCCCCGGTGGGCGCGGCTATCCGCTGATCGGCACGGCCCTGGGCGTCGGCTGCTTCGTGCACATCATCGGCGACATGATCACCCGTGCCGGGGTGCCGATCCTCTGGCCGATCCCGATCAAACGCCGAATGTGGACGATGGTCGGCCTGCCGAACAGCATCGCCCTGCGTACCGGCAGCAAGACCGAGGTGGTCGGGCTGCGCATCGTGTTGACCGTCGTCTCGGCCCTCGCCACCGTCGGCCTGATCGCGCCCTCGGTGCTGCGCAAGTTCAACATCGAGATCTGACCGGTACCCGGTGCCCGAGTCACCTGCGGAGGCGGACGCCCAGGTGCCGCCTGCCCCGCCGGAGGCGGACGCCCAGGTGCCGGCGTTCTGGCGGGCGTTGGGGCTGCCCGGGCTGGCCGACGTGCACGTGCACTTCCTGCCGCCGCGACTGCTGCGTCGGGTGTGGGCGTACTTCGACGCCGCCGGGCCGCTGGTCGGCACCGAGTGGCCGATCCGCTACCGGTGGAGCGACGCCGACCGGGTCGCGCACCTTCACCAGCTCGGGGTACGAGCGTTCAGCGCGCTCGCGTACCCACACCGACCCGGCATGGCCGCGGAGCTGAACCGCTGGACGCTGGAGTTCGCCCGGGTAACCCCGGGCTGCCTGCCCTCGGCCACGTTCTTCCCCGAGCCGGACGCTCCGGAGTACGTCGAGGCCGCACTGACCGGCGGGGCCCGGCTGTTCAAGGTGCACGTGCAGGTCGGCGGCTTCCCGCCGACCGATCCTGCGCTGGACCGGGTGTGGGGGATGCTGGCCGACGCGGGCGTACCGGTGGTCGTGCACGCCGGGCACGCCCCGGTGGGGACCGCGCACACCGGGCCGGAGGCGTTCGCCGCCCTGCTCGCCCGCCACCCTCGGCTGACCGCCGTGGTGGCGCACCTCGGCGCACCGGACTACCGGGCCTTCCTGGACCTCGCCGAGGCGTACGAGCGGGTCCGGCTGGACACCACCATGGCGTTCACGCCGTTCTTCGACCAGTTCGTACCGTTCCCCGCCGACGAGCGGCCCCGACTGCGCGAGTTGGGGCTGGCCGGCAAGGTGCTGCTGGGCAGCGACTTCCCGAACATCCCCTACCCGTACGCCGACCAACTCACCGGCCTGGCCCGGCTCGATCTGGGCGACGACTGGCTGCGCGCGGTCTGCTGGGACAGCGCCGCCACCCTGTTCGACCTACCCTGACCCGCGCTCCGCGCGCCGGCACGCGGCCACGCGGGTCACGCTCGCGGCCACGCGGTTACGCGGCCATGATCGCGCTCGATCCAAGATGTAGTGGCCTGGGCGCGGCCACGAGGGGACTAAATCCAGGATCGAGCGCGGGCAGCGGACCCGGGTACGGGTACCGTCCCCCGGGAGCGGCCCGGGTGCCGAGTTCGACGTGCACTACGAGGGGGGCACGGCCAGCGTCGAGCTGGTCGCCGGCGCCTCGACCGGGTACATCTGCGAGATCCAGGGGACGGAACGATGACGCGACACCAATTCCCGGAGAGCTTCGTCTGGGGCTCGGCGACGGCGGCGTACCAGATCGAGGGCGCGGCCACCGAGGACGGCCGAGGCCCGTCCATCTGGGACACCTACAGCCACACCCCCGGCCGGACGCTGAACGGCGACACCGGCGACGTTGCCGTCGACCACTACCACCGGTGGGCCGACGACCTCGGGCACATCGCCGACCTCGGCCTCGACGCGTACCGGTTCTCGATCTCCTGGCCGCGGGTGCAGCCGGGCGGGGCGGGCCGGTTCAACCAGGCCGGCATCGACTTCTACTCCCGGCTGGTGGACGGGCTGCTGGAGCGGGGCATCCGCCCGGTGGCCACCATGTACCACTGGGACCTGCCGCAGGAACTGGAGGACGCCGACGGCTGGGCGGCCCGGGAGACCGCGCTGCGCTTCGAGGAGTACGCCGCCGGCATCGTCGGCGCGCTGGGCGACCGGGTGCACACCTGGACCACGTTGAACGAGCCGTGGTGCTCGGCGTACCTGGGCTACGCCTCGGGCGTGCACGCTCCGGGCCGTACCGACCCGGCGGCGGCGCTGGCGGCGGTGCACCACCTCAACCTCGCGCACGGCCTGGCCGGTCGCGTGGTGCGTGAGCTGGCCCCCACCGCCGAGTTGTCGGTGACGCTGAACCTGCACGTCATCCGGCCCGCCTCCGAATCGGACGCGGACCGGGACGCGGTACGGCGCATCGACGCGCTGGCCAACCGGGCGTTCCTCGGCCCGATGCTGGACGGGGCGTACCCGGCCGATCTGCTCGCCGACACCGCACCGGTCACCGACTGGTCGTTCGTTCATGAGGGCGACGAGAAACTGATCGCGGTGCCGCTGGACGTACTCGGGGTGAACTACTACTCGAGCACGCTGGTCCAGGCCTGGGACGGGGTGTCGCCCCGCTCGGACGCCGACGGGCACGGCGCCTCCTCCGCCTCGCCGTGGGTGGCCGCCGAGCACGTCGACTTCCTGCCGCAGCCCGGCCCGCACACGGCGATGGGTTGGAACATCGACCCGCCCGCCCTGACCGAGCTGCTGCTGCGCCTGCACCGCGAGTACCCGAGCCAGCCGATGATGATCACCGAGAACGGCGCGGCCTTCGACGACGTGGTGTCGGCGGACGGCCGGATCCACGACGATCGGCGGATCGACTACCTGCGCCGGCACATCGGCGCGATGGCCGAGGCCCGGTCGCAGGGTGCGGACGTACGCGGCTACTTCGTGTGGTCGCTGCTCGACAACTTCGAGTGGGGCTACGGCTACGACCGGCGGTTCGGGATCATCCGGGTCGACTACGACACCCAGGTACGCACCTGGAAGGACAGCGCGCACTGGTACCAGCGGCTCGCTGCCACCGGTCAACTGGACCAGCCGGCGGGCTGACCGGCCTGCGGGTCGGCCCGCTGGGCCGGCCCGCAGGGCGCGGCAGCAGCCCACGTGTCGGTTGGCACGACAACTGCTACGTCAGCTAACACTGGGGCAGGCCGAGACCGCCTCGTTGGCTTGGCTGGATCCAGACCTCGGAGATGTAGCCGACGCGGCCATCCAACTGGACGCCGTAGTACCGGGTCGAGGAGTACAACTGCGCGTTGGCGTCGTCGGCCGGGTCGGAGTCGTTGCCATTGGTGGTGCGAGGGCCCTGGGTCTGGCAGACAGCGGGCTTGTACGTGCCGCCCGTCCGGCGATCGGTCCCGACGATGGTGCAGCCCTTCTTGCTACACGACTTCTCCGGGTACGTGGTCAGGTACGCCGCGACCGGGTCCTCGCCCATGGCGGACGCACCCCTGGTGGCTAGGTTCTGGACCGTCAGGACCACCTGGGCGGGAGTCGGTGGCGGGGGCGGCAGGGCTGCCCGGGTCGGCGTCGGCCGGTTGGGGGTCTGGGTTGTTGGCAGTGGTTTTCGCTGCGGCGCGGTCAGCGTCGGCAACGGTGCGATCGTTGTCGGCTTGGCGGTCGGGGCCGGGTCGGCGTTGGGCAGGATGAGCGGGGTACAGCCAACGACCAAGCCGATCAACGGATCCGTCAGGCCCGCCGTGTTCAGGTAGTCCTGCAGGGACCAGCCATCTTGCGCGTCGTCGATAACTACGGCCAGGCTTAGTATGTCGTTGCTCAGGCCTGCGGTCAGAATGCTGAAAGCGCAGGACGCTGCCTTGTCGCGGATCTCGGCACCGCTGCACGGGTTGGTCAACCCGCCGTAGGAACAGATGGTGCGGGACAGGTCTTTGCGGCCGACGCTGAAGGCGCCGTCGCTCTTGGAACCCGCCTTGCCGTTCTGGTCTCGGCACTCCAGGTGCCACTTGATCGTGGTTTTGTCGGATCTCGCCGGAATCGTGACCTCGAACTCGTAGCCGGTGAAGTAGGGCGGTCGATAGATCGAGCCGAATCGCGAGTGCCGCAGCTTGAACGGATAGGTCAGAATCTTCGAAACGTTGCCCTCGGTCAGCTTGAGCGAGGCAGGGCTGCCACCGTAACCATCCGCGAGGCTCGTGACCGACGAACACGAGACCGAGCCCCGAACCTTGACGGTCTGCGGATCCTTGTTGCTCGGCGCGCTCCACGGCCAACTGACGGCCAGGCCCGGCGTCGCCAACAGCAGGACAACAACCACTGCCACAACTGCTGAGCCAGCGCCCATCAGTAGGCTTGGGCGATGCAGCGCCACGTCACCTCCCTAGGGACGGACCGGACGCCCATGGTGACAGACCTGCAGATCGCGCAACGAGGTTTTCCCCGAAGCGCCGCCGTCGGCTTGACGACAGTATTGAGAACGTGCGAGGTCGCGGGCCACGATAGGCGCCGATCCGCCCGGTTGGTTCGCGGTGATACCCGAGGCCCGGCTGGCACCGCTCAGACGGCGACGCGCTGCGGCGGGACGGTGAGGCCGTAGAGCGCCATCAGCTCCGGGGTGTCGACCCGGCTGCCGTCGGCCACCGAGCCGCAGGCGATGTCCACGATCTGGTCCTTGTGTGCCAGCAGGTACGGTCGGGCACCGACGTCCGCGCTGGCCAGGGTCGCGATGCCGGACCAGTGCCGGCGGCCGAAGAGCATCGGGTAGCCGCGCACCCCGTCATAGGTGGCGCAGGCCAGCACGTCCGGGTACGGCAGTGCGGCCACCCGCCGGATCGCGGTGGCGGTCAGGCCCGGCATGTCGACCGGGATCACCACCACCGCCTCGATCTCTTCGTCGTCCATCGCGGCCAGACCGGCCCGTATCGACGAACCGACCCCGGTGCCCCATGCCTTGTTGATGACCACCGTGGCGTCGCTGAGGTCGGCGGTCTCGCGGACCTGCTCGGCAGCGGCGCCCAGCACCACCACCATCCGCTCGCAGCCCGCCTCGGTCATCGTTTCGATCACCTGGTTGACCAGGGGCTTGTCTCCCCGGTGCAGCAGCGCCTCGGGACCGCCGATGCGACGTCCCCCACCCGCGGCGATGATCATTCCTGCGATCCCGTTCAGCTGCGCCCCCTCCAGCGTGGGACCGACCGTCACCGGTCCGTCCCTTCCTACGGAGACTGCAACGAGGACGACTGCGTGCGGGTGGCGGGGCGAAAGGGAGAAATAGTGCAACTGTTATGCACCGGACCTGACGGACGCGCAGCTGTTCGGAGTCCGGTCAGTCCGCGTCGGCGTAACAGTCGACGATGGACAGGTCCAGCGGGAAACGGACCGGCGTGGCACCGAACAGCAGCGTGGCGGCCCGCTCGCCGGCGCGGGTGACCGACTCGGCGACGGCGGTGGCCTGACCGGCGGGAGCGTGCACGATCACCTCGTCGTGCTGGAAGAAGACCAACTCGGCGTCGGTGCCGGCCAACTCGGTGCGCAGGGTGGCCAGCAGCGTCGAGGCCCACTCGGCGGCGGTGGCCTGGATGACGAAGTTGCGGGTGAAGCGCCCCCGCGAGCGTGCCGCCCGGGCTCGGGGACCCTGCGGGTCGGCCGCGCCGTCCGGATCGACCGGCGCCTCGTCCGGGTCACCGAACCCGGCCGAGCCGGGCGGGCACGTGCGGCCCAGCCACGAGCGCACCAGCCCGCCGGCCTCACCGGTGCGCGCCGCCGCCTCGACATAGCCGAACGCGGTGGGGTAGCTGCGCTTGAGCACCGCCAGCGCGGGCACCGCGGCCCCGCCGGTCTGCCCGTACATCGCGCCGAGCAGGGCCACCTTGGCCTTGGCCCGATCACCGCCGAACGAATCCCGGGCCAGGGCGGCATAGAGGTCGCCGGCCCCGCCGGCCGCCGCCAGCCGGGCGTCCCCGGAAACCGCGGCCAGCACCCGGGGCTCCAACTGGCCGGCGTCGGCGACCACCAACCGCCAGCCCCGGTCGGCCACCACCGCGCGGCGGATCACCTTGGGGATCTGCAACGCGCCCCCGCCCCGGGTGGCCCAGCGACCGGAGACCACACCGCCCGGCACGTACTCCGGTTGGAACCGCCCGTCGCGGACCCACTGCTCGCGCCAGGACCAGCCGTGGGCCGTCCAGATCCGGTAGAGCTCCTTGTATTGCAGGATCAGTGGCACCGCCGGGTGGTCGACGGCCCGCAGCACCCACGCCCGGGTGTTGGGTAGCTCCACCCCAGCCCGGGCGAACGCCTTCAGCAGCTCCGCCGGGGAGTCGGCGTGCAGCCGGCGGACGCCGAACGCGTCGGCAATCTGGGCGGCCAACTCGGCCAGCCGACGCGGCGGGCCACCGACCGGGGACGGCTCCCCCAGCAGCTCACCGAGGATCGCGTCGTGCACGTCGGCCCGCCAGGGCAGCCCGGCGACCCCCATCTCCACCGCGATCAGCGCGCCGGCCGACTCGGCCGCCACCAGCAGCCGGAACCGGCCCGCGTGCTCGGTGGCGGCGATCCGGTCGAGCTGGTCGGCGTACACCTGGATCAGGGCGTCGATGCCCGGACCCGGCGGGCCGGGCAACGCGTCGAAGAGCGCACCCTGGCCGTGCCCGGGCGGCGCGGCCGGGCGCGGCGGCGGGTCGGGCGGCACCGCGGCGCCGCTGAGCCGGGCCCAGGCGGCGGCGAGCGAGCGCGGCTCGCCCCAGCGGCCGGCGTGGCCGAGCAGCAGCGCTTCGGTCAGCTCGACGTCGTGGCAGCGCTCGACGCGCACCCCGGCGCGCAACAGTGCGGGGTAGACCCCGGCAGCGGCCGGCCAGACCCAGCGGGGATGCTCGGCGGCCTCCCGCGCGGCGACCGCCGCGGCCAGGTCGTCGACCGGCTCCGCCGGACCGGTGGGCGAGCCGACACCGTCGAGCGGGCGGAGCACTCCCCCGCCCCGGTCGTCGGACACCACCGCCACCAGCACGGATGCGATTCTGCCTCGCCGTTACGACAGTACGGACGCCGTCGGGTCGCTGGACCGTCGCAGAGGCTCGGTAGCGTGACCAGGTGCCTCCGCAGATCCCGCATTCCGACCCCGGCATTCCGGACACCAGGGGCCCGATGCGCTACCTTTGGTGGTTGGTCCGCTGCCAGCCCTGGAGGGTGCTGCGCGGCAGCCTGATCGGGTCGGCCTGGATGATCGGGCTGTCGGTCCGGCCCTACCTGATCGCCCGCGCGGTCGACGACGGGCTGCGCGGCCGCGACACCCGGGCCCTGGCCCTCTGGGTCGCGGCGATCGTCGTCGCGGGCCTGGGGCTGTCGTACCTGGGCATCATGCGACACCGCACGATGACCTTCATCCGGGAGGACGCCAAGGCACGTTCGGCGGCCGTGCTGCTGCGCCAGTTGTCCCGGATCGGCGCGGTGCTGCCGCGCCGGGTCGCCGCGGGCGAGGTGGCCACCGTCGGCGGCTCGGACATCAACTGGGTGGCCGAGGTGCTGACGCTGACCGGCCCGGGGTTCGGCGCGGTCGTCGCGTACGCGGTCATCGCCGTCGTACTCTGGTCGATCTCCCCGCTGCTGGCGCTCTGCGTGCTGGTGGGAGTTCCGGCGGTGGGGCTGGTCGTCGGGCCGCTGCTGCGTCGCCTCGAACGGGCCGAGTCGATCTACCGGCAGGAGCAGGGCGCGCTCACCGCCCGCTCCGGCGACATCGTCGCCGGGCTGCGGGTGCTCGCCGGGGTCGGCGGCCGGGACCTGTTCGCCCGCCGGTACGCGGCCCGCTCCCAGGAACTGCTCGCCAAGGGCTACCGGGTCGGCGCGGTCAACAGCTGGATCGACGCGGCGACGGTCGCCATCCCCGGGCTGTTCCTGGCCGCGGTGGTCTGGTTGACGGCTCGGATGGCGGTCAACGGCACCATCACGATCGGCGAGTTGGTCGCCGTCTACGGCTATGTGGCCACGCTGACCGTGCCGGTCTGGTTCCTGCTCGAGGGCAGCCACGAGCTGATCCGGGGCCGGGTCGCCGCCCGGCGGATCGTCGCCCTGCTCATCCTGACCCCGGACGACGTGGGCGGCCCGGGAAGGCGGGGTGCCGTGCCCGACCCGCGCCGGCCGGAGGCCGTGGCCGCGCCGGCCCACCCCGCCGACCTCCACGACCCGGTGACCGGGCTGACCGTCCGCGTGGGCCAGTTGACCGGCGTGGCCGCCGACGACCCGGCGGCGGCGGTGGCGCTGGCCGACCGGCTCGGCCGGTACGTCGTCAGCGGGGCCACCTGGGGTGGCGTGCCGCTGACCGGGGTAGCCCTGGACGAGGTTCGCGCCCGGATTCTGGTCGCCGACCACGACTCGTACCTCTTCGCCGGCACCCTGCGGGAGGTTCTGGGCTCCCATGGCGGCGAGCCGGGCGGCGCGGGTACCGCCGTGGACGACGACGGTGCCGCGCGGGCGGCGGACGACGACCGGATCACGGCGGCACTGCGGGCCGCATCGGCCGAGGACGTCGCCGACGCCCTGCCGGCCGGGCTGGACACCCCGCTCGACGCCCGGGCCCGTACGCTCTCCGGCGGTCAGCGCCAGCGGGTCCGTCTGGCCCGGGCGCTGCTCGCCGAGCCGGAAGTGCTGATCCTGCTCGACCCGACGTCGGCGGTGGACGCGCACACCGAGGCGCGGATCGCCGAGCGGCTGCGGTTGGCACGGGCCGGTCGGACCACGCTCGTGCTCGCCACGTCGCCGCTGCTGCTGCGCCGGGCCGACCTGGTCGCCCACCTGCGCGCGGGCCGGATCGTCGCCACCGGCACCCACGCCGACCTGCTCGAACGGGACCCCGGCTACCGCCATCTGGTGGCCCGGGACAGCACCGACGACGACCTCGACCGGGTCACCGACGCCGAAGGGGTCTGCCCGTGAACCGGCTCCCGGTGGCGGACCGCCGGACCGTCCGCGGCGCGCTGCGGGCGATGATCGGCCGGCACCGTCGCGCGGTCGGCCTCGTGCTGGCGCTGCACGGCGCCGCCGCGGTCGCCGGGCTCACCCCGCCCTGGCTACTGGGTGTCATCGTGGACCGGGTCACCGCGGGTGCGGACGTCGCCACGGTGGACCGGCTGGCGCTGGCGATCGGCGGGTGCGTGCTGGTGAGTGCGGTGCTCTCCCGCTACGCCCAGTACGCCGGCCACCGGTTCGGGGAGCGGGCCGTCGCCGAGCTACGCGAGGAGTTCGTCAGCAGGACTCTCGGGCTGCCCGTCTCGGTCGTCGAGCGGGCCGGCTCCGGAGACCTGGCCACCCGCAGTTCCGTGGACGTCTCGACGGTCGGGACCACCGTCCGGGACGTGGTGCCGACCATCGTCATCTCCTCGGTGCAGTTGGCACTGCTGTTCGGGGCGATCTTCCTGCTGCACCCGCTGCTCGGGTTGGTGGCGCTGGCCGGGCTGCCGTCGATCTGGGCGGTGACCCGCTGGTACCTGCGCCGAGCCAGCCCCGCGTACCTGGTCGAGGGCGCGGCGTCCGCCGAGTTGACCGAGACGCTGACCAGCACCGCCGAGGGCGCCCGGACCATCGAGGCGCTGCGGCTGACCGACGACCGGAGCCGGCACGGCACCGCCCGCATCGCCCGGGTGTGGCAGGCCCGCCGGGCCACGCTCGCGCTGCGCACCGTGTTCTTCACCGTGGTGGAGGCCAGTTATCCGCTGCCGATCGCCACGGTCCTGCTCGTCGGCGGATACCTGCTCTCCCGGGAGGTCGTCTCACTCGGCGCGGTGGTCACCGCCGCGCTCTACCTCCAGCAGGCGATCGACCCACTGGACCGGCTGCTCCAGTGGACCGAGCAGGCGCAGCGCGGCTTCGCGTCGTTCGCCCGGGTGCTCGGCGTCGGCCTGGTGCCGCCGGAGCCGCCCGGCACGGCCGCCGAGTCGCGGGGCGAGCGGCTCGTCGTACGCGAGGCGCGGTTCTCCTACCCCGGCGGGCACGACGTGCTGCACGGCATCGACCTGGACGTACGGCCCGGAGAGCGGCTGGCCGTCGTCGGCCCGTCCGGCGCCGGCAAGTCCACGCTGGCCCGGCTGCTGGCCGGGATCGACGCACCGCGGCGTGGCGTCGTCAGCATCGGAGGTTGCCCGGTCACCGACCTGGACCCGGCCGAGCGGCGTCGCCGGATCGCCCTGGTCACCCAGGAGCACCACGTCTTCATCGGCTCGGTACGCGACAACCTCGCCTTCGCCGCCCCGGACTCCACCGACGAGCAGATGCGCGCCGCGCTGGTCACCGTGGGCGCCGACTGGTACGCGGAGTTGCCCGACGGTCTGGACACTCCGCTGGGCGACGGAGCCCGGCAACTCGCCACGGCCGAGGCGCAGCAACTGGCGCTGGCCCGGCTGGTGCTCGCCGACCCGCACACGCTGATCCTGGACGAGGCGACCGCCGCGCTCGACCCGACCACCGCCCGGCGTACCGAACGGGCGCTGGCGGCCGTACTCGCCGGGCGGACCGTCATCGCGATCGCACACCGGCTCAACACCGCGCACGACGCCGACCGGGTCGCCGTGCTGGAGGACGGCCGGATCACCGAGATCGGCAGCCACGACGAACTTGTCGCGGCCGGCGGGGCGTACGCGGCCCTCTGGCACTCCTGGCACGCCCACACCGACGAGCGGCCCCCTGCCCGCTGAACCGGGGACGTCACCGATGCACGGTGTCCGGGCAGGCATATCAATGATCGCCTCTTGCTAGAAGTTGCACCTTCAGAGCTGAACGCATAGGTTGGGATAGATGAGGCCGTGCATGCGTCGCACGGGGATTGCGTCCTTCGGGTCCGAGATTCCAATCGGCCCGGAGTGACCACGATATTGACGCGAAGGTAAAGGCCGAGCAAAACAGCCTTCCTCAACGGTACGTGTCCGGCGCTGGTTATCGAGCGGAATGGCCCAGGGCAGAAGCGGGTCTTCGGCCAAACCGGCGAACGCCGATCCGGCAGGAACAGCCGGTTATACACGAGTGCAGAAGAAAGGGTTTGTGGTGCAAGCAGATCAGGATGCGCCGCCGCGCCGAGATGTCGAGCTTCCAGGAATTCGCACCGTCGTACGCGTCCCGCTCACGACCAACCCGGGCGGCGGGTGGTCCGAGGCGGAGGTCATCACCTTCACCGGACTGCGCGACGGCCTGGAGCACCTCGCGATCCGCTTCGGCGAACCGACGCCCACGCCACTCGTACGGATCCACTCGGAGTGCCTGACCGGCGACGTCTTCGGCTCGGGCCGGTGCGACTGCGGCCCGCAACTCGCCGAGGCGGTCGAGCGGATCTCGACCGAGGGAGGTCTCATCCTCTATCTGAGGCAGGAGGGGCGCGGAATCGGCCTGTACAACAAGATCGACGCGTACGAGTTGCAGGACTCCGGCCTGGACACTTTCGCCGCGAATCGCAAGCTCGACTTCCTCGACGACGACCGGGATTACGGAGCCGCCGCCGACATGCTGAACGCAATGGGAACGACCTGCGTCTCGTTGCTCACCAACAACCCGGACAAGGCCGACCAACTGCGTTCGCACGGTATCGAGGTCACCACGGTCGAGCCGACCGGCGTCTACCTGAATCCCGCCAATCTTGCATATCTCCAGGCGAAGCTCAATCTCGGCGGGCACACAATACACCTTCCGAAGGAGCAATCATGATTGCACACCGTGGACCGATCAGCGGAATCGCGGCGTACCAGGATGCCTACGTCCTCACGGCTGGCTACGACAATCAGATCATCCTCTGGGAAATGGCGTCGAAAGAGCCGCTGACCCGCACCTGGCACGACCACCTCGCCAATCAGGTGGCATTTTCCCCGGACGGCAGGCTGGCCGTGACGTCGTCGTCCGACTACAGCGCCCGGCTGTGGGCGCTGCCCGAGCTGCGGCTCGTCGCGGTCCTCGCGGAGCAGACCGATGACGTGGAGATGTCCGCCTTTCATCCCCATCGGGAGCTGATCGCCACCGCCTCCCGCGACCACAACGTACGGGTCTACGACTTCAAGGGCTCCCTCGTCGTCACCTTCACCGGCCACACGGCCGACGTCATCTCGGTGGAGTGGTCGCGGGACGGCGACGAGATCATTTCGTCCAGCGACGACGGGACGATCAAACGGTGGTCGATGAGCTCGCGGCGCCTGGTTGCCGACCTCGACATGGAGGGCGTCGAGACCGACACCGTCGCGATCTCGACGGACGGCACCATCTACGCCGGCAACGACAACGGCCAGATCATCGTCGTGACGGACGACGGCCGTACCACCATCGACGCTCACGAGGCGGGCATCAAGCGAGTCGTCCTCGACCACCGCCGCGCCCTGCTGGTCACGTTGAGCTACGACCGCACGATGAAGTTGTGGGACGTACGCGATGCCGAGCCCGTCATCACGACGACGACCGACCTGCCCGCCGACGTCTGGCCTCGCTCGTGCGCGTTCGCCGGCGACTCGCAGCTGGTGTTCGCGACGTTCGGCGCCACCTACCGGATCTACGACTACCGGTCCGGCAAGTGGGTCGACGAGGACGTCCCGCCCACTCCCGGCGTCAACGCCGTGCTCGCTGACGCCGCGTCCAGGGTCATCACCGTCGGTGACGCGGGAATCGTCAAGCGCGACGGCGAGACGATCGCGGAGACGGGAAGCCTGTGCAACTTCCTGGTGGCCGTGGGCGACCGGGTCCTGACCGGCGGTCAGCTCGGCAAGCTGTTCGACGCGACGACCGGGGCCGTGGTCCACCAGCACCGGTCGCCGCTCAACTGCGGTGTCGCCTTCACGCACGACAACCGGCCGCACGTGCTCATCGGTGCGTACACCGGCGAGGGCCTGGTCTTCGAACTCGGCGACCAGGGGCTTCGTTTCGTCACCGAGCTGCGCCTGCACGGCAACGCCGTCAAGGGTGTGGCCGAGTCCGACGGGAGGCTGTTCTCGGTGGCCGCGGATGCGAGTGCGACGTGGTGCGACGGCAACACCCTGGAGGTCCTCCGGACCGTGCAGGACGGTCACACGAAGATCGCCAACGGCTGTGTCGGGTTGGGTCAGGGCTACTTCGCCAGCATCAGTCGCGACCTCCGCCTGCGGATCTGGGATCCCCAGTTCACGCCGGCGGTCATCGAGACCCCGCACGACCACTCCATCAAGTGTGTCAGCGCGTCGTCCGACGGCCGTCAGGTGGCGACCGGCGGCTACCACGGCCGGGTCTGCGTCTACGACCGTCAGGCCGACTCGTGGGTGGTCAACCAGCGACCGACCACCGCCGGGATCTCGTCCCTCAGCTACGCGCCCGGGCTGGGCTGCTTCCTGGCCAGCTCCTACGACGGCAACGTCTACCGGGTGGACGCATGACGACCGTCGACACCAGCAGCCACCGGAGCGGGCCGGGCAGCACGCTCACCGACGCCGACATCAACCAGCTGACCGACCGGGCGGCCATGGGGCTGCCGGAGTACTACCAGGTCCCGGTCGGTGAACGGCTCCCCGTCGACGCGATCGCGGCTCTCGGCCCGGATCAGCTCCTGGCCGTCCTCGACGACGCTCGCCGCGATCTGGAGCAGAGGCTCGCCGCCGGCACCATGCTCGCGCTGCGGGGTGACCCCCGGCTGCGCCCGGGCGGCCACCCGGCGATGGTCGCGGTACCGGGCGGTTCCTTTCCCATGGGTACGCCGGAAGCCGACGTCGATGCCCTGCACGCGGAGTCCAGCCACCACGGAGTGCAGCGCGACTGGATCGAGAAGGAGTGTCCACGTCACCGGGTGGAGGTGCGGAGCTTCCGGATCGCCGAGTTTCCGGTGACCAACTGCGAGTACGCGGCGTTCCTCGCCGAGACTGCCTACCCGGAGTTCCCGACCCACTGGGACTACGGCCGCTTCCACCCGGCCGAGGCGAACCATCCCGTGTACACCGTCACCTCGGCCGCGGCGGACGCCTACGTCGACTGGCTGTCGCGCCGCAGTGGGGAGCGCTACCGGTTGCCGACCGAGACGGAGTGGGAGTACGCCGCCGCCGGGCCGGACGGGAGCCGCTACACCTGGGGCGCCGACTGGGCGACCGGGCACGCCAACACGCTGGAGTGCCGACTTCTGACGACCAGTCCGGTCGGCGCCTTTCCGGCGGGCCGGTCCTGGTGCGGCGCGTACGACCTGGGCGGCAACGTCGAGGAGTACGCCTCCTCCCGCTACCACCCGTACCCCGGCGGACGTCTGGTCGAGGACGACCTCTACCGGAGTCTCGGCAACTACCGCATCGCCCGGGGCGGCGCCTTCAACCGGTTCCGTGACCTGACTCGCTGCCAGCGCCGACACGGTCCCTACCCGCGCTCCCTCTACGCGCTCGGTTTCCGGGTCGCCGCCGAGAGCGCCTGAATCGACAAGGGGAAGACATTGCGCATCGCACAGGTGTCAACGTTGTTCGAACCGGTGCCACCGCCACGCTACGGCGGGGTGGAGCGGGTCGTCGGCATCCTGACCGACGAGCTGGTCGCCCAGGGCCACGAGGTCACGCTGCACGCGAGTGGCGACTCCGACACCAAGGCCGAACTCGTCGCGGCCTGCCCGACGTCGCTGCGTCTGGCCGAGACGGGCCCGTTCCGCGACTTCACCGTCGCGATCTACATGAAGATGATGATGGACATCGTCCATCGCATCGACGAGTACGACGTCATCCACTTCCACACCGGCTTCTTCCACCTCCCGACGTTCCATCCGCACCGGCACAAGTCGGTCACCACGGTCCACATGCCGATGAGCCTCGATCCCTCGGTGATGCCCGTCATGAACGCCTTCCGCGAGATGCCCTACATCGGCATCTCCGCCGACCAGACGAGCCACGCACCGCTCATGAACTGGCGGGGCGTCGTGCACCACGGGCTGCCGCGTACCACCTACTCGGAGGCTGCTGGCGGCGACTACCTGTTGTTCGTCGGCCGGATCGCGCCCAGCAAGCGACCGGACCGGGCCATCGAGATCGCCCGCCGGTCGGGCCTGAAGCTCAAGATTGCCGCCAAGGTCGACGCGGTGTTCCGTGACTATTTCGAGGAGACCGTCGAGCCGCACATCGACGGCACCAACGTCGAGTTCCTGGGCGAGGTGTCCGATCAGGACAAGCAGGAGCTGTACGGCGGAGCACGGACACTGCTCTTCCCGATTGACTGGAACGAGCCGTTCGGCCTCGTGCTCATCGAGGCCATGGCCTGTGGCACGCCGGTTGTCGCCTGGAACATGGGTTCGGTACCCGAGATCATCGAAGACGGCGTCACCGGTTTCACGGTCGACGGCATCGACCGGGCCGTCGAGGCCGTGCAGTCCACCGCCGACCTGGACCGGCACCGCATCCGTGAGGTGTTCGACCGCCGCTTCACCGCCGAGCGGATGGCGGCGGAATACGTTCGCCAGTACGGCGAACTGCTGGCCGGTGAGGTCGGTTCATGACGGTGACCCACGTGCACTGGGCGGCCCTTCCGACGATGGGCGGCATCGAGACTCACCTGGAGTCACTGGTCGCGGCGCTCCGGTCCAGCGGCCAGGAGGTGGACTACCGCGCCGGGACGCGGAACGCCCGGTCCGCGGTCTTCCACCCCTGCCTTGAGCCAGGCGGCAGTTGCTCGGCCACCGACCTACAGGATCTGGTCGACCTCATCGCGTCGACCGACGTCCTACACCTGCACAATCCCCAGTGGCACCGCCCGGACGTGACGGACCAGGTCATCGACCGGCTTGCCGCTGGCGGCTGGAGCGGCACGTGCGTCCTGGACGTCCACAACCTCGCGGAGCGGGGCACGGACACCGTTGCCCTGCGTCGGTGGTCGGGACTGGGCGCGCACATCGTCGCGCACTCCGAGTTCGTGGCGAGCGAACTGCGTACCGAAGTGCCGGGAGCAACCGTCACCACGCTGCCGTTGGCGCTTCCGGAGCAGCCACCGCAGGATGCCGGCCCGGCGTACCCCCGCTCTCCTCGGCCGACCGTCCTCCAACCGACGCGGCTGTCCTCCTGGAAGGGCAGCGACGTGTCCCTCACCGCGGTCGTCGAACTGCTGGAAGGAGGCGCGGACCTCGACTTCGTCCAGGCCGGCTCGCAGAACCCGCTGTGGGATCCGAACATCGGTGACGATCTGATGCGTCGCGTCCAGCCCTGGCGTGAGCGTGGTCGGGTGCGGTTCGTCCACTACGAGCCGCCGCTCAGTTGGACGGCGATCCGCTCGGCCGACCTGATCCTGCATCCGACGACCGGAACGGGCGCCCGGGGCGAGCCGTACTCGATGTCCGTCGCCCAGGCGATCCTCGCCGACAAGCCGGTCGTCGTGACACGCTCGGGCAACCTTCCCACGCTGGTCGCCGGCTACCCCGCGGCACGCGTCGTACCTCCCGGCGACGTGGCTGCCCTTCGGGACACGATCGCGGAGTACCTCGGCGGGGTCTGGCCCACGAGGGACGCAACCACGTCACCGGCGAGGACGACGCTGGCCCGGTTCCACGGCTCGGCCGTACGCCGGCATCTCGACCTGTACGCCAGCCTCGCCCGAGCGGGAGCCGAAGCCGGAGCCGGTGCGGCGATGGAGGTGCGAGGGTGAGACCGATCCCCGGCACGGACGCCCAGCCCGTCGTGGCCAGCCTTCCCGCCGACCTGCTCCCGCACGGGCTGCCGATGTTCGGCGTCACGCTGACGGTTGCCGCGCTCCACGCCGAGTTGCAGGTCTTCGGTGTGCTCGGCTCGCGGTCGGTGCCACGACTTGTCCTGCACGACGTGCTGGTCCATCCCGAGCAGTTCGACGACCTGGCGGTGCCGGCCGGCACCGTGGCGCTGCTGCAGACCCACGGTCGGTGCTGGTTATTGTGTCCGCAGCGGAGCGCCGAGCCCGGCGAGGGCGGCCGAGTCATGGACGTACGACAGGTTGACGGAGAGGCCCATTTCGAGGTCAGCCTGGTGCGGGTCGGGCCGGACGGGGATCAGATCCGGTTGCTCGACCGACACGGGACGCTGTTGTCGAAGCACGAGCTTCGCGGCTTCCGCGCCGACGACCAGGAGGTCGTCGTTCTGATCGGCGTCGCCCTCGCGACCCAGTTCGACGACGAGGCGCTGTCGGCCGTCCTGGCCCGGCCCTATCCGGGAGTCACCTCTTTGATCCGCCAGCCGCGTCCGTTCCCACGGTTGTTCCCGTCCGACCGGGTGGGCTCCGACGGGCAGGTCTCCGAGGTCTGGGCATGAGACAACCGATCCACACCGGGAGCGCCGAATGATTCGCGGGAACCGCGCGTACCAGATCTTCCTGGTCGCCACTCTGCTGTCGTTCATCGGCAGCACGATCCACGTGGTGGCGGCCTCCTGGTTGATCCTCCAGCTGACCGGTGCGGCCTACTCCGTACCGCTGCTGCTGTTGTTCTCTGCTGTCCCCGGCGTGTTGCTCGCCCCGATCGTGGGCTCCGTCGTCGATCGATTCGACTCGCGCCGACTCCTCGTCGGCGTCGACGTGGTGTCCGCCGCCGCCGTCTTCTCCATCCCCCTCATCTCGGCTGCGCATCTGCTCGCGCCCTGGCACCTCTACGTCGTCGAGTCGGTGTTGGCCGTGTGCGGGCAGTTCTACGGCTCGGCCTCGCGGGTGTTCGTACGGCGGCTGGCGAGCGACAAGGACCTGCTGCGGGCGAACGCCACCACGACTCTCGTCTACCAGATCGGCATCGCCGTCGGTGCGCTCGTGGGAGGTCTGGTGGTGGCCGCCAGCGGGCCACAGACCGGGCTCGTGGTCAACGGCGCGTCATTCCTGATCTCGGCGATCGGGATGATGGTGATCCGCCGTACGAGACGGCAGCAGGAGGTTGCGGCGAGCACGGCGGCGCCAAGCAGCCCGCCCGGCACCTGGGCGGGCTTCGCACGCACGATCCGTCTCATCACGAGCAGCAGTCGAATCTGGCAACTGACACTGCTCTACGTGGGACTGCAGGCCATGCATCGTCTGCTGTCCTCGTTGCTCGCGCCCTTCGTCAGTTCCACGGGCAACGGTGCGGGCACGCAGGGTGGGTTGCAGATGGTCTACAGCTTGGGCTCGATCGTCGCGGGCACTCTGATACCGACCATCTGGAAGCGCTTCGGCTCGGTGCCGATCTTGATCTGCGGCGCGATCGGTGTGCCGGCGCTCGCGGTCGCCTTCTCGGTGGCTCGGGTCCAGACCGGCAGTCTGCTCCTGTACGGACTCCTCGGGCTCGCGGTGAGCGCATGGATCTACCACCTAACGGCGGCCCAACTGCTCGTGCCCGACGACCAGCAGGGCACCTACTTCGCCACCACCGGCTCGCTGGTCTCGCTCGCCGGCATCGCCGTGTTCGGTGCGAGCACGCTGCTCCTGCACGTCGTCACCCCGGCCACCGCGTACCGGATCGGGGCCGTCGCGTTGCTCGTCAGCGCCGTGCCGATGGTCCTCGCGCTGCGGCGGAGGTCGGCTCCCGAGCCCACCGACCAGGAACCCGGCGGCGCGACGAGTGACTCGGATCCCGATCAGGAGGACCATCCTGGCGGGAGTGGCTCTCGTCATCCGGTCAGGAACAACGCGGCCTGATCGCCTCCCCGCAACACCTCGACGGGCTCAATCGGCAAGATCACCCATCAAGTGCCGGAGTGACGCTCATGAACTCTCGACCGAACGTGCCGCCCGCCGCGGCCGCTCAGGACCGGCGGCTACTCAGCGCAGCGATCGAACTATCCCGACGGTCGCCACGAGGGCCGGACCGCTACGCCGTCGGCGCCATCGTCGTCGACCCGGTCGGCATCGTGCTGGCCACCGGCTACACCGGTGAGAACGACCCACGCCATCACGCCGAGGAGGCCGCTCTGGCCAAGCTTGCGGATCGGCGCGGGACCGTGCTGGATTCCGCGACCCTCTACAGCTCTCTGGAACCCTGCACCACCCGCGCCTCGCGGCCGAAAACCTGCACCGAGCTGATTCTCGACGCCGGCATCAGACGGGTGGTCTTCGCGCTGCGCGAACCGCTGCACTTCGCCGACTGCCACGGCACGGAGCTCCTGCGACAGGGAAACGTGGACGTCCTGGAGATCGACGAGCTGGGGCGCTTTGTCGGCGAGATCAATGCCCACATCCTCGGTCCCGCCCCGAAACGGCCGTCCTGACCCGTCCTTGCGCTGCCACAGGAAAGAGTGGCCACCTCTCGTGCAGTGGCCACTCTTTCTCCCGGCTGCGCAGACCGCGGAGGTCTGGAGGGTGGGTCTACTTGCCGACTCCGGCGGCCAGGCCGGACTGCACCTGGCGCTGGAAGACGATATAGACGATGAGCACCGGGAGCATCGCCATGGTGACTCCGGCGAAGAGACCGGACCAGTCGGACTTGTAGCCCTGGTTGACCGAGAGCTCGATCAGCCCCTGGGAGATCACCGAGTTCTTCGGCTCACCACCCACCGACTGCATCAGCAGGGTCGGCAGGTACCACTGGTTCCACTGGCCGAGCACGTTGAAGATCCCGATGCTGATCAGACCCGGCTTGGACATCGGCAACATCACGCTGAAGAAGAGCCTGCTGTGCGAGGCGCCGTCGACCATCGCGGCCTCGGCGATGGAGTTCGGCAGCGTCCGGAAGAACGAGTGCATGAAGAAGATCGTGAACGACAGCGACCACGCGACGTAGACGACGATCAGCATCAGGTGCTTGTTCGGGCCCAGCAGCGGGAACACGACGCCCATGTTGTAGACGCCCTTGAAGAGCGGCACCGCGGCGAGGTAGATCGGCAGCGTCAGCCCGGTCAGGAACATGTAGTAGATGAGCCGGTTGCCCGGGAACTCGTACCGGGCCAGGACGTACGCGGCCATCGAGCCGAGGAGCATGGTCAAGAAGACGCTGCCGACCAGCACCAGGATGGTGTTCAGGAAGAACGCGCCGAGGTGACCCGCTCCCCAGGCGCGGGTGAAGTTGTCCCAGTGCAGCGTGTCGGGGATCAGGGACAGCGGCTCCCGGATCACCTCCGAGTCGCTCTTCAGCGCGGACATCACCACCCACAGCAGCGGGTAGATCACCATCACGGCCCACACCAGCAGGAACAGGTGCGAGAAGCCGTTGAAGATCCGGGAGCCGATCCCGGCGCCCCGGGACTCCGACCGGCGGCCCGGCGCGGGTGGAGTGGGTGGTTCCTGGTCGGGCCGGGTGAGATCACCCGACGCGTGTGTCGCCGTGCTCATCGTCCAGCCTCCTCAGTACTCGATACGCTCACGGCGGGTGATCCTCAACTGCGCCGCGGCCAACAGGATGGTGAAGATCGCCAGCGCCACACCCATCGCGCAGGCGTAGCCGAACTGGCCCTTCTGGAACGCGGTGAAGTTGAGCACCGACGCGAAGATCTCACTGGCGTGGTTCGGTCCGCCCGCGCTGGGCGTCATGACGAACACCAGCGCGTACATGTCCAACGCGATGAAGCCCAGGTAGACCCAGGCCACCGAGACGGTGTCCCGCAGCAGCGGCAGCGTGATCCGGAAGAACGTGTGGAACCGGCCGGCCCCGTCCAGCAGCGCGGCCTCGTAGATGTCCCTCGGGATGGACTGCATCGCCGCGGAGAAGAGCACCATGTAGAAGCCGGCGCCGCTCCAGACCGCGATCAGCAGCAGCCACCACAGCACCGCCGGTACGCCGAGGAAGGGCTCCGGATCGGCGGTGAAGGCGATCGGGTTCTCCGGGTCACCCAACCCGATCTTGATCAGCAGCCCGTTGATCAGACCCTGGCCGTCGGACCGGTAGATCTGCTGCCACATGACGGCGATGACCACCAGCGACAGCACCTGCGGGAAGAAAAAGATGATCTTGTAGATCGAGGAGCCGAAGACTCCCCGGATGCCGGCCCTGTCCTCGCGTCCGCCCACGTTGAGCAGGAACGCGAGGAACAGGGCCAACGCGATGGTGAACAGCGGCACGGTGATCAGGAAGAAGACGTTGTGCCAGAACGCCTTCCTGATCAGCTCGTCGGAGAGCAGCCGGACGTAATTGTCCAGACCGACGAAGTTCTGGGTATCCGAGTACCCACCCCAGTCGGTCAGCGAGTATCCCGCCGCCTGCACGAACGGCCACACCACGTAGAAGAGGTACAGCGCAACCGGCAAGGCCAGGAAACCCGTGACGAAACGCGCAACACCGTGCCGCATGGTCACTCACTTCTCTAACTGATCGGGGCCTGTCAGGCGGTGCGGGTCTGCTTCTTGACCGAGGAGTCCTTGGCGACCTTGTCCGCGGCCGCCTGCATCTTGTCGACGAACTGCTGCGCGGTGAGCCGTCCGGCCATCAGCTCCTCGGACAGGTTCTGGCTCTCCTTGTCCAGGTCGGCGTAGTAGTCCGGGAACTTGAACGAGATCAGGTCCTGGCTGCCGCTCTTCATCAGCGTGTTCGCCGACGCCAGCGCGGAATCCTGCACGTTGTCACCGGAGCCCTTGGTGGAGGCCAGCGACTTGGTCAGCTCGGCGAACTTGGCCGAGCCGGCCTTGGACAGGATCGCCCGCAGGAACTCCTTCGCGGCCGCCTTGTTCGGCGCCTTGCTCGGCACCACGAAACCCTCGCCGGAGGAGGCGTACACATCCTTGGCCGCCTTGTCGCCCGACTTGGTCCAGTAGTCCGACACGGTCAGCTCGAAGCCCGGCGGGATGGTGGCGGCCATCTCGTTCTTCAGCCAGGTGCCGACCTGGATGAAGGCTGCCTTGCCGTCGAGCCAGGCCTGCTGGGACTGGGTGTGGTCGAGCTTGCCCGGCAGGAGCAGCCGGTCCTTGACCAGCTTCTCCCACGGCTCCAGCGCCGCGACGATGCCGTCGGCCTTCCAGGCGTTTTCCTTCAGGTTGTCGATGTCGATGACGGGCTGCTTGCCGACGGCCTTCCAGATGCTGGCGAAGAACGCCCAGCGGGGGTAGTAGCCGTGGGCCGCGTCGTGCACGTACGGCGCGATGCCCTTGGCCTTGATCTTCGGCGCCAGGGCGAAGAACTCGTCCCAGGTGCTCGGCGCCGTCCAGCCCTCCCGCTTGAACAGGGCGTTGTTGTACCAGTTGCCCCAGACGGTGTAGGCGACGTTGACGACGTAGTACTTGCCGTTCTGGGTGCCGTCGGTGACGGTGCCGGGCAGCAGCGAGTCGGCCACCGTGCCCTCGCCGTCCCACGCGGGGGCGGTGAGCAGGTCGTCGAGCGGCTCGATCGCACCCTCGTTGATCAGCGTGCTGCGGTCCATGATGTCCGCACCCGAGTTCATCACCAGGTCGCTCGGCTGGGTGGACATCTTCGGCTGTTCTTCGGTCTTGATCTTCTGGGTGGAGCTCATGTTGACCGTGATGTTCGCGTGCTTGGCGTTGAAGAGGGCCTTGTCCTCCTTGGCCCACTGGTCGCCGAGGCCGCCGTTGAAGACGACCACCTTGACCGCGCTGCCGTCCTTGACGCCGAACGGGTTGTCCTTGCTCTTCGCGGTACCGGAGTCGTCGGACTTCTCCGGGTCACTGCCGGCGCAGGCGCTCAGCAGGCCGACGGCCGGGGTGACCAGCAGGCCAGCCGCCGCCGCGCGCTGCAACAGGGTCCGGCGGCTCAGGTCGCCGAGGTTCTCGGGGGTAACCGACATCTCTGACTCTCCTTGTGTGTCGGGTCAGGCGGTACGCCGGAGACGCCCGGCATACCGCGACTCGAGGGCGATGTTGTGCTCGTCCCCGCCGGGGACGTTGGCGGAGAGGTAGATAGGGGGTACCTCTCCGGCCTGATGGAACCGTCGTACGACCTCCGCGGTCAGCAGCTGCGCCAGCAGCGCCGTGGTGACCGAGGAGACCGCACAGACCGCGCCGCCGCCCTCGAGCGGCAGCAGTGCGTCGCCGTACGGCGCGCCGTTGTCCAGCACGACGTCGGCGAGGTCGGCGAGCCGCTGACCGGACGGGTGCCGAGGAGCGACCCGTGCGGTGTGCTCGACCGAGGTGACCGCGATCAACGGGTGACCACGCTCGGTGACCAGCGCCGCCAGCTCGACCACCGAGCCGTTGATGCCGGACTGGGACGCCACCACGAACACGTCCCGCGGCTGGGGTGCCGCGAGCGCGTAGATCTGGTGGGCGATGGAGGGATCGCGTTCCAGCTTGGGGTCGGCGAGCACGCCACGCGGGGCGTCGCCGTGCAGCACCAGGTCACGCACCGAGAGCCGGTTGGTGGGGACCAGCCCGCCGGCCCGGGCGACCAGTTCGCCGGCGAACGCCTCGGAGTGCCCGGCGCCGAACGCCTGGAGTACGCCGCCGGCGCGCAGGCTGTCGGCGATCAGGTCGGCGGCCCGGGTGATGCCGTCGGCCTCGGAGTCGAGCAGCCGGTCGAGCACCGGGCGGACCGCGTCCGCGTACCCCTGGGCGCTGATCATGAGAGGGCTCCCTTCGCGGCCTTGTGCCCGTCGACGGCCTGCGCGGTACGCCGGAAGGCCGCGTGCGCGCGGTCGTGGGTGCGCTGGGCGACGGCGATGTAGAGCAGGTCGAGCACCACCAGTTGGGGATGGCGGGCCGAGAGCGCGTCCGGCCGGAAGGTGGTCGCCTGGCTGGCGGTCACCAGCACGATGTCCGCCAGCTCGGCCAGCGGCGAGCGGGGGAAGCCGGTGAGCGCGACCGTGGTGGCGCCCCGGCTGCCGCCCTCGGCGAGCATCTCGATCGTCTCCCGGGTCTGGCCGGTGTGCGAGATGCCCAGTGCGACGTCACCGGCGCGCAGCAGCGCGGCGCTGGCCAGGCCCTCGTGCACGTCGTTCCAGGCCCACGCGGCCACCCCGATGCGGTGCAGGCTGAACTGCATCTCCTCGCCGACGAGGGCGCTGCCGCTGGCACCGAAGATGTTCACCCGGCTGGCGCCGGCGATCGCCACCGCGGCCCGCTCCACCTCGGCGAGGTCGAGCAGTGCGGCAGTGTCGTGCATGGCCCGGGTGTCGGCGGCCATGATCTGGTCGAGCACCCGAGCCAGCGGGTCGCTCGGCTGGATCTCGCGTCCGATGTCGACGGTCCAGCCGGCCGAGCGGGCCCGGCCGGTCTCGGCCGCGATGCCCAGCCGCAGGTCCGCGTACCCCTCGAAGCCCATCGCCCGGCAGAAGCGGGTGATGGTCGCCGGTGAGGTGCCGCTGCGCTCGGCCAACTCGACGATGGTGGACCGGGCGGCGGCCTCCGGGTCGCTCAGCACGTGCTCGGCGACCCGGCGCAGCGCACCGGTCAGCTCGCCGAGCCCGCCGCGGACGCGCGCCAGCACCCCCTCGGAGGCGGACCCGAGCGCGCCCCGCCGGTCGAACGACTCGGCGTCGACCACCGCGGTCCCCGCGGCGGTGTCCACCTCGTGATCAACCATGGGACGCCTGGCCTTTCCGAAAAGACTGTTAACTGTTAGTGGTAAAAGTTCTTACTGAACGCCCCTCCGTGTCAAGACTGTGGGCGAAGTTTTCAAACTGTTACCTGGCGCACAGCCCGCCGCGCCCGCGAGATCTTGCCCAATGCAACCGCGCCGACCAGCATGAACAGGCCCGCGACCACGCACCGCAAGGAGGCTCGTGCCGATGTCCGACAGCGTCGTGATCGGTCTCGACATCGGCGGTACGTCCACCCGGGCGACCGCCCTGACACTGACCGGTGAACGCCTCGGCACCGGCCGCGCCGGCGGTGGCAACCCCACCAGCCACGGCGCCGAGCGGGCCGCGACCGAGTTGCTGACCGCTCTGCGCGGGGCGCTCGTCGGCGTCGACCCGACCCGGGTGGCGGCCGGCACCATCGGGCTCGCCGGGGCGGCCCGGCTGCTCGCCGACCCAGCCGGACGGGCCGCCTTCGACCACGCCTGGCACGACGCCGGCCTGCGCTGCCCGTACACCGTCCACGGCGACGCCCTGGTCGCCTACGCCTCCGGCACCGCCGACCCGGACGGGACGGTGCTCATCGCCGGCACCGGAGCGATCACCGCGCAGGTCCGCGACCTGCGGCTGGACCGGATCGCCGACGGCCACGGCTGGCTGCTCGGCGACGCCGGGTCGGGTTTCTGGCTGGGCCGCGAGTCGGTCCGCCGGCTCCTCGCCGACCTGGACGCCGGCCACGCCCTCGGCCCGCTGGCCACGGCGGTGCTGACCGACCTGACGGGCAGCGCCGAGATCGCGGCCCGCCCCCGGGACACCGTGGACGCGACGATCCAGGTGGTGACCCGTCGGCCGCCGATCGAACTGGCGCGACTCGCGCCGCTGGTCGTCACCGCCGCCGCCGGAGGTGAACCGGTCGCGCAGGCGCTGATCGCCGAGGCCGCCGCGCACCTGGCCGACAGCGTGGGCCGGATCCGACCGCCCGACGCGGTGACGCCCGTCGTACTCGGTGGCGGGCTGCTCACCGCGGACACCCCGCTGGCTGCCGCTGTTCGGGCCGAGGTGGGCCGGCACTGGCCGCAGGCTCCCCTGCGTACCGCCGGTGACGGGGCCGCCGCTGCAGCCTGGCTCGCCGCGCGCGACCTGCCCGAGGTGACCGACCCGGCCGCGCTGCACGCCAGGATCTTCCCCACCAACCCCTGACCACCGCCCAAGCGCCGCCACCACCAGGCGCCGCCACGCCCGCCGCACCCGCCGCGCCCGCCGCGCCCGCCGCGCCCGCCGCGCCCGCCGCATGATCGCGCTCGATCCAGGATGCAGTGCCTTCCGCCGCCGGGAAGGGCACTCTTTCCTGGATCGAGCGCGATCACCGCGCCGCACTCGGCGCAGGGGGCTCTCGGCGCAGCGAGGACCCCCGCGAGGGGGCCGACACCCGCGAGCGGCGTGAGATCGGAATCGGTCAGTGTTGTGGCCGACTCAGATGCTGGTCTCCTGTAGGACGATGCCGTTGCCGTCCGGGTCGTCGAAGGTGACGTACCGACCCCAGGGGGCGACGTGGACATCGCCGTCGGGGAGGGCGACTCCCCGCTCCCGCAGCCGGACGACGTCGGCGTCCAGGTCGTCGGTCTCCAGCACCAGGCCCTTGAGCGACCCGGGCGGCATGCTGGGAAACCAGGTGACCAGCGTGAGCGCGGTGGCGGCGCCGCTCGGCGCGACCTGCACCCAGCGTCCGCCGTCGGGGCCCATCGGGTTGTCCCGGACCAGCTCGAACCCGAGCACGTCGACGTAGAAGTCGCGGGCCCGGTCCTGGTCGGCGACGGGTACGGAGAGTAGCTGTACGTGGGTCACGGTCATACCGCCAACGATAGGCGGGAGATGTCCCACTGCCCCGGGCAGACGCTACTTGAGCTGGCCTGCGGTGAGCCCGGCCTGCACCTGTCGCTGAAAGAGCATGTAGACGACGAGCACCGGCAGCACCGCGATGCTCAGCCCGGCGAAGAGCCGAGCGTAGTCGCCGGCGTAGCCCTGACTGACCGACAGGTCGAACAGGCCCTGGGCGAGCATCCACTTGGACTTGTCGCCCTGCAACAACACCTGCGGTAACAGGAACTGGTTCCAGTGGGTCAGGAAGTTGAAGATCGCCACGCTGATCATTCCCGGACGCGCCATCGGCAGCATCACCCGGAAGAAGAGCCGGAAGTGACCGCAGCCGTCGACCATCGCCGCCTCCGCCACCGAGGTCGGCAGGGTTCGGAAGAAGGCGGTCAGGAAGAACACCGTGAACGGCAACGAGTAGGCCGCGTACACCAGGATCAGCCCGGCCCAGTCGTTGTAGAGGCCGACCTTGCGGACCACGAAGAAGAGCGGCACCAGGGCGAGGAACACCGGGAACATCAGCCCGCCGACGAACAGGTAGTAGACGAACTGCTTGCCGCGGAACTCGTACCGGGCGAAGACGTACGCGGCGGTGGAGCCCATCAGCATGGTGAGACTGACCGAGCCGGCCACCACCACGAGGCTGTTGAGGAAGTACCGGCCGAGGTGGGCTCCGGTCCAGGCCCGCGTCCAGTTGTCCAGGTGCAGCGCCCCGGGCAGCCCCCACGGGTCGGCCAGGATCTCGCCGTTGGTCTTGAACGAGCTGATGAACATCCACACCAGCGGCAGGACGGTGAGCAGGCCCCAGATCAGCAGGAAACCGTGCGAGAAGGCGTTCGCCACGCCGCGGTCCGGACGCAGCTGCGCGTCCCGGCCGGCGGCCGGCGCCGGCACGGTGGGGGTGGTCCGATCCAGTGTGGTCACGAGTATTCGATCCGATCTCGCCGGCCGACCCGCAGCGACAGCACCGCCACCGAGAGGGTCAGGAAGAACATCACCACGCCGATCGCCGAGGCGTAGCCGAACTTGGTCTCAGTGCCGAAGGCGGTGTCGTACATCCGTACGCCGATCACGTCGGTGGAGAAGTTCGGCCCACCGTTGGTCATCAGCTGCACCAGGACGAACCCGTCCAGGGCGAAGATGGCCAGGTAGACCCAGGCGACCTGGACGGTGTCCCAGAGCAGCGGCAGGGTGACCCGGCGCAGCGTGGTGAAGCGCGACGCGCCGTCCAGCAGCACCGCCTCGTAGATCTCCTTCGGCACGGCCGACATCGCCGCCCCGAACAACACGACGTAGAAGCCGACGTTGCTCCACACCATCACGGCCAGCACGCACCAGAACGCGGTGGCCGGGTCGCCGAGCCAGGTCGGCGCGGAAAGGCCGACGGTGTGCAGCGCGGCGCTGAGCAGCCCCTGGCTCGGGTGGTAGACCTCCTTCCAGAGCAGCGCGATGATCACCACGGAGAGCACCTGCGGGAAGAAGTAGACGGTGCGGTAGAGCGCGCCGCCGCGTACCCCGGTCACCCCCGCGCGGCCCTTGCGCCCGCCCATGGCGAGCATGGTGGCGAAGAACAGCCCGAGCACGATGGTCAGCACCGGCACCAGCGCCAGCAGGATCACGTTGTTCTTCAACGCGTTCCAGACGTAGTCGTCGTGCCACAGGGTCTTGAAGTTCGCCAGCCCGACCGGGTTGGCCTCGGCCGAGTAGCCGAGCCAGTCGGTGGTGGAGATCTGGAACGCCTGCAGGTACGGCGACACGACGAAGACAACGTAGAGCAGGACCGGCGGCACCGTGAAGGTGACGATCAACGGCCACTTGCCATGTCTCACGATGAGGACCTTTCCGGGGTACGGCCGGTGGGGGCGGGACGAACCCGCTCCCACCGGCCGGGCTGTCAGGCCGCTCGCTTGTACTTCTTGATCGAGCTGTCCTGGGCGATCGAGTCGGCGCCCTTCTGGCACTGCTCAAGGAACTCCGCCGGGCCGATCCGGCCGCTGAAGAACTCGCCGCACGCTGCGTCGACGAGGTTGCGCTCCAGCTTGCGGTAGTAGTTGTTGTAGACCCAGTTGAAGCCGTTGGCGCCGGACGCGTCGAGCGCCTTGACCACGGTGTTCAGCCCGTACGGCAGCTCGACGCCGTCGCTGGCCCCGGCCACCACGGTGAGGCTGGCGACCTTCTTGGTGAAGTCCTGGGCGCCCTTCTTGGAGAGCATGGTCCGGAAGTACTCCAGGCCGCCGGCGACGTTGCGGGCCTTGGCGGGCACCATGAACGGCTCACCGGCGGTGCCCCGGATCGCCTCGAACGGCAGCTTGTCGCCGCTGCCCAGGCTCGGGGTGGGCGCGATGGTCATGTTGAACCCGGCCGGGGTGACGTCCTTCTGCTCGCTCTCCAGCCAGGAGCCGCAGGAGATGAACGCGGCCTTGCCCTGGCACCAGGCGGTCTGCGACTGCTTGTGGTCCAGGCCGGGCGAGCCCTCCAGGATGAACTTGTCCTTGACGATCTGGTGCCACGCGTCGGCGGCGGCCTTCATCGAGTCGGACTTCCAGGCGTTCGGCTCCAGGTTGTCGAGCGCGAGAGCCACCGACGGGCCACCGAGCTTGATCGCCGTGGCGATCAGCGGCCAGCTCATGTAGCGCGGGTGCAGGCCGGCGTACGTCCAGGGCGCGATGCCGGCTGCCTTGATCTGCCTGCAGAGCGCGATGTGCTCGTCCCAGGTCTTGGCGTACTCCCACTGACGCTCGGTGAACAGCTTGTTGGAGTACCAGATGCCGTACGCGGTGTAGGTGTAGTTGAGCACCAGGAACTTGCCGTCGTACGAGCCGATCTCGACCGCGCCGGGCAGCAGGGTGTCCTTGACCGTCTTGCCGGGGATGTCGAGGCTCGGGGCGGCGAGCAGTTCGCCGAGGTCGGCGAGGGCGTTCTGGCTGACCAGGCCGTTGAAGTCGATCTGGCCGGTGCCGGAGTTGTTGACCACGTCGGGCGGGGTGCCGTCGACGAAGCGCGGCTGGAGGGTCTTGCTGATCTCCTGGGTGGAGGAGTGCTTGATCTTCGCCTTCGGGTACTTCTCGGTGTACATGGCCTCGTGGGCCTTGGCGTACTCCTCACCGAACCCGCCGCCGAAGATCACCACCTCGAGCGGAGCGTCCTCCTTGACGCCGAGCGGGTTCTGCTCGCTCTTGGTGCCCTTGTAGGTGGTGGTCTCGCCCTGGTCGTCGCCGCCGCCGGTGACGCAGCCGGCCAGCAGGCCGGCCGCAGGGGTGGCCAGCAGGCCGGCGGTGGCGCTGCGACGCAGGATGTCACGCCTGTTCATGGTGTCTCCTCGGGTCGGGTCGGGCGGACCGCCGGCATGGGGGAAAGGCGTCCGTCGCGCGAGGCACGTTCACGTTTATTCTCTTCAGTTCACATGATGTTGCTGAAGAATTTCTACGTCACCGGCGCGCGGACTTCAACCCCTGGCGGTCCACCCGTTACCCACCCGCACCTCAGGTCTGGGTCGGGAAGCCCAGGTTCACCCCGCCGTGCCGAGGATCCAGCCACCGACTCGTGACGACCTTGCCCCGCGTGAAGAACCGCACGCCGTCCTCACCGTGCGCGTGCAGGTCGCCGAAGAGCGACGATTTCCAGCCGCCGAACGAGTGGTACGCCATCGGCACCGGGATCGGCACGTTGATCCCGACCATGCCCACCTGGACCTCGTGCTGGTACCGCCGCGCCGCGCCACCGTCGTTGGTGAAGATCGCCGTGCCGTTGCCGTACGGGCTGGCGTTGACCAACTCGACCGCCTCGTCGTACGAGCCGACCCGGACCACGCTGAGCACCGGACCGAAGATCTCGTCGGTGTAGATCGACATCTGCGGGGTCACCCGGTCGAACAGCGTCGGGCCCAGCCAGAAGCCGTCCGGGTCACCGTCCGGCGTCACGTCCCGACCATCCACCACCGGCATCGCGCCGGCCGCCACGCCGGCATCCACGTAGGACCGCACTTTCGCGGCGTGCGCGGCCGTCACCAGCGGACCCATGTCACAACCCCGCCGGCCGTCGCCGGTGCGCAGCCCGGCCATCCGTGCGGCGATCCGCTCGACGAGCGCGTCCGCGACCGGCTCCACGGCCACCAGCACCGAGATGGCCATGCACCGCTCCCCCGCCGAGCCGAACCCGGCGTTGACCGCCGCGTCGGCGGCCAGGTCCAGGTCGGCGTCGGGGAGGACCACCATGTGGTTCTTCGCACCGCCGAGGGCCTGGACCCGCTTACCGGCGGCGGTGCCGCGCTGGTAGACGTACCGGGCGATCGGGGTGGAGCCGACGAACGACACGGCCCGCACCTCCGGGTGGTCCAGCAACGCGTCGACGGCCACCTTGTCCCCGTTGACCACGTTGAGCACCCCGTCCGGCAGGCCCGCCTCGGCGAACCACTCGGCCAGCAGCAGCGCCGCGCTCGGGTCCTTCTCGCTGGGCTTGAGCACCACCGCGTTGCCGCAGGCCACCGCGACCGGCACGAACCACAGCGGCACCATCACCGGGAAGTTGAACGGCGAGATCACCGCGACCACCCCGAGCGGCTGCCGGATGGTGTACGAGTCGACCTCGGTGGACACGTTCTCGCTGAACGCGCCGCGCAGTGCCGAGGCGAGGCCGCAGGCGTACTCGATCACCTCCAGGCCGCGCTGCACCTCGCCGGCGGCGTCGGCGAGCACCTTGCCGTGCTCGGCGGTGATCACCTCGGCCAGCCGGTCCCGACGGCTGTGCACCAACTCCCGAAAGGCGAACAGCACCCCCGATCGCCTCGCCAGCGACGCGTCCCGCCAGGCGCGGGCCGCGCGGGCGGCGGCCTGCACGGCGACGTCCACGTCCGCGGTGCAGGCCAGCTCCACCTCGGCGGTACGCCGACCGGTCGCCGGGTCGAACACGTCGCCGCGGCGCTCCGACGTGCCGCCGACCCGCTTACCGTCGACGAAGTGGCCGATGCTCATGCCTCCTCCCCCGTCACCGACCGGATCGCGTCGACGAGGATCGCCAGGCCCTCGCGGGCCTCCTCCTCGGTCAGCGTCAACGGTGGACCCATCCGCAGCACGTTGCCGTACAGGCCGCCCTTGCCGGTCAGAAGGCCACCGTCCCGAGCTGCCTCGAAGACCCGGTTGGTCAGCGCCGGGTCGGGCTCGTTGGTGCCCGGCCGGACGAACTCGACGCCGAGCATCAGCCCCTTTCCGCGTACCTCGGCGACGCAGTCGAGACCGCCCACGGCGGACCGCAAGCCGTCGGCGAGGATCGCGCCGACGCGGGCCGCGTTCGCCTGGAGGTCGTGCTCGACGAGGTAGTCGAGCACCGCGTTGCCGGCCGCCGTGGAGACCGGGTTGCCGCCGAAGGTGGAGAAGCTGATCGCCGGTACCGACTCCAGCACCTCGGCCCGGCCGACCACCCCGGCCAGCGCGAACCCGTTGCCGATGCCCTTGGCGAAGGTGAGCAGGTCGGGGACGATCCCGTGCGCCTGGTAGCCCCAGAAGTGCTCCCCGGTACGCCCCCAACCGGTCTGCACCTCGTCGGCGATGAACAGGATGCCGGTCTCGTCGAGGACCTTCTTCCAACCGGCGAAGAGCCCGTCCGGCGGGTGCACGAAGCCACCCACGCCCTGGATCGGCTCGGCGATCAACGCGGCCACGTCACCGGTGGTCTGCGTCGCCAACACCTCGCGCAGGTCCTCCACCGCCGCGTCGACCTGCTCGTCGGGGCCGAGCCGGGCGAGCAGACCGCGGACCCGGTCGGCCGAGTGCAGCCAGGCCACCTGCAACGGGTTGAGCCCGCTGGCCGACCAGTTGCGGTTGCCGGTCACACCCATCGCCGCGTACGACCGGCCGTGGTAGCTGTTGCGTACGGCCAGTACCTGGTGCGAGCGGCGGTAGTTGGTGGCCACCAGCAGGGCCGCCTCGTTCGCCTCGGTGCCGGAGTTGGTGAAGAAGACGCGGGCGTCCGGGATGCCGGACCGCTGGGCGATCTTCTCGGCCAGCTCCACCTGCTGCCGGATCAGATAGAGCGTCGAGCTGTGCACGATGCCGGTGGCGAGCTGACGCTCGACCGCCTCCCGGATCTCCGGGATGTCGTACCCGATCATGTTGGTCAGCACGCCGCCGAAGAAGTCCAGGTAGCTGCGGCCCTGAGCGTCGGTGACCCGACGGCCCGACCCGGCGACCAGCTCGATCGGCTCGGCGTAGTACAGCGGCATCCAGGACGGGAGCACGGCCCGGTGTCGGGCCAGCAGGTCGTCGGTCATCGGGGCAACCTCTCAGCGGCGTTCGTGGATACCGCACGCTCCCACCGCCGACCGGCATGGACAACTGCCACTGTGTAGTGCAGGACGCGCCGGCTCCTGACAATGCGTCAGCTCCCCGCCGGGTACGATCCGCTGGTGCCTGAGCTGCCCGTACCGCTGCCCACCGCGGCCCCGGGCGAGCAGGCCGCCGACCTCGCCGAATGGGTCTGCGCGGACCCGATGCGCCGACTGGTCGCCCTCTTCGGTGGCACGTGGCCGGCCGGCGACCTCGCCGACGTGCTCCAGTTCCTGGACGAGTTCTCCGCCCGGCACTGGGACTTCCGGGGCGGCCGAGAACGACCCGAGGCCCGGGAGCCGGACCTCGACCCGGACACCGCCGCGCTGGTGCTCGCCGCCGCGCACGCGCTCGGCCTGGTCCGCCCGGTGGCGCCGGACCGGGCCGCGTACGCCCATCTGGTGGTGCTCGGCGGCCTCGCGCACGCCTGTGTACGCCGCGTCGCGTACGCCGCACACCTGCTGCGCGCCGGCTTGCGGGTGAGCGGCGAGGTGGCCGTGCTGGGCAGCTTCCGGCCGTTGTCCGACTGGGAACGGCGGACGCTGGCCGAGGCGCACCTGCCGGACGCCGACACCGAAGTCGACGTCCTCGACGCCGCCGTACGGCAGGTGTTCGGGGTGACCGCCCCGGCTCAGCAGGACGGCCTCGACGCGGGCCACCCGCACCACTCCTGGTCGTCGCGGACCTACCGCCCGGCCGGTCTGCCGCCGGTACGCGTGCTCGCCGCGCCGTCCAGTGAGCCGGATCGGCGTCGCGCGCACACCGCCGACACGCAGCGGTTCTGGGCCGGGCACGCCCAGCTCGCCCCGGGCGATGCGGTGCTGCTGGTCACCGCACCGATCTACGTGCCGTTCCAGCACTGCGACGCGCTGCGCACCCTGGCCGTGCCGTACGGCTGCGGGATCGACACCGTCGGCGTCGACCCGGCGGTCGCCGACCTGGCGGCGCTCCCCGAGCAGACGCTCACCCCGGGCCGCTACCTCCAGGAGATCCGCTCCGCGATCCGCTCGATGCGCGCCCTGCACACCACCCTGACCCGCCCGGCGTGACCCTTCGCGTGGCCCTACGCGAAGACGAGCAGCGGGTCCGCCTCCGTACGAACACCGACGAAGCAGGCCGCCGAGGTACGGCAGCCTGCCCGCACCTCGCGAACGCCGTGCATCCGACCCGCCTCGAACATCACCAGATCACCCTTGCCGGGCAGCACGGTGTCCACCGGCGGACCGACCCGCTCCGGCTCGATGCCGTAGTCGAACGGGTCGGCCTTGAGCGCCACGAACTCCTCCTCCGACAGGCTTCCCCAGAAGTCGATCTCGCCACCCGCGCCGGGCTCCGGCACCTCCAGATAGATGTTCACCCCCAGACGCCGGTGCAGCCGGTAGGTGTCCAGCAGCGGGATCTGCCGGCGGTCGATGTGCGGACGGCCCCGACCACCGGGGGTCATCCGACGCAGTACGCCGGGCAGCATCATCCGGCCGTCATGCCGCCCGACGGTCGCCCCGTACGGCCACATCTCGTCCAGGTCGAGGCGGATCAGGTCGGTGGGTGACTGCTGCCCGGCGAACACGTCGTGGCGGATCAGCCGGGTGGTGTCGGCGGAGGTGTCCAGATAGCGCTGGACGATCTCGCCGCCGTTCGCCACCTCGCCCATCGACGTGCCGACGCTGGTGAACTCCTTGGTGAGCAGGAAGTTGGCGTCGTCGACGGCGCGGACCACCCGGGGCAACGCGGCGTCGCACTGCTCCGGCGGGTAGTACTCGCGGTGCCAGATCACGTCGATCTCGCCGATCGCCAACTCCCGCAACGACTCGGCGGTCAGTCGGTCCCGGCGACGTAGTTGATCACTCACGTAAGCTCCTCGTCAGGCTGGCTGCGGATCCGGAGCGGGACCTCGACGTCCCGACCGTCACTCGCCACGTAGCTTCCTGAGGTCGGTCTCGGCCCGGACCGTGTCGGCGTGGTCGTCGCCGAGAATCCGCCGCCGGTCCTCGACCACCCCGACCAGCACCTTCTCCGCCTCGACGGTGGCACCGGTGGCGATGAGACATTCCGCCAGGGTGTGCCGGGCCGCGATCATGGCGACGTGCTGCACCTGCCGCTTGGCGCTGTCCGTCGAGAGGATCTCGCGAAGGTCGGCGAGGGCCTCCTCGGCCTCGCCCTGGCGCAGTCGACACAGGTCCAGGGTGTGCCGGACCGTCAGGGTCTCGAAGTGGTCTGGTGCCCAGTGCCGCAGCCGGATCTCCAGGATCTCGGCCAGCTCGGTGTGTGCCTCGTCGTACCGTCCCTGGTAGACGATCGCACGGGCCAGGCTGTGCCGCGCGGTCATGGTGTCCCGGTCCTCGGGGCCGCGTACCCGGTACTCGGCCTGGACGATGTCCCGCAGTTCGTCCTCGGCGTCGCGCCACCGACCCTGTTCCAGGATGGTCCGGGCCAGCTTGTGCCGGCTGGCAAGGGTGTTGCGGTGCTCCCGTCCGAGCAGCGCCTCCCGGGCCGGGATGATGGCGCGGAGCTCGGTCTCGGCCCAGCTCAGGTGGCCCTGCTCCAGCGCCGCCCGGGAGCGTTCGTGGCGGAGGCTCAGTGCCGGCCGGTCGTCCAGGTCGACGCCGATGCGACGGCATCCGGCCAGGCAGAGATCCAGGAAGATCTCCGCCTGCCCGGGCAGGCCGACGGCCAGGATGTAGCGGGCGATGAGCCGGGCCAGGTCGAGCGCCACGTCCAGCAGGTCGGGCCGGGCCCGGGGCAGGTCGCCACTGTCGAGGAAATCCAGCACCGCGCCCATCGTGGGTGGTGCCAGCACGTGCCAGCTCGCCCACTTGTCCGGCTCGTCGGGGTCGAACTCCTCCTCGCGGGGACGGTCCGGATCGCGCAGCCGAAGCGCGTCCAGCAGGTCGAGCACCAACTCGTGGTACGCGGCCCGACCAGCCACCACGTCGGGCAGGTCGCGGATCAGCTCACGTACCAACGGGTGCAGGGTGACCACGTAGGCGACCGAGGACTGGGCCGGCAGCGACTCGATCGTCCCGAGATCGACCAACGCGAAGTCCGCCAACGACCGCAGGACGTCCCGCAGGCGATCCTCGCCGATCTCGCCGACCAGCGGCGAGGCCGACAACCGGACCGGGTCGAGCAGCACGGCGTAGGGAATCGGTGCGTCGCCGAGGCAGGCCAGCAGACGGAGCACCGGCCGGGCCTGGTCGAGCCCGCGCCCGGCGAGCAGGTCCAGTGACATCTCCCAGGACTGCACCACCGGACGGACGGCCCGGTCGAAACCGCTGGAGCCGTTTCGCCGGGTGCCGGTGCCGGTCCGCCGGTCCAGCGCCTCCCGGTAGTCGTCGTAGGTGCGGATCGAGGACCGGGTGGTGCCGACCGGGATGCGGTTGGCCTCTGCCAGGTAGGTGCCGGCACCGCGCAGCGCCAGCGGGTGCCCCTTGAGCCGGGCCGCGAGCCCGGTCGCCTCAGCCAGCGTGCCGGGGGCCGTGCCGGCGAGGTCGACGAGGACCTGCGCGCCGTCCGCCGGCGACAACTTGTCCACCAGGTACATCGTGGACCATTCGCCCCAGGTGTCCCGCCTTCCGTCGCGCGTGGTGACCAGGACCAGCCCGTTGGCCGTACGCGGCTGACGGAGCCAGCCCGTGCCGTCGGCGACCTGCCCGTCGGCGGGTGCCAGCAACGTCGGCTCGTCCGCGTTGTCGAAGATCAGCAACCAGGGCCGGTGGGAGTTGTTCAACAGGTCCCAGACCAGTTCCACCGGGCTGCGGGCCTTGCCGGCCCAGGCGAGGTCGAGCTGGTTCTCCGGCGCCTGGAGCTGACCTGCGATCTCACGCATGCCGGCGCTGACCCGCGCGGAGTCCTTCGCCGAGATCCACCAGACCAGCCGGCCACGCTCCTCGAGCTGACGGGCCACCTCCTGGGCGGTGAGGCTCTTGCCACAGCCGCCCAGCCCCCAGAGGATCTGGGTGGCCTCCTCCGGAGCACGCGTGGTGCCAGTGGGCGGCTCGGCGGCCCGCAGAATCGTCTCGACCAGTTCGTCGCGCCCGCGCAGCGGCAGCCGGTTACGGCGGGGCGGGATGATCGAGAACCCGGTGGTCTGTGCCGGCGCGGTCATCGGCCCGGCTCCGTGCGGCTCGACTCCCTTCGGCGCGTACCCGGGCTGCCACGCCCCGGACGGCCCGTGCGGAGGCGGGCGGGCCGGGCCCGGTCGGGCCGGTGGAAGGTGGGGCGACGGTGAGTCATCTGGCCTCCCGGAGGGGCGTGACGGCAGGCTCCACGATGGTTGGTCCGGGCCGAGGGGGGCGGCCGATCGCGTGATCCGTTAACCCAACAGTACCCGCGTCAAGCTCTCTCAATCACGCTAGGAAGCCGGACCAACATGAAAGACGCAGTCCCGTGGACAGGACGGCCGATGGGAGTCGCTGAACGGTGGAGCCGAGGGCGGACTGGGGTACCACGACTACCGTTGGTCGCATGTCGATTGTGGAGGCCCTGACGATCATTCGGACCGGTTGGGGCATCGACTGGGGCTCTGTCCCGGACTGGTTCGGCGGGCTCGGCACTGTCGGCACGCTGCTCTTCGGCGTGCTCAGCCTGCGCCGTGAACTGCGGGCACGGCGACGCGAGGACCAGGCCGCGCAGGCCCGGCAAGCACGCCTCGTCTCCACCACCACCCGCACCGAGGGCAAGGGCGTCCTGCGCGTACGGGTCGCCAACGACAGCGACGGGCCGGTCTTCGACCTGGTGGCGACGCCGGTGGTGCACTCCGGCGACCCGGCTCCCGGCGGCCGACGCGTGCCGGAGGCCACGGTGACCGGCCCGGTCGACCGGCTCGACGGCGGGACCGCCGCGGAACTGTTCATCGCCGTCGACCGCAGCATCGACCTCACCGGGTACGCGTCGGCGACGGTGCAGCTGTGCTTCACCGACCAGCAGGGCAACCGGTGGCGGCGCGAGGGGACCGGCCAACCGGAGCCCGACCTCGGCGACGAGACGTCGCCGGCCCGCCGCTCCTGGCTCCGCCGACGGCGGTCAGGATCCCGCTGAACCGGCCCGAGTTCAGCCGGCGGTGTCGGCGACGGCCTCGGCGAAGACCTCGGACCGGTGCTCGAAGTTGCGGAACCGGCCGTAGCTGGGCGCGGCCGGGGACAGCAGCACCACCCCGCCGACCGGCGTCAACTCCCGGGACAGCCGCACCGCGTCCACCAGGTCGTCGACCAGTTCGGTACGCACCTTGGGCAGGCCGGAGAGCGCCTCGACGATCCGGGCACCGCTGTCCGGGATGCCGATGACGGTCAACTCCCGCTCCGCCAGGTGCTCGGCCAACGGGGTGTAGTCCAACCCCCGGTCGTTGCCCCCGACGATCACGGTCAACGGCCGCCCGTCGTACGCGTCGATGGCGTGCATGGCCGCGTACGGGCTGGTGGCCAGGGTGTCGTCGACGAAGGTCAACCCGGACGGGTCGACGATCTCGGTGAGCCGGTGGGCCAGCCCCTGGAACTCGGCGACCGCGACGGCGAGGCTGTCCTTGCTGGCCACCACGTCCACGCCGAGCGCGTCGAGCACGGCGAGGGCGACGCACAGGTTGCCCTCGTTGTGCCGGCCGACCAGGGGCAGCACGGCACGCGGAAAGAGCGGCTGGTCGCCGAGATGGAACCAGGGCGTGCCGTCCAGGCCGGTGGCGACGTGGGTGGTGTCGGGGTGACCCGCGCGTACCGCCGGCCGGTCGCCGAGCTCGGCGGCGAGCCGGGGATCGGCGCCGTTCACCACGATCGTCTCCGGGCCGTGGGCGAGCAGGTTCAGCTTGTCCCGGTAGTACTCCCGCTCCCCGCCGTGCGCGTCCAGGTGCTCGGGGAAGAGCGCGGTGACCACGGCCACCCGCGGCGAGTCGGTCAGGTCGCTGCACTGGTAGCTGGACAGCTCCAGCACGTACAGCTCCGCCTCGGGCAGGTCCAGCGTCGGTACGCCGATGTTGCCACCGAAGACGTTCGACCGGCCCATCGCGGTGAGCAGGTGACTGATCAGGCTGGACGTGGTGCTCTTGCCCTTGCTGCCGGTGACCCCGACGGCGCGCGCGGCGTGGTCGGCCATCCAGAGCGCGGTGCCCTGCGTGATGGTGACACCACGACGGCGCAGCTCGACCAGCCACGGGTGGGTCTGCGGCACGCCCGGCGAGCGGACCACCACGTCCGCGGCGGCCAGCCGCTCGAAGCCCGCCTCCCCGGTGACCAGCGGAGCCGCCTCGGCCAACGGGCCGTCCCACGGCAACGAGAGGAAGTTGGCGCTGTCGTCCACGGCGACCAGGTCGGCCGGGCCGTGCGCGGCGATCGCGGTCACCGCCGCCCGGCCCTCCCGGCCGGTACCCCAGACGGCGACGGTACGTCCGCGCAGGTCAGACAGGCGCACGGGGCTCTCCTCGGGGGTGTCGGCGGCGGTGGAACGGGCAGGGTCCGGCGCAGCCGGACACGGCCGGACGAACCAGGGCCTAGTATGGCGTGTGCCCAACGAGCAGCTCCGGCGGATGGACGCCTTCACCTTCCCGTCCTACTCGATCGACTTCGCCACCGGCGAGGTGTTGTTCGACTACGCCCTGACCGGTCCGGCCGGTGAGCAGCGGTTCACCGAGGTGATCACTCTCCCGCTGCCGGCGACCCCGCCGTCGGACGAGACGGTCGCCACACTCGGCCGGGTGCTGGAGGTGCTGCACCTGGTCGCCGGGGTCAGCTACTACAAGGCCGCCGCGCCGCCCCGGCTGGTGCTGCCGGCGCCGCTGGGCGCGGCCGCCGTCGACTACGTCACCGCCATCTACACCCAGGGCCTCGCGGAGTACGCGTACCGCAACCAACTGCCGTACGTGCTGGAACTGCGCCCGGAGGTGCCGGCCGGCTCACCGGAGTCGCCACGCGTGTACGACGATTCCGACCGTCGCCCGCTCTCCGCCGTCGGCGGCGGCAAGGACTCGATCGTCACCCTGGAGGCGCTGCGCCGGGCCGACCTGGACCCGGTGCCGTTCTCGGTCAACCCGAACCATGTGATCGTCTCGGTCAACGAGGCGTCCGGGTTGACCCCGCTGGCCGCCCGCCGGCGGATCGACCCGGTGCTGTTCGAGCTGAACGCGGCCGGCGCGCTGAACGGCCACATCCCGGTCACCGCGATCAACTCGCTGATCGCGGTGGCCACCGCGGTGCTGCACGGGCTCGGCCCGGTGGTGATGTCCAACGAGCGCTCGGCGTCCGACCCGAACCTGGTCTGGAACGGTCACGAGATCAACCACCAGTGGTCCAAGGGCGTCGAGGCCGAGGGTCTGCTGCGGGCGGCGCTCGCCGAGCACGCCGGCCTCACCGACCCGTACTTCTCGCTGCTGCGCTCGCTCTCCGAGCTGCACATCGCCCGGCTGTTCGCCGGGTTCACCCGGTACGACGACGTGGTGACCAGTTGCAACGCGGCCTTCAAGCTGCACGACGCGAGCGAGCGCTGGTGCCGCGACTGCCCGAAGTGCCGGTTCGTCTTCCTGGCCATGGCACCGTTCATGCCGCGGGAGCGCGTCACCCACATCTTCGGCGGTGACCTGCTGGCCGACCCGGAGCAGATCCCCGGCTATCGGGAGCTGCTGGGCGTGGACGGGCACAAGCCGTTCGAGTGCGTTGGCGAGGTCGAGGAGTCGGTGGTGGCGCTCGGCCTGCTCGCCGAACAGGACCAGTGGCGCGACGCCCCGGTCATCCAAGCCCTGGTCGAAGCCGTCCCAGCAACAGCCTGGTCCGCAGTAGCCACCTCCGACGTCTTCACCCCCGGCGGCCCCAACCACATCCCCCCCACCTACGCAAAAGCCCTAACCCCCCTCCTCTAGCTCCCCCTCCCCCTCCCCCTCC